>CAYTJT010000018.1:0-23803 GCA_964438105.1 uncultured Rhodothermales bacterium | reverse complement strand
TAGATACGCCCTCGCCGCCTGGCCAACGGCGAACGGCGCAATATCTAAATAAGAACTATGCCTCCGAATAAAAACGGGCGCCTCCCCCCTTCGTTTCTAGGGGAGAGCCCGATTCTCTCCCACGGGCTGACGACAAAAAGGGGGAGGCCGGCGTCAGGTCATGTTGCCCGACGTCTGGACCCACTTCACGGCGTACTGCATGAGCTCCGTCGCGTTCTTGAGCTCCAGCTTCCGCTTGATGTTGGCCCGGTACGACTCGATGGTCTTCACGCTCAGGTTCAGCCGGTCGGCCACCTCGCGCGTGGGGACGCCCTGGCCGAGGAGTTGCAGCACCTCCAGCTCCCGGTCGGAGAGCTGGGACGCGCCTCCCGGCTCGTCCCCCTCGTCGCCGTCGACGACGCGGCGCAGCAGCTTGGCCGAGAGGGCGTCGCTGAGGTAGAGGTCGCCGCCGAGCACGCGCTCGATGGCCGTGGCGATCTCGGCCGTCGCCCGCTGCTTCATCACGTAGCCCTGCGCGCCCGCCCGCAGCGCCCGCTCGGCGTAGAACGACTCGTCGTGCATCGACATCACGAGGATCGGCATGTCGATCCCGCGCTCGCGGATCTGCTTGACGAGCTCGAGCCCGCTCACGCCCTGCAGCGAGACGTCCACCACGGCGAGGTCGATCCCCCCGGCCTCGGCGATTTTCAGCGCCTCCGCCGCGGTCCCCGCCTGCGCGACCACCTCCAGCCCGTGCGTCTGGTTGATGAGCTGCACGACCCCGTGGCGCACGATGGGGTGGTCGTCTACGACCAGCACCTGCATGAGTCCGTCGTTCTTGCTCTCCTTAGCCATAAGACCACCCCTGCTTCGATATGCTCGTCGTGATGTGAGATGCCGCCCTGGCTGCTTAAACCTCAGCCGGGGCAATATACACAGGTCTGCCCATGTCACGCAGCGCTCTCCGCCCCTGCCTCGTCGCGTGCACTCGACGGCCTCGCAGCGCCTTTTTTCTGAAAGCCCGCCGCTGGTCGGAGCGCGCTCCCCCGCCTGTTGGCGTAGACCTGCGTGAACTCGGCCCCGAAGAAGAAGATCAGCGCGGAGTAGTAGACCCACACGAGCAGGACGATGAGCGCGCCGGCCGCGCCGTACGTCGACCCCACGGAGGTGTTGCCGAGGTACAGCCCGATGAAGTACTTCCCTAACGTGAACAGGGACGCCGTGATGAAGGCGCCCGCGAACACGTCGTGCCAGTCGAGCCGGACGTCCGGGATGGTCCGGTAGATGTAGGCGAAGAGCAGGGTGACGACCCCGAGCGAGACGCCGATGTTGACCAGCCGCAGCGTCCCCGGCGGCACGGGGAGCTGGTCTGAGAAGAACGACGCCGCCGCCTCAATCCCCGCGCTCGCGATGAAGGAGACGAGCAGCAAGAAGCCGATGCCGAGGAGCGCCACGAACGTGGTCAGACGGTTGAGGAAGAAGTTGCCGACCTGCCGGAGCAGCCCGCCCTGCCCCGGCTCCGGCTCGACGCCCCAGATCGTGTTGAGCGAGCCGTTGAGGTTCACGAACACCGTCGTCGCCCCGATGAAGAGCACCACCGCCCCGACGACCGTCGCCACGACGCCGGAGTTGTCGCGGCCTGCGGCCTCGAGCGCCTGCTGCACGAGCTCCGCCGCCTCCGGCCCGATCGTCCCGTCGATCTGCCCGACGATCTCCCCGCGGGCCGCCTCGCGGCCGAGCACCTGCCCCATCACCCCGACGAAGACGAGCAGGAGCGGGGCGAGGGAGATCGCGGTGTAGTACGCCAGGGCGGCGGCGAGCCGCGGCGCTTCGTCCGCGACGAAGCGGGCGACCGTCTCCCCCAGCATCCCACCGATGGTCTTTAGCGACATGAAACGAGCAGGAGTGAGGACGGAGAGGCGTGAGGAGCGATGCACGACGTGGCTCGCTCTAAACGGTGTGCGGGAGGCGTAGGGTCCTGCCCCTCCGCCTGCACGGTGACCCCGCCGCCTCGGCCCGTCCTGCCGTATCCGCTACGCCTTTTCCGTAGCTTGCCGTCTCTCTGCAGTTCGACAGCGACCTCATCTTCGTGCGCCCCCGTTCTACCCCTTCCCTCTCTCCGGTTCGCCCGCGGCGTCTGCAGCGGGCGGCGAGACTCCGGGGCGTGCTCGTGCTGCTCCTGGCGATCGGTACCGCTCCCGCTTCGGCGCAGCAGGCCCTCGCCCCCCCTCTCGCCTCCGACTCCGCCCGCTCCCTCTCGCCCGACAGCGTGCGCCTCGCCCTGGCCGACTCGCCCCCCCTCTCACCCCCGGCCGCCGAATCCCACCTCGATCCTCTGCGGCTCGTCGCCGTCACCGGGCTCAGCGTCGGCGGCGGCCTCGCCGTGCTCGAGACGCAGCGCCGCCGCTGGTGGGCCGAACGCAACCCCGAGTTCCGCATCCTCAACGACTGGGACTACGTCCGCTGGTCGGACAAATTCGGTCACATCTACTCCTCGGCGTTCTTCACCCGCTTCTACCGCGCCTCCTTCCGCTGGGCCGGGCTGAGCGAGCGCGACGCGATCCTCTGGGGCGCGGGCGCCGCGTGGACCCAGATGCTCTACTACGAAGTCCTCGACGGCTTCGGCCCGCGGTGGGGGTTCTCCCCCGGCGACCTCGCCTTCAACACGATCGGGGTCGGCTTCACCACGGCGAAGGCGTTCGTGCCCGCGCTCGAACCGTTCACCGTCAAGGCGAGCTACTGGCCGAGCGGGTGGGAGGGCAAGAACTTCACCGACGACTACGCCGGGCAAACGCTCTGGCTGACGGCGAACCTCCACGGCCTCGCGCCCGACGCGGCGAAGCACGTCTTCCCCGAGTGGCTGAACCTCGCCGTCGGCTACGGCGCGCGCGACCTCGACGAGCACGAGTTCCTCACCACGAGCTACGTCTACCTCGCCCTCGACATCGAACCGACGATCCTGCCGTTCGAGGGGAAGGTGTGGGATACGATCGCCGGGTGGCTCCACTACGGCCACTTCCCCGCCCCCGGCATCCGGCTGACGCCGCGCCCCGCGTTCGTGCTCGTCGCCTACTGAGCGCGAGGCGCCACCGGACGGGGCCCACCGGACGGGGCCCACCGGACGAGACCCGCCGCTCAGGCGTCCCCCGGGATGTACAGCTCGGACACCCGGCGCGCGGCGGCATAGCCGCCGTAGCGAAGCCCGCCCACGACCCCGTCCTGCGCGAGGACGTTCAGCCGCACCCTGTCGAGGTACGGCTCGACCTTCATGTGCGGCTGCTCGGGCATCCGCCCCATCAGTTCCGCCGCCAACGGTCCGACCCGCCGGTCCCGCTGCACGTCCCGCGCTATCTCGCCCGGAAGCGGCGCGTCCAAGAGTCGCCGGGCCAGGGCGAGGCCCAACCTCAGCACGCGCTCGCTGTGCATGGCGTGGGCCCTTCCATACACCGTATCCCAGTCCAGATCGGGATAGGCCCGGATGGACTCGGCCACATCGCAGATGTACTTGAGCCGGTCCCAGCGGTTTTTGAGCCCGTGGTAGCAGAGCACCATCAGCAGGTCTTCGCGCTCGAGCATGTGGATCTCCGTGCCCGCCATCGGCAGCGTCGTGGAGCGTGCGAAGAGGTCATCGAAGTCTTCAGCGTACGAGTACCCCGGAGGCATGATCGCCGTGTGGATGTCCAGGACGACGGCGGCCCCCATGCCGGCGACGCGCCGCCAGAAGGTGTACTGCCCGTGGATAAAGAGGTAGCTGGCTTTCTGGAAGGGGTTCAGCGGGAGGTCCCGGTATTCCCTGCTTTGCAGCAACGCCTCCACGCGTCTGAAGTCGTCGCGGCGGACGACGAGGTCGAGATCGACGAAGGGGCGGAGCGCGACGCTCCGGTAGACGCTCTGGGCGAGCACGGGGCCTTTGATGGCGAGGAGGGGGACGCCCTCTTCCGCGAAGAAGCCCGCGAGCTGCCCCAACTCGTTCTCCAACATCATGCTGTGCGCGGACCGAGCACCGACCACCCGTCGGAGTTTGTTCAGGGTGCCCTCGTCGACCGACTCCGCCGCCATGCTCCGCAGTTGATAGTAGAGCAGGGGCTGGACGCCGTGATACCCAGCGATGTGCGTCAGGTAGCCCCAATCGATTTTCCCCGTGCCCAGGAGCTCCTCGGCCCGCTCCCTCTGCGCCCCCTCCAGCACCGTCCGGCTGAGGAGCGACAGCAACTCGTACTCCGAGCGACCTCTGACGTCGTCAGCACCTGCCATCATTCCTTTCCTCGTTCGTAGACCCGGTGTTCGCAGATCCGGTGAGCAAATCCATTGATCGGCCCGTTGGTCGGCCGCCTCAGCAGGCCCCCTCGGAAGCAAAGGAACGGATATCGTAATCACTTCGTGAGCCGGGGAACAGAGGCCGGTGCTCCAGAGCCCACGCACCGCCTCCCCTAGATCAAGATACGCCGAGAGCGGACCCTATCGATTTATAGCTTCCGCTGCTTTATAGCTTCCGCTACGCCCTCGCGGTGTCACGCCTCCCGAGAAGCCGAGGGCCCCTCGTCCCGCTCTGGGATCGGACGACGAGCGCAACGCAGACGGGGCCGTCCGTAGCCGCTCGCAGCCCACGGGCGTGAATCCCAAACGGCTTCTCAAGGCTGGACCACTCAATCGAAGCCCGGTCTCAAGTGCAGACGCGCTAGCACGGGCAAGTGGTCGGACGCATAGACAGGGAGGACGCGCGCCTCCAGCACCTCCCACTCCTCGCTCGCAAGCACGTAATCGATCCGCACCAACGGACGACGCGGATGGTATGTGGCTCCGAGTCCCGTTCCGGCTGCCGCATAGGCATCGGTGAGACCTTCGGCGAGGCGAGCGTAAGCCCAATTGCTCGGGGTGCTGTTGAGATCCCCGCAGATCAGGTACGGCAAGCGCTCGTCCTCCAACGCCTCTCGGAGCCGCACGACCTCCTGCTCCTGCTGAAGGAAGGTCGTACGCATGGCTGCCGCCGCTTCCCGCCACGTGCTGGGGCGCAGCCACGCCGTCCACGACGCGGGCCTCGGCCGCTCGTTGAATGAGCGCAGGTGCACGTTGTAGAGCGCGAAAGCTCGCCCTTGCCAGACGAGTTGCGTCCGCGTCGCGCTCCCCGAGTACCCCTCTCTCTCTGGTTGCGGAGGGAAGACCACCTCCTCTGCCGTCGCTTCGAGCGACGTCGATACGGGCTCGCTCCGCCGCGCGCTCACCGGAGCGAGATCCAGCTGCGGCACGCTGTGCGAGAGCCCTCCTATCCCCTCTCGTAAGACTCCGGGCAACACCGCAGCGGCGGTCGAATCCGCTAACCTGTGCACCGACACCTCCTGCCACGCGACGACTTCCGGCTTGACCGTCGCGAAGACCCCGCGGAGTTCCTCGCGAGCGGGGGGAGCGTCTCGAAACCCCCCGGCGTTGTACGTCACCACGGTTAATGCTGGCGAAGCGTTCGGCCCACCGCCGACGTCTACGTGAACCAGTCGGGCGACGATCAGCACCGCCACGATCCCGTTGAGGACGGCGAGGCTGCCCCACGATACCTGCGATGCCACGAAGGCAGCGGCAACGAGCGGCACGACGAGCAGCGGCAGCCCGACTGCCAGCAGTTGCAGCCACCAGCCCTGATGCGGAGGCACGTACCGCGCGACGAGCCCGCCGACGGCGAGCAGCAGCAGCAGTCCTTCGCCCGCTACGAAGAGTCCCATACCCACCTGCCGCTTCTGCCCCCGAGCGTGTTCCACCGCTCTGCGTCGCATTCGTCTGTTCACCGTAGCGTTTCCCCTAGGTCTGTGAGGCCGGCTCTGCGGTCTCGTCGTGTTGGAGCGCTAGGGTGGGCTCACGGCCCGACTGCCGCATTTGCTCGCGCCACGATCCGGCGTAAAGCCCGCCGCGGTCCACGAGCTCTTCGTGGCTCCCCGACTCCACGATCCGCCCCCCCTCCATCACGTGGATGATGTCGGCTTGCATGGCTGTCGTGAACCGGTGGGTGATGATGACGACCGTCCGGCCTTCTCCCAGTCGCTTAAACCGCTGGAGCCACGCGTGCTCGGCCCACGAGTCCATGAAGCTCGTGGGTTCGTCGAGAAGCAGGATGGGCGCTTGCCGGAGGTAGGCGCGGGCGAGCGCGACGCGCTGCCACTGCCCGCCGCTGAGGTCGGTGCCCTCCGGGAAGAGCCGCCCGAGTACGGTCTCGTACGCCCTCGGGAGCCGCTCGATGAGCTCGTGGGCCCCGGCCCCTCGCGCCGCCGCCTCTACGTCCGCCCGGTCCGCGGCCGCGAGGTCGCCGAGGGCGATGTTCTCGAAGGCCGTCGCTTGGTAGTGCACCGGGTGCTGGAACATCACAGAGATCTGCCGGCGCAACTCCGACTTCGAGACGGAGCGCACGTCCACGCCGTCGGCCAGGACGCGCCCCTCCTGCGGATCGTAGAACCGGCAGAGCAGCTTGATGAGCGTGCTCTTGCCCGCCCCGTTCGAGCCCACGATGGCCGTCGTCTTGCCGGCCGGCACGTGCAGGTCGAACCCCTCGACGGCTGGCTCCCGGCTGCCGGGGTAGGCGAACGTGATCGCCTCGAAGGTGATTCCGTCTCGCAACGTCGCCGGCATCGGCGCCGGGTTCTCCACCTCGTCGAGTTGCGGCTCGATCTCTAGAAACTGGAAGAGGTGCTCGACGAACAACGTGTCCGTGTAGATCTGCCCCGCGCTGTTCAGCACGGACCGCATCAGGCTCTGCCCCTGGTTGATCGCCTGATAGAACAGCGCGAGGTCGCCGAGGGTGGCCAATCCTTGGAGCGCCCGCCACCCCATCCACACCATGATCCCCGCCGTCACGAGCAACCCCTGCAGGAGCGCTACGATGCCCACCAGGTTCTGGTCCCTGAGCAACCTGAGGCGCTCGCGGCGGAGCCCTTCTCGCGTGTCTTGGTAGTCCTTCATGAAGTGCTCGCCCAGGTCGTAGAGCCGCATCTCGGCCGCGAACCGTGGCTCGACGAACAGCACGTCGAGGTAGCTCGTCCAGCGCCGCAGGCGTGTGGTCTCTTTCCACCACCGATGGTGCTTCCGATTCTGCCACACCACGAGGCCGACCGCCGGCAGCGTTCCGACCAACAGTACGAGGGGTAGCCAGATGCTGTAAGTGGCTAGAATAACGGCGATGGAGCTGAACGTAATCGCGCTTTGAACGAGCGTGCCCAGGTTCCGCAGCACGCCCAGCGTCCGCGCGCTCGCCTGCGCATTCGCCTCCTGCAACAGGTCGAAGTACTCCGAGGACTCGTAAAAGCCGTAGTCTACGGAAACGGCCTTGGCATGGATAAGCCGCTTGAGCTTGTCCTGCACCACTTCCGCCTGCGCCGCCTGGACCCAACTGCTGACGGAGGCAAGCCCCTGCTGCAGCACCAACAGCGCGCCCATCACTGCGGCTGGCGCGAGCACCAGCTCCACGTTCTCCACGGACAGACCGCCGCCCACGGCAGCGGCTACCGCGTCCACCACCCACTTCGTGGTATACACGATGGCGGCCGGGACCAGACCCTGCACGATCAGCGAGAGCCCCCAGACCAGCGTGTACCCCCTCGAAAATCGCCACACCAACCCCAAGGCCCGCCACGCGTGGCCCAGGCGGAGCCGGAGCTCGCTGAGAGAGCGGGGACGAGTGCTGGGCACCCTGGTCATCGGCTACGCGTCGTGAGTATGGCTAAGAAACCTGCCGGGCAACGGAGTCGTCCCTGAGGTCAGGCGCCGTCGGCTAAGGACCCGCGACGGAGCGCGAGCTCCGCTCCACATCTCGCTCGATGAGAGCGTAGAGCTCCGGCAACAAGTCGAGCGACCGGCGGCGGTGGAGCAGGCTGACCGGGACGACCTCCAGCAAGGCGGATAGTTGCTCCAAGTGAGCCCTAGCCATATCGTCGCTCTTGAGCAGGTTGGAAGCCCGCGTGTGGCGAAGCAACTCCACGAAAGCCTGTCGCCGGGAAAGGGAGACGATCTCGTTCTGGGCACGGGTGTGCCCCTCGAGGATATACAGCTTGCGTAGCGGCACCGCTACATCTTGAAACTGATCGCCACAGACGTAGAGACGCTTGTCCGTTTCCGAGTGTGCCGTCGGAAGCCCTTCGAATTCATCTCCGCGGACGAACCGTTCCCCCGAGTCGCCTCGCAACTTAACCTGTGGATAACCCGGTACCGCCGATGGCTCCTTCCCCTCGAACTCCACAGCCAGCACGTCGTCGCACAACAGCCGATAGCCACATTGCACGAAGTGCATCGCGAGGGTGGATTTCCCCCACCCCGAATGACCGATGAATCCGACAGCGTAATCGTCCCTCGCCACGCACGACCCGTGCAAGGCGAGCATTCCCCGCTGCCGCAGCAGCGTCGCCATGAGCTCTCCCGAAACGATCGCCCGAACGTAATCGGAGTCCACACCGGGAGCGGGGTCCACAACGATTTTGCGCCCCCCCTCCACCTCGAATCGCATCACTCCTTCCGCCCGGCCCACGATGTGGAACGCGTCGTCGTTCGACGTCTCCCACCGTTCCGGCGCGACCTCCTCCTGCAGGATGCGCACCTCTGGGAGGCCGGGCTCCTCTCCCTCAACGAAACCGGGAAGCCGCACGGCGGAGCGGACTTGGAGGCCGTAGCCTACGTATGCGAAGTCGAGTTCGGGCGGACGTGGGTGCACGGCGGACGTTGAGCGTGAGGGCAGGTTCTGAGACCGACTGACTTTCCGAGCAAAGCTCGAACCAGCAAGCATCGCTCGCCGCTAAATGTAACGAAGGCCACTCCTCAAAGAGTTGTGGCCTTCGTACGGGTCCTGATAGTAATTCAGCGCCGACGATAGGAGCCGTTGTGCGGAAGCCTATCTGCCGAACGAATGCTGCTCAGCAAACACTATCGGGATTGTCGTTGAAGCAGACGTCGCCCGAGCCGGTGTCCGGCGGAAACTCGTTCGGGAAATCGCTCTGGTCGTCTCTGGAGGAGGAGCCGATGGCGGCAGTCAGCGAAGCGACAGTGCCGAACTCAACGATCTCCGGTGAAGAATACTGCTTTTTCATAAGGCGGCCTCTAGGTTTGGTGATGGTTGTGAAGTACCTGATTACCCGTGCTGGGCTGCGGTACGATTGAGGTAGGAAGTGTCTGTCGAGAAGCGAACCCAAGTCGAAGGAGCTCTCTGAACGCTATCCCAACTATAGGTGATCCCAATTATGGGTGGTCTATGTATCAAAGTAACCACGCGTCTTGGATCTCCCCTGCTCCAAAGCGATAACACTTGATGCGCCTTAGGCGACAGGGCCTCAACGGGATTACCCCTATATATAGAACGTCGCTCTGAGTTCGTGGTTTGGGTAACGTTCAGTCTGCAAACGACGGGGAGACACCATTGTTGCAAATTACATTTGTTGCAAACCACGAATGAACTCCGGCAACGGGGTCAGAGAAGCGCCATGCTCCTCCGTTTGAGCACCGCTACCATCGTCATCGAGGAGAGAGGATCGTAGGCAGTACGCTCTGCACCCCTACCAACGGCGTGCTACGGAAGCTGCACTCGGCCGAGGACTTCAGCAACTGATCCAATCGACTCGCGGAGCGGTTTGGCAGCCGAGTGAGTAACCACTGCGAAACCCTACGCTCATGTATTGGGGTCAAGTGGTTGCCCGCTTGTTTAACCAGAATGCTATTCCCATCGCGGTAGCGAAGTCGCCGAAGGCATTGGGGTCCAGTCGATCTATTCGCCGGTACTGCTCCTGTAGATACCGAACGTCGAGGTACTCCCCCGCCTCGTCTAACCGGCTAACGAGCCCTTCGAGCGGGGCGGCGCTCGCTTCCTTGAGGAGGTACGAGTAAGGGGCGGCAAGGCTGGCCTTTCCCACCCGCCACTGAACGCGATCGGGCACAATGCCCCCCATGGCTCGCCTCATGACCACGCGCGTCCACCCCCCGCTCATGCTCTGGTTCGGAGGCAGAGCGAGGCAGTACTCCACGAGGCGCTTGTCCATAAAGGGATGCCTCGCTTCGACGCCGTTGGCAGCCGCGTAATGACCGAATTTCTCAAAGCTGTACATCAAATGAGCTGAGTTCAACGTGCGGAGTTGTGCACCCCGTACGGTCAAGGCCTGTTCGCTGGCCAGCCGATGCTCTGCCAAGCGTTCTGCGAGATCGATGCGCTCTACGAAGGCCCGGCTGAGTGTGCGAGGCAGCGCCTTTCGAGCTTGCTGCATCACCGCATCTCTACGACGTGCCGTAGCTGCCGAAGGTGAGCGCAGCAAATCCCGCCACAGCCTTCGGTAGATCCCTCGCCGGGGTACTCCGAAGGAGCGGTGGATTTGGTTGGCGGAGCGAGCAAACCGCAAGTACTTCCCCTCGACAGCCCACCGTTTCAGGTGGATCGCACCGTAGGCGTTGAGGACGTCCAAGGAGTTTTGCCACGTCTCTTGCATCTCGTACTCCCCCCGCTCCTTCCCGATGTTCTGAACGCTGGCGGTCGCCTCGCGCGCGAACTCTTCCCACTTGTCCTCGCCGGCCAACTCGATGAAGTACTGCCACCCGTGATAGACCGTCGTGTCCCCGTCTTGGCCGCTCAAGAGAACCCGGAGGCCCCTCCGTCGCGCGGCCGACGCAGTCAGCCAGTTCAGGTGGTGATTCCCCGACGCGCGCCCGTCGTCTAGGTAGTCGTAAATATCGTCGAGGAGATCGAGCAGCCCCCTCTCCTCCGCAGAGACATACTGGGGCTCGATGCCCCCCTGAGCAACCACCTCGTTGATGTACGCTCTCTCGTCGCACTGCGGGAAACGATCATAGACGAGAGAGATGGTCGGGAACGGGTCGCCCCCTGCGCCACCGGACAGGTCGCGAGCCACGCAGGTAACGAAGGACGAGTCCAGCCCCCCGCTCAGCTCACTCCCCACGGGGAAGGCGCTCCGCAAGCGGCAGCGTACGGCCTCTCGGAACAGCTCGAGGAAGCGTTCTGCGTAGCCCGCATCCGTCGACGGGAGGGGATCGGAGGTCGGAGCGGGTGCCCAATAACGCCGGGTTCGGAGGCGATCGGGCGTGGTGCTCAGAGTGTGGCCGGGGAGGAGGCGTAGGATCCCTTTGAACACCGTGCGCTCGGGGTCCAGAACCTCTTTGGTAAAGAAGGTGCCCAGCTCCACCTCGTCGATCTCTTCCGGGATATCGTCTTGGCTGAGCAACGCCTTGATCTCCGAAGCGCACGCGAACATATGCGCTGGCCGGTACCAGTAATAGATGTTCTTGACGCCGAGGTGATCTCTAGCGCAAAACAGGCGGTGATGCCGCTCATCCCAGATGGCAAACGCAAACGCGCCCAGCAAGTGCTCGGCGCAGCCCTCCCCCCATGCTGCATAGGCCTCAAGAATCAGCTGACTGTCCGCGAGGGGCTGCGGCCGATCGGCGAGGCGCAGCCGGGTGATGAGCTCCTCTCGGTTGTCAATCCGAGCGTCGGCCGTGATGGTGAGTGCGCCCTCGCGGTGCGTGTGTGGCAAGGTCTCGTGGAGGGACTCCGGCGTCGTGTGGAGCATTCGATGTCCGAGCCCGACGGCACCCTCGGTCCATACGCCCGCGCCATCTGGTCCTCGGTGCGACATCACGTCGATTGCGCGGCGCACGTCCTCTCGGTCCACGCGACGACCGTCCAGCCGATACAAACCGACGATCCCGCTCATGGCAGCTGCTCGTGAACGGGAGCGAGCGGGGTGTAGCGCTCTGGCGAAGCGCTTCCCCCGATGATCACGCGGCCCCCTCGCTCCAGCCAGGCGTGGGCCAGCAGTTCGCGCCCGTCCTTCGCGACCCCGAGCCGCAGCACCGAATCGTAGCCGCCCTGGCTCATGAGGCGCTGGGCGACGAGCGCCTGAGTCAAGCACGGCTTGTCCCCGAGCAGGCGCCGCCCCACCGCTTCCACGGCTCTAACCACCCGACGCTGGTAAGCCTCTTCCTCGCGTTTCTTTCCGCGCTTCACCAACGCCCGTCGCGCCAGCCTCTCGACGGTTCGGTACGGGAGAAACTCCAGCCCCACCCGAACGGCGCAAACGAGCGAGAGCGCCCGCACGAGCAGAACTTGGTCGGGCCACGAACGAGCGGCGAACTTACGCAGGAGTGTCATCGGTCACTTCGATGAGGTGACGTTGTTGCATCTCATGAAGGAACGACAACAAGTCTGCCTTCAGCTTTTCCGCCTCGACTTCGTACTCCTGAAGCAGAGCGCGCGTGATCCACTCCACCGGGCGAGGCTCGCTGGCGAGTTCGAAGATCCGGGCTCCCAATTCGTTCAACCCGTAGTAGCGCCCGGTGTTGGGGTCTAGGACGACGGCCTCCCCGCCGAGGTCCGCAGCTGTGAGGCCGGAGGCTACGACGACTGTGGATTGCTCCGTAACCATGGTTGAACTCGCCAATGTTTGTTGATTATGAGGGCAGCGCCAGCTAAATATAGGTACAGACACCGAGGGGTGTCTACGCCGAATGGGGTACCCCGCCCCCCTCTCCATTCCTTCGCTGAGCCCCCCGAGCAGCCTTTACGACGCCGCGCCGGAGACGTTATAGCCTCGATTGCCGCGCGCGACCTTCGAGCTCGCGCGGTAGTCACCACCACTTCCCTGGTCGCCTTCCGTGGGCTTTCCAACCCCCAACTCAAGAACCTGCCCGTCCCCATCCTTGCTCGAACCTCGCAGCTCTCGTGCCTCTGCGGAAGCGTCGTCGTTGAGCGGAACCCTCTCGCCAAATTCTCCACTCCTAGCCATCCCGAAAGGAAGGATGTCGGGCTCCACGTAGCTGCGCCGGAGGTACTTCAAGCTGTTCAACCCCAGCCCCGTCAACGCACAAACGAAGACGATTACGACCAGACTGAGCATGGGCGGAAGCACGCTCATCAGCAGAGCGGCAACCCCGAAGGACAGCGCCACGGCATAGAGCACCAGCACGGCGTCGCGATGCGAGAGCGTCCGCGTGAGTCGGTGATGGATGTGGTCTCGGTCCGGAGCGCAGATGGATTTGCGCTCGAAGAAGCGCCGCGCGATCGATAGCGCCGTGTCCACGAGGGGGAGCCCTAAGGCTACGGCCGGGAGGGCGAGCGCTACCCACGGATTCGCATGCCCGGTCCCTGCCAACGTATAGGTAGCTAGCAGATACCCGAGGAACAGGCTCCCGGAGTCCCCCATGAAGATCGAAGCGGGGTTGAAATTGAAGAGCAAGAACCCCGCGAGCGCACCCGTGGCGACTAATGCGATCATCACGAGTCCGACCTCCCCGTTGAGCCCGAAGACGAGTCCCAGCGAGGCGAATGCGATCAGCGATACCCCCGCTGCCAGCCCGTCGAGGCCGTCGAGGAGGTTCACGGCGTTGATCACCCCCACGATCCAGAGCAGCGTCAACGGAATCGAGAGGAGCGCCTGCGAGTAAAGATCATCACTGATGAAAGGGACCCACGCCACGTCGATCCGGTAGCCCGCGTGCAAAAGGGCGTACGCCACCACGATCTGCACTGCGAGCTTCCCCTTGAACCCCAACCCCCGCACGTCGTCGTAAAAGCCAGATGCGACGATCACGAGGCCCCCGGCCCAGAGGGCGGCCGGAGGGAACTGGACCTCGAAAGGAAGTAGCGTGCGGACGGCGTGCAGGTAGGCCAGCCCAAAGGCGAACCCAAACGCGATAGCGATCCCCCCTACCGCGGGCACCACGTTCACGTGCAACTTCCTATGCCCGTCCGGTTGATCGACCCAATCTTGGTCGATCGCTAGACGGCGCACGATCGGCGTGAGCAGGGCCGTCGTGCCGAAGGCAACGAGGAAGCCAGCAACTAGCACGGAATATTCCATTGGGAGAAGGGAGGGCTACGTTTTAGAGAGGACCCGCAGAGTGTCTGTCACACTCGTGAGCCTGCGTAGCTACTGGAATTGTGCCTGAGGATGTTGGAGGTGAGAAGCGTAATGAGGCCCTTGCATTCGCCGCCGCCATTGTGCTGGACGGCTGCCTGGACCTCTAGCTCCCATGTTAGCGACGGCTCATCTCCATTCGAAGCTCCGGATCGAGACGGCATCGTGTCGGTCTGGCGCATGGCGACTGAGCCAGAGCAGACATGAGGGCATCAGCCGTAGAGGCGAGGGTGTTCTTGCTCTATCGGTTATCAGAGATGAAGCGCTTGAGGACTCGGCCGGAGGTCATGGAAGCTTGCTCGGAGGCGTGGTGTCGTGCCGGACGGACATACGAACCTCCCCTCCGAAGAGTTCGCGTCAGTTGGTGGCGTCGATGAGTCTAATTGTGAGGAGCGTCAGCGATGCGAGAGACGACACGATGGTCAGCGTATCGCGTAACACGAAGCGCCGCCGCACTTCTGTTTCGACGGTGAACACGTCCCCCCCTCTGAGCGAGGGGTAAGCAGCCGGGTCTCGCAGCAGCTCCTCCAAAGGCGCCTCGTACACGACCACCCGCTGGCCCCCGTCCTCACGCAATAGGCGAATGGTCTTATTGACCTCCACATCCGGTGAATTTCTTTCTCCGCCGGCCCCACCGATGAGGGCTAAGAACTTGCTCAGGTTGATGCCCTCTCCGACCACATAAACGCCTGAGGCGGCGTCGCCCAGCACCAACACTTCGATGGTGGCCTCACCGGGCTGGGCGAACACGTAGTAGGATGTCCCTTGGGAGATCACGTCGGTAGGGTTTCTTTGAGCCGACGCCGGAGCGATTGTTAGGAAGAGGAGGGCACCTACGGCGCAGGCGATCCTGAAGTGGTGCATAGGGCTGTCCAAACGGTGAGAGTTGCAGTGCGCGAAGCTAAGGCAGCAGAGCCGACTCTGCGCACCGCGAGGGAGGGAGCTAGTCACGAGTTAAGCGGCCTCATCGGACTGCCCGATGCGTTTCCACCAGGGCCGCTTCGGCTCCAGATCCTGGCCGTAGCGATACTTGGAGTACGGCCCGTACTGTCCGTAGCTGTACTTGTACCCGTACGCCATCGAGAGGTCGAACCGGTTGAGGAGCACGCCGATCACGTTCGCCCCGACGTCGTCGAGCCGCTCGAGGCTGTGGTCGAGATCCCCCTCCTTCGTTGTGCCCGCCGAAGCTACAAGGATCGTAGCGTCCGTTTGCGTCGATAGGAGCACCGCGTCGGTAGCGGCCAGCACCGGCGGCGAGTCGATGATGATGATATCAAACTGCCCGCGGAGCGTCTCGAGCGCGTCGCGCATCCGCTTGGACCCGAGCACTTCTGACGCCTCCTCGAACCCCATCGGGTCCGTGCCCTCGCCTTGGACGCTCAGGAGGTCGCCGGCCGGCATCACGAAGAGGTTCTCGTCGAGAGGGGTTTTGAACGCCTCCAACGCCTCCGACGCTGTGCCGTCCCGCTGGAGGAGCTGTACCAGACCCGGCTCGAAGGGGCGGCCGAAGAACTCGTGCTGCCGGGGGCGCCGGATGTCGGCGTCGATGAGAAGCGTCCGGCGCTTCGCCTGCGCCATCGTCAGCGCGAGGTTCGCCGCCGTCGTCGATTTCCCTTCCGACGGGGCAGCGCTAGTGACCAGCACCGTTTGTACGACGACGCCCGGACGGCTGAACTGCACCGCCGTTCGTAGGTGTCGGAACGCCTCCGACGTATGCGAGAGAGGGTCGAGGAGCGTCGGCAGGCTCGTTGCCACGCGGCTGTTGCGATGCTCTACGAACGCCTGACCGTCGTAGGCCTTCTTGATCTGGGGTTCCATATTCGGGATGACCCCGATGACATCGAGGTCCCGCTCTTGGAGCTGATCCGGCTTGTAGATGCGGTTGTCCAACCTGTCGCGTAGGACCGCAAGCCCGATGCCTGCCGCCAGGCCGAGCAGCAGCCCGATAGCCATGCTCTTCCACGGGTTCGACCCGGACGGGACGCCGGGCACGTTGCCCTTCCTCAAGATCCGCGCATAGCCCGGCTCGGACTCGAGAGAGATTTGCGTCTCCTGCAGCCGATTGACCACGTACTGGTACATCTGCTCGGCGTGCTGGCGGGTGCGCTCCAACCGGGCGAGCTCCGTCGACTGCCCGGGGATGCTGCTCAACTCCTGCTGGTACTCCCGCAACCGATCGTTCATCGACGCGACGCGGGACTGCAGCGCTTCGAGCTCGATCTCCTGCATGACCGCGTCGCGCTTCAAGCCGGCCGCATATCCGACGGCGCTCGAGCCCGCGTCCACGCCTCCGACCGCCATCACCTCTTCGACGTACTCCTCAGCAAGGCGATCTACCTCCTGCTGGAGTTCGGGGACTCGCTGATCGATCTCTCCGAGCCGCACTCGGTCTGGGTTGGGCGAACCGAGGATGACCCGCTTTTCTTCCTTGAGCTGGTCGAGCTCGGCTTGCAGCGCGGCTATCTGACGATCGACGTTGGAGGAGACGCGGCGGGCGAGCTGGGGGTTCACGTCTTCGAGCTGATTCGTGAGCGCAGCCAGTTGCGTCTGCCGCATCTGCATGTCGATGCGGGCCTCGTCCCGCTGGGCCTCCAGGTTGGCGATCTGCCCCACGACCGACGCCCCGGACTGGTTGAGCCCGACGGCCCCCGTCTGCTCCATGTACTCCTCGAGACGATCCTCCGCTCTGCGGAGCTCTTGGCGGCGCTCTGTGGCCTGCTCTTCTAAGAAGTCATTCGTCTGAACGAGATAGGACCGGCTCGCATCGCGCGTCTGGCGGACGTACTCCTCAGCGTACACGTTCGCGAGCAAGGCAGCCTCGCGCGGGTTCTCGCTGGTGGCCGTAACCCGGATGGCGTTGCTGAGGCTCCGGCTCGCTGGCTGGAACACGACGTTACCGCTCGGGGGAAACGGGACGGAGGCGTCTTCCGCGTTCATCGCCTGCAGACGTTGGCTGACGCGCTCGTAGATCGCGCGCGAGTTCTGCAGGATGAACAGCTCGGTAGCGATGGAGCGCTCGCTACGAACGAAGGGCGTGCTCCCCTCCGTGCCGATGGCTTCGCCACTCGGCGCCCGGTTGAGCTCCACCATGATCAGAGCGTTGGCCTCATACAGAGGCGTGCGCGTGACGCTGTAAACCACGGCCGCCGCCGTTGCGATCACGAAAACGGCGATGATGAGCCAGCGCCGCCGGTAGAGCATGTCCAGCATGCTCTCGAATTGCTTGTTCTTCGACGAGGCCGATGTCGGACCGTAGCTACCTGCTCGGCCGCGGCGCGCGCGTTCTTGTTCGGAAGGAGTCATGTGTATCGGGTCTCTAGAGGGCCAATTAGATCGTAGGATGCTGGGTGCTTCGCTACGAACTTCACCCCGTCGCAGCAACACAAATGAGCGAGAAAGATAGCCAGCGCCGGCTCTCGGCCAAAGCGCTTTCGCCCTTTTCAGGCTCACGTCCGATAGGCTTATGGCGCACGTCGGGACGAGGCGAGCCCGTAGTGCGCTGCCGCGCGGAGCTTCCGCCTTCGCAAGACGCGTTCCTTTCTGCACTAGTCACAATTAGAAGGCCTAAAGGGACCATTCCGTTCCGTAACCCCTCTCGTTACTCCCATACCTCCGCCGCCGGTCACCTCCCTCCACACGAGAGCTTAAATGATTCCCCCATACGTCACGAACCTATCACACTCTTCGGCACGGAGCGCCGCCCCTCCCCCTCGCGAGTGAAGATCTGTCTCTGAGCGTCGAAGGCGGCACATCGGTTGTCGGGTGGGGCCCTACGCCCACCACCCCCGACTCCCATGAAGATCCTCCCGCCGCTCGCCGCCCTGGTGCTCCTCGCGAGCATGCTCACCCCCGCCCACGCCTCCCCCCACTTCGACTCCTGTAACCAGCGCACAGGCAGCAGTGCTACCCTCATCGTCCCGTCTTCGGCCATCAACCTCAACGGGGCCGAGATGCAGGTCGAAGACGAGCTCGCCGTGTTCACCCCCGACGGGGTATGTGCGGGGTGGGCCGTGTGGGACGGCTCCAGCGTAGCCCTCGCCGTCTGGGAAGACGACCCGATGACGCAGGCCGTCGACGGCTTCGTAACCGGCGAGACCATGAGTTATGCGGTCTGGGACGAATCGGCAGGCGTGGAGTACGGCCATGACTCCCCGGTCGAAGTGACCTACCACGCGGACTTCGAGGACGAGGACCGTTTCACCCCCGACGCCGTCTACCTCGTCTCCAGCCTCGTCGCACGCACGCCGCTCGTGATGGGATCGGGGACCCCGCTGGCCTTCGCCCTCTCGGGCAACTACCCCAACCCGTTCACCGACCGCACGACGATCAGCTACGAACTCCCCGAGGAGTCGCTCGTAAGGCTCGAGGTCTACAATCTGCTCGGCCGCCGCGTCGGGGTGCTCGTCCACGAGACGCAGCCGGCCGGACGCCACGACGTGGTGTTCGCGGCGGACTCCGGCACGGCGAGTGGCGTCTACGTCTACCGCCTCCAAGCCGGAAGCCACACGTCCCATCGCAAGATGGTGCTGGTGGACTGACCGGGCTCCCCTACCCGTTACCTCCGCCGCGCCCGTCAGGCGCCCCCGCCGCGCGCTTTTAGCCGGCGCCTCCCCCGGCCGATACTCCGTAGCGAGCGGCACGTTGCCCGCTCCCTCACGGATCCGAATGAGGCGCCTCGACGCGTTACCCTGAAAATCCCCGCCATGCCCTCGCTCTCCCCCGCACGTACGCCTTCCTCCTTCGCCCCCCGATCCATCCCGACGGCGCTCCGGTGGGTCGGGTGCCTCTGCCTCCTGCTCGCCTTCGCCGGATCCGCCCGCGCGCAAACCGAGTCGCCCGTGACGGGCGACTCGCTCGCCCTCGACATCCAGCTAGAGGCTGGCAGCAACCTCGTCTCGCTCCCCGTCGTGCCGGACCCGACGGCGATGGACGCACTCCTGGGGGACCTCCCCACGCTCACCCTCGCCAAGAACGACATGGGCGAGCACTACATACCGGGGCAGGACATCGCCGCTTACATACCGGAGCAAGAAATCGCCGGCCTAGAGACGTGGTCATGGGACGAAGCGTATAACATCATCCTGACGGCCCCGGCCGTCCTCCGGGTCTACGGCCCCGTGATCCAGCCGGAAGCCTCCCCCCTCCTCCTCGAGGCGGAGGTGTGGAATTGGGTCCCGTACTTCCAGAGCGCTCCGCGCGCCGTCGCCGAGGCCTTCGCCTCTATCGAGGAGTACCTCGCGCGTGTAGAGGGCAGCGACGACCGATTCTACGAGCCGGGCAACGAGGACTCGACCCTGGACTCGCTCCGCGCGGGGCACGGCTACAGCGTGTGGGTCCGCGAGCCGACCACGCTCGTCTACCCTTCCAACGCAGCGTCGAACGAGGAGGGCGAAGACCCCGATGGGGACGACGACCCCGATGGGCACGATGACCCCGATGGGCACGACGACACCGACGGCGATGGAGTCCCCGACGCCGGAGACAACTGCCCCGGCGTCCCGAACCCCGGACAGGAAGACGCGGACGACGACGGCACGGGCGATGCGTGCAGCAGCACCGCAGATACGACGGCCCCGACGTGCGCCTTCGGGCCCATTCAGCCCGGGGCTCCCCGATACCGCACCGTCGTTCTCGAAGACGCCCAGAGCGGCATCGTCTCGGTCCACGTCTCCGGGTCGACCACGAACGCCACCGTCGAGGTGCCGGAGGGCTCCGGCGACGTTCTCTCAGCCGGCGAAGCCGCTGAGTTCGACCCCGCCATTTCCGCGACGATCACCGCCAGCGCTATCCAGGCGAATGGCGGCCTCGCATCGCAAGTCGCTCTCACGGTGACCGACGGCGCCGGGAACGGCGCCACCTGCACCGAATCGATCCCCGCCCAGCCCCCGAGCGGCGACGTGATCGAGGTCGGCACGCTGGCTGACGCATTAGCGCTCACGGGTCTCGAAGAGGGACAGGAGGTCGAGGTGCTCGGCTACTACGAGCCCGGCGACGGCGGCGGCGGCCGCTTCCGCGTCGAGGCCAGCGGCGCGACGCCCGACGGCGGCACCGTCTTCGTCCCCGACGAGCACGCGAGCGCGCCCATCGTCGAGGTGCTACCGAACCGGCACCCGGCCCGCTACTTCGACCTCCTGCCCTCTGGTCGGCAGGTCGTATACGGCAGTCTCACCGTTGATCTGCTCGATCCGGGTTCGGAGGAATCCATCTTCACCGTCGGCGGTGAGCATCTCCACGGCGTCGAGTGGCAGAGCAGGTTCGAAGAGAACCTCACGGTGGACTACGCCATCGGCGGGTTCCACGACCGGCGTCAACGCCTGAAGAAGCACTGCACGTACCTCACAGGGGATGACGGGTGGGGCTGCGACCTCCGGTTCACCTACCGCCACACGACCTCGGACGTCCGCCTCCAGCGCCTCGGCGTGGAGCAGACGCTCAACATCGACTGGTTCGGCGCGCGCACGCACGACGCCGACCCCGAGTTCGACAACCAGCCGGTCATCAACCACGTGATCAACACGGCCGACCGGATGAACGCCGAGCGCCCCGGCTCGATCACGACGATCTACCTGCCGAAGCTAGCGGTCTACGAATACTTCGGCCCGATCCGTCTCAGCGACGGTCTCACGCTCAAGGGCGGCGGCGGCACCGAACTCGTCACCGTCACGAATGACCTCGGGCACACCTACTCCCCCGTCCGGCTGAAGGCGGCACACACCGCGCTCCGCGTGAAGTCTAATGAGGCGCTCACGCACATTAGAATGGAGAAAGACCCGTCAGACCCGGACTACCTCGAGCCCGACATCAAGCAGATCCTCCACACCCGCCGGTCGGCGATTTACCTCGCGCCGGGTGTGATGAGCGCCGGGATGGAGGACCTGTTCCTCGACGGCAACTGGGAAGGCAACCAGCAAGCGTGGACAGAGGGCTGGGCTACCAATGATGAGAAAGAGTCCTCCATGCGCAACACCCCTGGATGGTCTGGCTTCATCTCCTCGAACCACAATGATCTTTACATCCCCCAAGGGCAGCAAATCACCTTGCGCGATGTCGCCATCCTCGGATACGGCGCTACGGGAATACTCGGAAGCGCCAACAGTACTTGGATAGGAGAGAACGTCCGACTCGGCAATTCTGTCTGGAATCACGCATGGTACGCCAACAGCGGCAC
Organism: uncultured Rhodothermales bacterium; assembly: GCA_964438105.1. Taxonomy (GTDB): domain Bacteria; phylum Bacteroidota; class Rhodothermia; order Rhodothermales; family JANQRZ01; genus JBBSMX01. The sequence continues at coordinate 2,773 of CAYTJT010000018.1, read as the reverse complement.
ATGGACCAACTTGACTTTCGAAGGGTTCGCTTGGGGTCATGGTCCATGGATCGCTGGGACCATTTCGAATCTCGTCTTCGAAGACGGGGCCCCAGCCCCCTATCGGACCGGCGTAAACATTCTGGGGTATAGAGGAGGAGACTTTTCATCGCAGGAAGACGCAGAAGGTACAACGCATGGTTCCTACGTTCAGGAAGATGGAACACCGATCCAACTCGGGTCGGTTCTTGATGGCTTCTACTTCGATCTAAGAGGGAGCGATATTACGACTCCTCTAAAAGGACTTGGCCCGTACATCACCATAAAGAACGGAATAATAGTTCCCAGCGAGGAGGGATTCTCCAGCGTGTTTCAGGAGAGCGGAAACGGATTCCAGAAGGCTCTTTATCCAGACTATCGCATAGAGAATGTTACCGTTTACGACAACGGCGACCTGAATAACTCTAAGGTGTTTGGGAGACTGAACACAACGCGAGGTTTGTTTCGCAACATCATCAAGACTTCAGATCTCCTCGATACCGAGAATACAGGCAAGGAAAGCCTGAACCTCAGAGCCAACTGGCGCGACCACCCAGCTTGGAATACACCGCAAGTGAATGTGTTCGACGGGATCGTCCACGACAGCCCGCACGACTTCATCGCGGAGGTCAGCATCCACGGCAACTCGGCAGGGGTGGACTATTTCATCCTCAACTCCCGCTTTAACAACACGACGAGCACGATCTACCGGTGCTCGAACGGGCAAGGGACACTCGAGAGTCTAGGGGGTGATGCCAGCAAGCTCCGGGTTTACATGGGCGACGTGGAGCTGAGGATCAGCGCCTACCACCACCAGAACCTCGAGGCCTTCTTCGCCCTCACGTACTTCTCGAACGTGACCGACACGCGGAATGACCTGGTGAGCGAAAGCGGCGGGACCTACGTCTCGACCAGCAGCGACCGAGGACGTGACTACGTGCTGATTCCGACGGACCTCTTCTGGGAACCCCATCCAGAGGACGGAACCGTAGAGATGTCCGACGACGCGGGGGGCATCGTGAGCGAGCTGTCCTTCACCGACGCCCAGGGCGGTCCTCTCGGCGATGACAAGGGAGCGCCGTACCTCCGAGTGGATCTCACCCGACCCATCGGTGCTTCCGAGACGGTGTCGTTCGGCTGGGAGGCCGCCGTGCGACCGTGGCCGGAGGGCGTGTCGGTGCCGGACTACGCGCAGTAGGGGCCGCGCCGAACCACGCTCAGGTACCGCTGCCGAACCGGTCGGTGATCCGCCGCACGCTGCGCAGCGGTGCCTCGACGATCCGCTTGCCCTCCTTCGAGACGAGCAGCGCCGCGCTCGACGCCAGCAGGCCGAGCGCCCGCACCCGCGCTGTCCCTCCGCTCGGGCCGGTCGCCGCGTCCAGTTCGGGGTAGAGGTCGCGCAGCAGCGCGTCGTCGGTGGCGAGCCGGACGGCAGCTTCTTCGGTCGGTGACAGCAGGTCGCGGTAGTAGAAGACGCGCGAGGCCGAGACGCCCCGCTGCTCGCTATTTGTATTGTGGCGAGATTCGGATCTGTTGACGTGCGGGATGTCGAGGTAGGATGCATCGTACGGCAAGTCGCAGAACGCGCACGTCTCTTGGATGACGGATTCCGGGTCGGTCACGAGGTCTTCGTAGCGGAGGAGCAGGAAGCTCTCCGGCCGCTCGGCCCGCAGGCGCAGCGCCCTCTTCACGCCCCGGTTCCACCCGAGCGCGAGCCGCAGCGTGTGGCGCGACGTGCCGTTCCGCTTTGCCGTGGAGGCGGCGAGGTCGAGCGGGTTGCGGGCGAGGAAGATCAGCCTGGCGCGCGGAAACATGCGTAGGATCTCGTCGGCGAGGAAGATGTACGACGTGGCCTTCTGCACCCACCGCCGCTTTCCAAGACGCTCCATCACCTCCTGCATGCCGAGCACGTAGAGTTCGGTCGCCGAGGCGCCTCGCAGGGCCGCCGCCGTCATGACCGGCGTGATGTCGTCCCAGATGTCCATCCCCTCGGGCGACTCCGGGCTGCGGAGGAACGCGCGCACGCCGTCGTCGCGGATGCGGCGCGCGGTCTTCGCCGCCCGCTCCTCGGCAGGCAACGCGTCGAGCCGGCGCTGCACCTCGAAGAAGCCGCCCTCCGCACGCACGCCGAGGTTGCCGGGGACGCGCCCGAGCAGGGTCGTCAGCATCGTGTTGCCGCTGTGCTGGCGACCGAGGACGAAGATGGGGGCCATCGTCTCGGCTCGAATGCCCTGCGGGGGTGCCGTCATGGAGGAGGCGTTTGCGACAAAAAAAGACTAACCCGGGAACGCGCCCGCTGCTACGCGAGCACGGGGGTCTCTCGGGGCTGCGACGGCGCGCGCTCGGGGCCGATCCGCTCGAAGAGGCGCTCCCACATCGCGCAGGCGACCTCCTGCTCGTAGTGGGCGAGGAAGGCCGCGCGGGCGCGGGCGCCCTGCTCGGCGCGGAGGGCGTCGTCGGCGCAGAAGCGGAGCAGCTTCTCCACGAGGTCCGCCGACGCGTCGGCGCCCGGTCGGTCCGGATCGACGACGAAGCCGATGGCCTCCTGCAAGATCGTCTGCGCCGGTTCCGACGCCTCGGGGCCGACCATCGCCACGGGGCGGCCGGCGGCCATGATGCCGTAGAGCTTGCCCGGCACGGCGATGCCCGCCATGTCGCTGCGCAGCGTCAGCAGGTGGATGCTCGCCGCCGAGAGCGAGTAGCGGAGCTGCTCGCGCGGGAGGTAGTCGAGGTAGCGGAAGTTCTCGATGCCGTG
>CAYTJT010000017.1:0-24610 GCA_964438105.1 uncultured Rhodothermales bacterium | reverse complement strand
CGTCGAGCGAGTGGGAGGGGGGCTGTGAGAGAGGCATGGCGTCGCGTCCGGCTGACAACATACGCCGGGGCGCGCCGTACCACTCGGCACGGGGCGACGGCGAATAATCCGAAGGGTGCTTGCAGGGAGGTGAAAAATTTATACCTTCGTCGTGAGCCGTTACCTCTCGGGACAGGGCGGCGTCTCACCATCGTTCCGTCCCCCTCAATTAACCCTGCCCACGACCCTCATGCACAAGCTCCATCTCCTGCTCCTCTTCTTCGCGCTCAGCACCGTCGCGTTCGTCGGCTGCGACTCCAACGACGACGAGGACGACTACAGCGCCGTCCTCGGCCGCTGGGAAGCCCTCGGCGATCCCGTCGAGGAGGACGCCTACCTCAACGTAACCGACGAGGCCCTGATCGTGCACTTCTTCATCGAGAACGACCTCACCGAAGACGACTGCTTCGGCCGCGATTTCGCCGAGGTCGTCTCGCGTGAGGGCAATAGGTGGACGCTTCGCGAAGACGATGACCCTGAAGACGACGAAGAGTTCACGCTCGTGCTCCGGCGCGACGGCGACGACCTCGTGATCGAAGATCCGGACATCGCAGACCGCGATGGCACCCGCTTCGAGCGGAGCACGCGCACGGACTTCACCCCGCTCTGCGACTGAGCCACCGTCGTGTTAGCCCGGGGGCCGGTGCTGTGCAGCGCCGGCCCCGTTGTCATGCCGAGCGGTCGGCGTCGGCGGGGGCGTCGGCCGGTTGCCGGAACAGCTCGGCGCACGCGGCGAAGTGCTCGGCCATGCCGACGAGGATCAGCCGGTCCCCGGCCTCGACGCGGAAGTCGCCGGCCGGGCTCGCGATCGTCTGCCCGGCGCGGCGCACGGCGAGGACGGTGATGCTGTGGTCGCGGCGGAGGGCGAGGGTCTGGAGCGTTTCGCCCGCGGCGGGCGCGCCCGGCCGGACGGCCACGGCGCGGGTGTGCATCCCGTCCTCGTCGAGCCCCTGGAGCACCATGAGGTGGGCCTCTTGGATGCTCCCGCGCAGCACGCCGTAGTCCTCGGCGCGGAGCGCGCGCGCCTTCCGCTCGATCTCCTCGGGCGGAATCATGTAGGCGCCGAGGACGTGCGAGAAGATCCGCACGGTCGTCTCCATCTCCTCGGGCACGACGATGTCGGCGCCGCGCTCGTGGAGCGTCTCGATCGCGCTGAGGTAGCGGGTGCGGACGATGAGCTGGAGCGTGGGGTTGAGGTGGCGCGCGAGCTGGACGATCCGCGCCGCCGCCGCCGCGTCGTTGATCACGACGACGGCGAGCTTGGCCCGCTCCACGCCGACGATCTCCAGCATGTGCGGGCGGCTCGCGTCGCCGTAGACCGCGGGGACGCCCTCGGCGTGCAGCGCCTTGATCGTCTCCGGGTTCATCTCGACGACGACGAACGGGATGCCCGTCTCGCGGAGCACCTGCACCAGCCGTTGCCCGGCCGGGCCGTACCCGACGACGATGACGTGGTCCTCGAGGTCCTCGCCGGCCCCGGGCGCGTCGTCGGCGTCGGCGTCTTTGCGGCGGGTGAGGAGCGCGCCGAAGCGCGGCCCGGCCTGCATCATGAACGGCGTGAGCAGCATGAGCAGCACGGTCGAGGCGATGAACACCTGCCCGCCCGTGCCCTCGAGCCCGGCGGGGGCGAGCCCGGCCGCCCGCCCCGCCCGCTCGAGCACGAACGAGAACTCCCCGACCTGCGCCAGCGTCAGCGCCGTCGCCGCCGCGATCCGCACGGGGTACCCCAGCACGAGCACGGCGATGCCGCTCGTGATGATCTTCAGCACGACGACGCCGCCCGCGACGGCCAGCACGAGCCCGGGGTTCTCCGCGAGGAACCGCACGTCGAGCAGCATCCCGACGGAGACGAAGAAGACGGCGTTGAAGACGGTCCGCAGCGGGAGGATCTCGCTGAGGGCCTGCTCGCTGTAGCGGCTCTCGCTCACGACGAGCCCGGCGAGGAACGCGCCGAGGGCGAGGTTCACGCCGGCCACGGCCGAGACCGCCGCCGTGCCGAAGCAGATCGCGACGACGGTGAGGAGGAAGAGCTCCTGCCGCCGCGTCTGCGCGATCTTCTCCAGCAGCCACGGCACGACGCGGCGCGCCAGCACGAGCACGCCGAGGATGAGCAGGGCCGCCTTCCCGAGCACGATCCCCACGTCGAGGGGCGTCCCGCTCTCGCCCGCGAGGATCGGGACGAGGAGCACCATCCCGATGATCGCGAGGTCCTGGAAGATGAGGAGGGCGAGGGCGAGCTGGCCCGTCGGCGTGTCCGTCTCGTCCCGCTCGCCGAGCAGGCCGAGCACGATCGCCGTCGACGAGAGCGCGACGAGGCAGCCCGTGTAGACGCTCGCCTGCCACGATACGCCGAAGGCCACGAGCCCGAGCGTGACGGCCGCGATCGTCAGCCCGACCTGGACGCCGCCGCCGACGAAGATGGCCCGGCCGATCCGCGAGAGCTTCTCCAGGCTGAACTCCACGCCGATCGTGAAGAGCAGCAGGATCACGCCCACCTCGGCGAGCACGTCGACGAGCTCCTGCTCGGACACCAGCCCCAGCGCGTTCGGGCCGATGAGCACGCCCGCGATGAGGAACCCGGCGATCGGGACGAGCCGCAGCCGGTAGCAGACGTAGGCGATCGCCACGCTCGCGACAAAGAGCGCGACGAGCTCGTTCAGGAACGGGATCGCGACGGCGAGCATGAGGAGGGAGAGGAGGGAGAGGAGGGAGAGGAGGGAGAGGAGGGAGAGGAGGGAGAAGAAACCGGCGAAGTTAACCCGAACCGCCGCGCCCCGCGCCGGCCCCGTAGGGGCGTAGCGTGCTACGCCCTGCTGAGTCACGGCACGCTGGCGAGGCACGCTGAGACGTGGCCCCGGCGGAAGAGCGCCCGGTGGAAGAGCGCCCGGTCCCGGTAGAGCCGGTGCCCGAGCCGGCGCGCTAGCGGTTGCGGCCGTACTGCTCGTGGCTCGACACCCAGTCGTTCGACGAGATCGCGGAGGCCAGCGAGATCTCGCCCGCGAGCACGACGCCCGCGATGATCTCGGCCAGCTTCTTCGCCTTGTCCTTGCCCGCGCAGCCGAGCAGCCTCAGGCACTCCTGCTGCGTGGCCCCGCCCGTGCCGCCCCCGTACGTCGCGATGATGAGCGAGGGGATCGTGATCGACATGTAGAGGTCGTCGTCCGGCGTGAGCTCGCAGTAGAGCAGCGCCGCCGAGCTCTCCGAGACGTTCGCCACGTCCTGCCCCGTCGCGATGAACATGGCCGTGATGCCGTTGGGGCTGTGGAGGCCGTTGTTGTTGGCCCCGGAGAGGATCGAGCCGATGGCCCCGGCGATGCCCCAGTGGTAGTAGAGCCCGGCGGGCTCGACGCGCATCTGGTTGCGGAGCACGTCGGCCTTGATCGTGCACTCGGCGGTGACGCGCTTGCCGCGCGTCCGCATGATGTTGACCTGGCTCGCCTTCTTGTCGGTGGCGAAGTTGCTCTCGAGGAAGAAGCGGCGGATGGTGTCGTTGTGGTCGAGGATCCACGAGCACGCGGCGAACGTGGCGCGGCCGACCATGTTCTGCCCGGCGGCGTCGCCCGTCGAGAAGTTGAAGCGGCAGAAGGCGAACTTGTTGGAGAGGTAGGTGTCGATGAAATGGAGCTTGCCGACGCTCGTCGTGCCCTCGGCGGCCTCGCGGATCGGGTCGATGTTGTCGTCCAGCCACGTCTCGAAGTCGCGGGCCTCGCGCGCGCTCTCGAAGATGAACACGGGCGCGCGCTGCATGCAGTCGTTCGAGACCGTGCACTTCACCCCGCCCGACATGTTGAGCACCTTCATCCCCCGGTTGTAGCTGGCGACGAGCGTGCCCTCGGTGGTGGCGAGCGGGACGAGGAAGTCGCCCTTCGCGTGCTCGCCGTGGATCGTGATGGGCCCGGCGATGCCGAGGGGGATCTGCGCCACGCCGACGAAGCTCTCGATGTTGCCCTGCAGCGCGCGCGGGTCGAAGGAGTAGTGCGGGACGTGCTCGAGCTGGGTGCCGGTGTACGACTCGACGAACTCCTGCCGGGCCGAGATCGCCTCCTCGGAGTAGTCGTCCTCGGGGTCGCGGGGGACGCGCACCCGCGTCTCGTCGCGCTCGGTGACGGCGTCCTTCACCTTGAACGAGAGCCGCCCGAAGCCGTCGGTCTCGAAGCCGATCTCGATGCGGTGCACCCCGTCGTCGATCTCGACGCCGCGCGCGTGGACGTGGACCACCTCACGGAGCGGGAGCGGGATGGGGTCGCGGGGGGAGAGGTCGGCGGCGGGGAGCGTGGTGCCGTCGGAGCGTTCGAGCGAGAGGTCGTCGAGTGGCACCTTCTCGCCGTCGATCTTGATCTCGTGGAGCCCGTGGAGGGTGACGTCGGAGAGCCTGTTCTTCAGGCTGAACCGGATCCCGTCGTCTTCACGAGCGAGGCTGCCGAAGGTGTAGAGCTGGCGGAGGACGAGGGAGGGGATCTTCATGTCGGGACCCGGCGGTGGCTGGTGGGAGGGGAGCGCGACACGCAGGATACCGGCGCGGCCGACGGATTGTCAATCGCCGCTTCGCAAGATCTTGACGGGGAACGAGCGGGCGGGCGCCGACGCTGCGCGGGGGCGTCACCTCCGGCGTGCAGCGCGCTACGCGTCGTCGGTCCGCACGCCCTTCCACATCACGTAGTGCGGCCCGATGCCCGCGATGTCGAACTCGTCGCCCACCGTGTGGAAGCCGAGGCGGTGGTAGAACCCGAGGGCGCCGACGCGCGCGTTGCACCACAGCACCTCGGCCCCGGACGCCCGAACGTGCTCGATGCACCGGCCGAGCACGGCGCGCCCGATGCCGTGGCCCTGCAGGCCGGCGCGCGTCGCCATTCCGCGCAGGCGGAACGCATTCGCCGGGTCGAGGTCGGCGGCGCGGGGCAGGCCCTCCGGAGGGCGCGGCATCGGCTCGGGGTACACCGTGGCGATGCCGACGAGCGTGCCGTCCGCGAACGCGCCAGCGTGGAAGCTGCCGGGCGCGTCGTCGCCGGGGTAGACGAGGTCTTCGGGTGGCTGGCCGGGGCGGAGGATGTCGCCGCGGAGCGGTCGCGTCTCGGCGGCAGTGATCGGGCGGACGGTCATGGGGGTGAGGCGTTGAGGCGTGAGGGACGGTTCGGAGCAACGGACGAGACGGTGGCTGGTGCCAGCCTCGACGCCGGGACCGGGACGCCGGGATCGGGACGCCGGAATTGTGGCAATGAGGTCGCGGCAACGGGGTCGTAGGGACACGATGCATCGTGTCCGAACGGCCGGCGCCCCACCCCGAACAGGCCGCGCCCCGTCCCCACGGGCATCGCAGTCTACGGGCGCTGCGGTGGAGTGAGCGCGCGCCGGCGACGAATCTGTCACGCGGGGGGAGAGCGCATCCAGAACCATCAGTGGGAAGGTAAGGGGGCGCTAGAGGCGGCAACCCGGTCCGGCCGTTGAGCGTGCACGGATCGCCATGACTCCGACCCCCGATCCGTCCACTCGCGCAAAAGCGCTGGAGGTGCACGAGCGCCTCTGCACGGCCTACGACTGCCCGGTCCCCTTCTTCTCCGACAAGGACCCCCTCAGCGAGCTCGTCTCGGCGCTGCTCTCGCACCGTACCAAAAACCGCGACTCCGGCCGGGCCTACCGGCAGCTCCGCGAGCGATTCCCGACGTGGGAGGCCGCGAGGGACGCCCCGACGGCCGAGGTCGAAGCGGCGATCGCGCCGTGCACATGGCCCGAGCAGAAGGCCCCGCGCGTCCAGGCGGTCCTCCGTCACATCGCAGAGGAGCGCGGCGACCTCTCGCTCGATTTCCTCGGAGACATGCCCGTCGGCGAGGCCCGGCGCTGGCTCGAACGGATCAAGGGCGTCGGGCCGAAGACGAGCGCGGCCGTGCTCCTCTTCAGCCGGCTCCGGCGCCCGGCGCTCCCCGTGGACAGCCACCACCACCGCGTCGCACGGCGGCTCGGGCTGATCCCCGACGGCATGGCCGTGGGGCCGTCACACGACGCCCTCGCCGCCCTCGTGCCGGAGGGGTGGGACGCGCAGCAGGTCTACGACCACCACGAGGCGTTCATGCTGCACGGGCAGCGGTGTTGCTTCTGGCGGAACCCCGCGTGCGCGCGCTGCCCCGTCCTCGACGTCTGCCCGACCGGCCAGGCAGAGCGCGCCGTAGCGCGCTAGCTGACACGCTTCAGGTCGCCCGCGGCGTCGTCATCGACGAACCACAGCAGCCGGTCCTGCGCTTCGACCCGCTCGGCGGGGGGGGCGTCGCCGGGGTCGCGGTGGACGGCGGCGAGGGCGTCGTGCTTGGACGTGCCGGCGACGAGGAAGAGGACCGTGCGGGCGGCGTTGAGCGCGGGGAGCGTCAGCGTGACGCGGTCGAGGACCGGGCTCGTCGGCGGCGACTTCGTCGCGACGACCCAGCGCTCCGACTCGTCGAGCGCGGGGCTGCCCGGGAAGAGCGACGCGACGTGCCCGTCGGCGCCCATGCCGAGGAGCAGCAGGTCGAAGGCCGGGGGCCCGTCGCCGAAATACGCGCGTAACGTCGACTCGTAGGCCCGGGCGTCGGCGGCGGGGGTGCCGGACGTCGGCATCGGGTGGATGCGGTCCGGCGGGACCGGCAGCGCGCCGAGCAGGGCTTCGCGCGCCATGCGGGCGTTGCTGTCGTCGTCGTCGTGCGGGACGTGGCGCTCGTCGCCGAAGAAGATGTCGACGCGGTCCCAGTCGAGCGCCCCGCGGTAGTCGGCGGCGAGGAGGCGGTAGAGCGGGAGCGGCGTGCTCCCGCCGGTCAGCACGAACGACGCGCGCCCGCGCTCGTCGAGGGCGTGGCGCAGCGTGGCGACGACGGTCTCGGCCGCGGCGTGGGCGAGCCGGGCGATGCTGGTGAAGGTGAACAGCTCGGGGGCGATCATCCGGCGAACTCCTCCTCAGGCGTCGGTTTGCGCTGATCCTTGACCACCATCCGGGCCGCCCGGTCGGGGCCCCACGTCCCCGAGACGTAGTCCCGCATGGGCACGTCCGCGTCGAAGAGGGGCTCGAAGAGGGCCCACGCCGCCTCCGTCTCGTCGGCGTGGACGAACAGGGTCTGGTCGCCGTTGACGACGTCGGCGAGGAGGGTTTCGTAGGCCGAGGGGAGCGGGCCGAACGCCTCCTCGTACTCGAAGTCGAAGTGCTGGCTGGAGAGGTCGAACCCGCTGCCCGGCTGCTTCACCTCGAAGCCGAGGGTGAAGCCCTCGTCGGGCTGGAGCCGGATGCGGAGCACGTTGCGCGAGATCGAGCAGCGCCCCGGCCCGCCGAAGAGCTGGATCGGCGGGCGCCGGAAGTAGACGTCGATGTCGGTCACCCGCTCGGGCATCCGCTTGCCCGTCCGGAGCACGAACGGGACCCCCTGCCAGCGCCAGTTCTCGATGCGGAGGCTGAGCGCGACGAACGTCTCCGTCGTCGAGCCGGCGGGCACGCCCTCGTGCTCGAGGTAGCCCTCCTCGCCGTCCCGCCCGACGTACTGCCCGAAGACGACGTGGCTCGGGTCGATGGGGGCGATCGAGTAGAGCACCTTCAGCTTCTCGCGGCGGATCGGGTCGGCGCTGAGCTCGGAGGGCGGCTCCATCGCCACGAGCGTGAGGAGCTGGGTGAGGTGGTTCTGGATCATGTCGCGGAGCGCGCCCGAGGTGTCGTAGTACCCCGCCCGGCCTTCGACGCCGATCGACTCGGCGACGGTGATCTCGACGCGGTCGATGTGGTTGCGGTCCCAGAGCGACTCGAAGATGGCGTTCGCGAAGCGGAAGACGAGCAGGTTCTGCACGGTCTCCTTGCCGAGGTAGTGGTCGATCCGGTAGACCTGGCGCTCGGTGAAGTAGCGGTGGACGAGCGCGTTGAGCTCCCGCGCCGATTCGAGGTCGTGCCCGAACGGCTTCTCGATCACGAGCCGCGTCCAGCCGTCGCGCTGCTGCTCCTCGTCGTGGCTTCCGATGTCCTCGATCGTCTGGGCGAAGGCGGCGGGGGGAATCGCGAGGTAGTAGATCCGGTTGCCGCCCAGCCCGCGCTCCGCTTCGAGGGCGGCGGCGCGGTCGAACACCCGGCTCATGTCGCTGTCCTTCCCGATGCACTGGTACGTCACGCAGTCGTCGCACCACTGGCGGAGCCCCTCGTCGTCGACGCCGTCCTCGCGGAGGGCGGCGTGCACCTCCTCGCGCATCCGCTCGTCGTCCCACTCGGAGCGGCCGACGCCGAGGACGACGACGCGGCCGGGGTCGCCGTCGCCGCCGCTGCGGTTGACGAGCCCGTGGTAGAGGGCCGGGATGAGCTTGCGCCGGGCGAGGTCCCCGGTCGCGCCGAGGAGGACGAACAGGCAGGATTCCATGGGAGACGGGGGTTTAGTACAGGATCAAGGGGTCTTCTGAGGGAGGACCGAGGACCGGAGAGGGAGGACCGAGAATAGACCCGCGCTTCCTCACCGCTCCATCCTCCATCTTCTCTCCTCCATATTCAGTCAGCGAGAGCGGGGGGTGAGGCCAGCGCCGCCCGTTTGCACAGCAGACCCCTCGCGCTAGCATTAGGGGCGAGAGCGGCGTGGGCGACCGGGGCGTCAGGCCGTCTCGTCCTCATCGGCGGTGGCGGCCTGCATGGCGTGGCCGCCGAACTGGTTGCGGAGGGCGGCGAGCATCCGGTGGTGGAAGCCGATGTCGTCGCGGGACTCGACGCGCTGGAGGAGGGAGAGCGTGAGGACGGGCGCGGGGACGTTGAGGTCGATGGCCTCCTTCGCCGTCCACCGCCCCATCCCGGAGTCGCTGACGTGCGGGGCAATCGCGTCGAGCTTGAGCCCCTCGGCTTGGAGCGCGCGCTCGGCGAGCTCGAGCAGCCACGAGCGGATCACGCTGCCGTGCTGCCACACGTTCGAGATGTGCTCGAGGTCGAGGCCGAACTCCTCCTTCGCGCCCATGACCGCGAAGCCCTCGGCGTAGGCCTGCATCAGCCCGTACTCGATCCCGTTGTGGACCATCTTGACGAAGTGCCCGGACCCGCTCGGGCCCATGTGCCCCCAGCCCTTGTCCTCGCCCGGCGCGAGCGCTTCGAAGATCGGCCGGAGCCGCTCGACGGCCTCGTCCGGCCCGCCGATCATCATGCAGTAGCCGCCTTCGAGCCCCCACACGCCGCCGCTCACGCCCGCGTCGACGTAGTGCACGCCGCGCTCGGCGAGCTCCTCGGCCCGCCGCATCGAGTCTTTGTAGAACGAGTTGCCGCCGTCGACGACGATGCAGCCGGGGGAGAGGTGCGGCTCCAGGCTCTCGATCACCGCGTCCACGACGGGGCCGGAGGGCACCATCAGCCAGAACACGCACGGCCCGGACTGCTGGTCGGCCAACTCGTCGACGCTGCGGGCGCCGCGGATGCCTTCGCTCTCGATCTGGGCGACGTCGGACTCGGAGCGGGCGTAGCCGATGGGGTCGTGGCCGGCGCGGTGCAGGCGGCGGATGATGCCGCCCCCCATTTTGCCAAGGCCGATGATTCCGATCTCCATGAGAGGGGGGGTGAGGTGGAGGGGGACGAGGGGGCGACGCCCAGCCTGGTCGCGGGCCGAACTTGCACTCCGGAAGTATAAGTAAACGTCAGTCGCGGGTTGAAATAGAAGACGGGTTGGCGAGTCGCTGAGTCGTGCGTAGGGTGGAGTTGACCACTCCCCTCGCACCAGCAACCCCGCCAACCCGATGACCAGCGATGTACTCGACCAAGCTACACGCCTCTACGTCTTCGTCGATGACTTCCTCAAGGCCCACCCCGAACTCGCCCACTGGCGGCGATCCAACAACGACGACCCCGCCTTCACCGACGCCGAGGTCCTCGCCGTCGGCCTCATGCAAGGCTCGCTCGGCGTGGCCACACTCCGCAAGACGCACGCGATGATCCGCGACAACATCGGCTTCGCCTTCCCGCGTCTCCCAGGCTATAAGCAGTGGGTTCGTCGGCTCCACGCGCTCGCCTTCATCGCCGGGCGCTTGGTCGAGGCGGCCTTCGCACTCGTAGCGCTCTCGTCGGTGCGACTCTACCTGCTCGACGCCAAGCCGGTCCCCGTCTGCAAGCCTATCCGGCATGGCCGCGTTCGGCTCTTGCGCGAGGATGGGGCCTACTTCGGCAAAACGAGCGCCGGCTGGTTCTTCGGCTTCAAGCTCCACGTCATCACCCACCTCAGCGGTGCGGTGATGGCCGCCGCGCTGACGCCGGGGAACTGGGACGACCGCCCGGTGGCCCCGGCGCTGTGCGCGCAGACGGCCGGTGGGATAGCCCTCGGCGACACCGGCTACAGCGGCGCGGCGTTCTTCGAGCGGATGCTCGACGAGAGCGGTGTGGCTGTGGTCACGCCGCGCGATGCGGCGTGGGGGAGCGACGAGCAGCGCACGCTGAGCGGGGCGCGCGAGCGGGTGGAAACGACGCTGCGGCAGCTGTGGGACCGGTTCTGTGACCGGGTGTACGCTCGCTCGTGGGAAGGGCTCTGGAGCGTGACGTTGCTGAAGCTGGTGCATCTGAACCTCTGCTATGCCGGTATTGCCTCGATCTGACCAACCCGCGACTCAGGTTAAGTAATCCTCGGTTCTCGGATGGGGGTGCGGGCGGGGCGTGCCCCTTTGCGATGGGCCGACTCGGGGGTACGCCGACGCCGGGTCAGAAGTCCAGCGCCAGCCCGTTGCGCAGCGCGAGGTCGAACCGCTCGAGGTCGGCCGGGGGGGCGCTGTCGTAGCGGAGGTGGAGGGTGACCCGCAGCGCGAGCGATTCCGTGATCTGCACGTCGAGCCCGGCTTCGTCGAGGATGCGGAGGTCGCCGGGCCGGTCGAAGCGGGGCTGCGCGTAGACCGTGTTGACGAGCGTGAGGACGTCGGTGAGCTCCACCTGCACGACGAGGTAGTTGCTCCACCGGCCCACCGTCGTCTCGGCGTCGATCGCCACGCGGTCGCGGTCGAGCAGCTCGTACTCCAGCATCGGCGTCGAGCCGAGGAAGGACGCGACCGTAGAGTCGCGGACGAGCGTGAGGCGGACGCCGCCGCCCGCGAGGTAGCGCCGCGTCAGCAGCTGGGACTCGTTGCTCTCGGTCTGCACGAACACCTCGGGCCGGAGCCGGGCGTCGATCGGGCGGAAGATCGTGCGGAGGTGCGCGAACCCCTGGTTGAGGAACGTCCGCCCTTCGGCCTCGCTGAAGAGGACGTTCCCCGTCAGGAACGACGCGAACCCGGCGCCCCGGTAGTCGGCGCGCCCGCCCAGCCCGAGCTCGAACACGTCGCGGTTGCCGGTGCGGAAGTTCAGGCTCGCCCGGGCCGTCGCGGTGAAGCCCTCCACGTCCTCGGCGATCCGCATCTTCTCGGTGTTGACTTGGGCGGCGGCGGGCGCGGCCGAGAGCGCGGCCGTGAGCGCGGACGAGAACGCAGCGAGGAGGAGCAGCGCGCGCATCACGGCTAGGCCTCGGCACGCGGGGGCTCCGGGCCGGCGCCCGGCCGCAGGAACGGCGCGTCCTCGAACGCCTTCGCCTCGTCGATGAACAGCTGGAGGTGCGGGAACGGGATCTCGATGTCGGCGGCGCGGAGCGCCTCGCGGACGCGCTCGAGGTAGTCGAAGCGGAGCGGGATCTCGAGCTTGGGGTCTTTGAGGAACAGGCGGAGCTCCATGTCCACGCTGGAGTCGTTCATCTTCGTCACGACGACGCTCGGGGGGTAGTCCGGGTGGAGGCGGTCGTCGCCTTCGGTCGTCTTGAGCGCGGCCTCGCGCGCCTGCTGCGGGTACTCCTTGTAGGCGATCCCGAAGGGGATCACGACGCGGAGCACGCCGAGGAGCGTGTGGTTGATGACCTTGTTCTGGATCATGTGCGCGTTTGGGAGCACGGCCACCTCGTTGTTGAGCGTGCGGATGCGCGTCGAGCGGAGCGTGATCTCCTGCACGGTCCCGAACGTGTCCTCGATGACGACGTTGTCGCCCACGCGGAAGGGCTGGTCGAGGAGGATCGTGATGCCGGAGATGAAGTTCTCGAGGGTGTCGCGCGCGGCGAACCCGAGCGCGATGCCCGCGATCCCGAGCCCGGCGATGAGCGCGCCGACGTTCATCCCGAGCTCGCCGAGCACGACGACCGTGGCGAAGGCGAGCAGCACGAGGCGGAAGCTCCGCTTGATGAGCTGCTGCACGCCGAGGTCGACGCGCCGGCTCCGGCGGAGCGTGCCCTCGATCACGCGCGAGAGCACGGCGAAGAGCACCCAGAAGAGGAGGATCCACAGCAGCGCCGGGACGAGCCCGTTGAGCGCGAAGTCGACGAGGGCGCGGAGGACGAGGTCGACGATCTCGTCGAAGCGGCCCTCGCGGGCGGCGGCCGTCACCCGCTCGATGTCCTGGCCGAGCCGGGAGAGGGCGCCGGTCGTGTCGACGAGCGCGGTGTCCGCGGCGACGGAGTCGGCGGCGACGGAGTCCGCGAGTTGGGAGGCGTCTTGCATGGGCTAGGCCGCTGGCGGGGGCTAGGCCGCGCGCTGGGCGGCGGCGAGCGTGTTCTGGAGCAGCATGGCGATCGTCATCGGGCCGACGCCGCCGGGCACGGGCGTGATCCAGCCTGCCTTCTCGCGGACGGCGTCGAAGGCCACGTCGCCGACGAGGCGGTAGCCGCGCTCGCGCGTCGCGTCCTCGACCCGGTTGATCCCGACGTCGATCACCGCCGCGCCGTCCTTCACCATGTCCGCCGTCACGAACTCGGCGCGGCCGATCGCGGCGATGAGGATGTCGGCCTGGCGGGCGATCGCAGCCAGATCGCGCGTGCGGCTGTGGCAGACGGTGACGGTCGCGTCCGTGCCGCGCCGGAGGAGCAGGCTCGCCATCGGCTTGCCGACGATGTTGCTCCGCCCGATCACGACGGCGTGGGCGCCGCTCGTCTCGATCCCGCTGCGGTCGAGCATCTCGATGATGCCCGCCGGCGTGCACGGCGCGAACCCCGTCTCGCCGATCACGAGCCGGCCGACGTTCACCGGGTGGAACCCGTCCACGTCCTTGTCCGGGTCGATCGCGTGGATAATCTTCGACTCGTCGACGTGGTCGGGGAGGGGGAGCTGGACGAGGATGCCGTGGACCTCGGGGTTCGCGTTCAGCTCGTCGACGATGCCGAGCAGGTCGGTCTGGCTGATGTCAGCGGGGAGGCGGATCGTCTCGCTGTCGATCCCGGCCTCGGCGGCGGCTTTGATCTTCCCGCGCACGTACGACGCCGAGGCGGGGTGGTCGCCGACGAGCACGACGCGGAGCACGGGCGGGCGGTGGCCGGACTGCGTCCAGTCCTCGACCGCGGCGCGGGTGTCGGCGCGGACGGCGGCGGCGATGGCTTTTCCGTCGATGAGTTGTGCGGGCATAGCGAGGGGGCGGGTTGTGAGGGCGAGGCCGGAAACTACTCCAAACGATGCGACCGAACTGAGCCGAAGATGGGGCGTTCCGTACGCAGCCACGAATCCCTTAACCAACACCCCACCCCATGCTAAACGTCGGAATCCTCGGCGCGACGGGCGCCGTCGGCCAGAAGTTCGTCGAACTCCTCGACGGGCACCCGCACTTCCGGATCGCCGCGCTCATGGCCTCGGAGCGCTCGGCCGGCCGGCGCTATCGCGACGCGGCCAACTGGATCGGGGCGACCGAAGTGCCGGCGGCGGTCGGGGAGATGGAGGTCGTCGCGGCCGAGCCCGGTGCGGGCCTCGACTTCGTGTTCTCGGGGCTCGATTCGTCCGTCGCGGGCGAGATCGAAACTCGGTTCGCCGAGGCCGGGGTGCCGGTGATCTCGAACGCGCGCAACCACCGGATGGACCCGGCGGTGCCCCTCCTCATCCCCGAGGTCAACGCCGACCACACGGCGCTCATCGACGGGCAGGACACGCCCGGCTTCATCGTCACGAACCCGAACTGCTCGACGGTCGGGCTCGTCCTCGCGCTCAAGCCGCTCGTCGATGCGTTCGGCGTCGAGGCGGTCTCCGTCGTCACGATGCAGGCGCTCTCGGGGGCGGGCTACCCCGGCGTCTCGTCGCTCGACGCGCTCGGCAACGTCGTCCCGTTTATCGACGGGGAGGAGGACAAGCTCGTGCACGAGCCGCGCAAGCTACTCGGCACCCTAGAGGACCCCGACGGGTCGGGGCAGGCGCTCGCCATCCGCCCCGCCGACATCGCGATCTCGGCGCAGTGCAACCGCGTGCCCGTGCTCGACGGCCACCTCGAGTGCGTCTCGGTCCGGCTCGGCTCGTCGGCGACGCCCGAGGACGTGGCCGAGGCCATCGCCACGTTCGAGAACCCGCTCGCGGGGCTCGCCCCCGGACCGGGTCTGGGGCAGGCGTTGCCGACGGCGCCGGAGCGCCCGCTCCGCGTGTTCACCGACGAGCGGTACCCGCAGCCGCGCCGCCACGCGGGCGCCGGGGGCGGGATGCAGGTCTCGGTCGGGCGCGTCCGCGCGTGTGAGGTGATCGCGCCCGAGGGGCGCGGGGTGAAGTTCGTCGTGCTCTCGCACAACACGATCCGGGGGGCGGCCGGCGGCGCCATCCTCAACGCCGAGGTGCTGCGGGCGCAGGGGCGGCTGGTCGGCCGGTCGGCCGCCGTACCGTCGGTATGAGCGCGGCGACGGTCCGACGCGCTCGGCCGAGCGATCTGGGGGCCGCCGTGGCGCTGTGGCGACAGCTACAGGCCGAGCACGAAGCGCTGGACGCGCGCCATCGCCCGAGCGACTCCGCCGCCGAGCGGTGGAGCAACGACTTCCACGTGTGGGCGAAGAGCGACGCGCACCGCGTGTTCGTGGCCGAGGCGGGCGGGCGACTCGTCGGCCTCGTGACGGCGCATCCGTACTGGCCGAGCCCGATGTACGAGCAGGAGCTGGAGGTGTACGTCACCGAACTCGTCGTGTCCCCTGAGGCCCGCGGCGAGGGCGTCGGAGCGCGGCTCGTGGGCGCGGTGCGGGCGTGGGCGCGCGAGCAGGGCGTCGCGCAGATCAGAGCGGGCGTGCTCAGCCGCAACGAGCGCGGGCGCGTGTTCTGGCGGCGCGAAGGGGCCGAGGACCTCTACGCGACCGTCACCCTTCCCACGGACGATGCGCCCGGAACGACCAGAGTTTGAGCCCGTGCGGTATCATGCGTCCTCCACTCCCACAACCCAACCCCGACTGCCATGCAGCTACGCCATCTCTTCCCGCTCGCTCTCGCCGTGCTCCTCGCCGCCCCAGCCACGGCGCAGGAGCGGGCCAACGAGGAAGTCCGCGCCAGTCCCAACGCGTCCATCGGGCAGACCATCGGCACGACCGAGGTGACGATCACCTACGGCCGTCCGAGCGTCCGCGACCGCACCATCTTCGGCGACCTCGTGCCCTACGATGCCGTCTGGCGCACCGGCGCCAACGAGGCCACGACGATCTCGTTCTCCGACGACGTGACGATCGAGGGGGAGCCCCTCGAAGCCGGGACCTACGGCCTCTCCACGATCCCCGGCGAGGACGAGTGGACGATCATCTTCAACAGCGTCGCGAATCAGTGGGGCGCCTACGATTACGACGAAGCCGACGACGTGCTCCGTATCGCCGTCGAGCCTGAGGAGGGCGAGTTCTCGGAGCTCATGACCTTCTCGTTCGACGAGGTTGAAGACAACGAAGGCCGACTCGTGCTGCATTGGGACGAGGTCGCCGTGCCCGTATCGATCGTAACGAACTCGTGAGGCGATTACTCGTCGTCGGCGTCGTGCTCGTCGCGGGGCTGATCGCAGCGTGTGGCGAACCGGCCGAAGAGGGGCCGGCCCCGGCGGAAGCCGCCGAGGCCGGAGCCGAACCGCGTGATTCCGCCTCGGCGATCATCGCCCGCGCCCGCCGCGTGCACGGCGCCGACGTGCTCGACCGGGCGGAGGTCTCCTTCGGCTTCCGCGGCCAGCGGTTCACCGCACGCCGCGACGGGGGCCGCTTCGCCTATACCCGGGCGCAGGCCGACTCCGCCGGGGTCGTCCGCGACGTGCTCGACAACGATGGGATCCGCCGGACGGTGGCGGGGCAACCCGTCGTCCTGAGCGAGCGGGAGGCCCTGGCGGCGGAAGGGGCGGTCAACTCGGTCGTCTACTTCGCCCTCCTCCCGTACTCCCTCGGCGATCCGGCCGTCCAGCCTCGCCTCATCGGGGCGGATACGCTCGGCGGCGAACCCTACGACCTCGTGGAAGTGACCTTCCGGCAGGAAGGGGGCGGCCGCGACTACCACGATCGCTTCGTGTATTGGATTCACCATGAGGACGCCACCGTCGACTACCTGGCGTACTCGTACGAAGTCAACGGCGGCGGGGCGCGCTTCCGGCGAGCCGTCAACCCGCGTGTCGTCGGCGGCGTCCGCTTCGTCGACTACCTCAACTTCTCGGCCGAACCGCTGGAGCCTCGCCTCGAAGCGCTCGGGCGGCTGTTCGCGGCCGACTCGCTGGCGCTCGTCTCAGAGATCGTGCTGGACAGCGTGCGGGTCGTGCCTCTGGAGGGTGGGCGCTGACTCGGGCGCCCGAACGCGCCTGCCCGGGGTCGGGGATAGGGGAATCCACTAAGCCCTGTCGCGTACTCTCACCGCTAGCGAGTGGCCTCGGCCCGGGGCTACGTTGGGATTGTCACATCACCACACCAGGAGTTCCGGCCGGATTTGTCCGGTTCACCTCTCGGCGCCGTCCCCCTCCATTCTCCCGCGCCGCTCCTGAAGCACAGTCCGAGGCCGACCCTCCCCGCGGGTCGGCCTCGCTCTATTTGCGCCCTCGTCGGACCCCGTGCGTCGGGCGTTCCCGTTCGGGCTCCGCACGGTGATCGACGGTGATCGGGAGCATTTCGTGAGCGCCTCGATCTGCGGCGGTAGGGGAGCGCGGGAAGCAAGACGAAGGCAGCGGGTGCTCGACCGGACCCGAGCAGCGTGGCTCTCCCGAGCTTTGCGTGCTCACGCGGCGCACGGGACCCGCTGCCGCAGTGGCGCGAAGCCCGCTCGTCCGCACCTCTGACGATTCGGCGTCGCGGAGCCGCATCTCGCGGAGCTGCACCTCGCGGAGCCGCACACCCGCCCCGCGCGAACGCGACGTTCTCGGCCGCCTACTCGTCTGCGGGAGCCGATCCGAGGTCGAGCTGTGGGAGCACGTGCTCGCCGAACGTGTCGAGGAACGCCTCCTGGTTCGTGCCGACCTGGTGGACGTAGACGTGGTCGAACCCGACGTCGTAGAGCTCGCGGATCCGCTCGGCGTGGACGGCGGGGTCGGACGAGACGCAGACCTTGGCGCGGACGTCCTCGGGCCGGACGAAGCGGGCCGCCGCGTCGAACTGCGCCGGCATCCGGAACTCGGCCGTGACGCGCGACGCGAACACGTTCGTCTTCCACTGGTCGTAGGCCATCGCCAGCGCCTCGTCGTCCGTCTCGGCCCACTGGTGCTTGGCCTGGACGTAGAGCGGCTTGCCCGCGCCGCCGTTGCTGCGGAAGGCGTCGACGATCGTGCGGAGCTTCTCGACGGGGTGGCTGACGGTGATGAGCCCGTCCACCCACGGGGCGAGCCAACGCGCCGTAGGCGCCGTGATCGCCGCGCCGATCACCGTCGGCATCTCGGCGGGGAGGGAGTACACCCGCGCCTCCTCCACCGTCACGAGCCCGCGATGCGTCACGGTCTCGCCGCGCCACAGCGCCCGCATCACCTCGACGCACTCTTTGAGGCGGGCGTTGCGGAGGTCTTTGGCGGGCCACGCCTCGCCGGTGACGTGCTCGTTGAGCGCCTGCCCCGAGCCCGTCGCGATCCAGAAGCGCCCGTCGAACATCTCGTTGAGCGTGGCCACGGCCTGCGCGATGATGGCCGGGTGGTACCGCTGGCCCGGTGCGTTGACGATGCCGAACGGGAGCGCCGTCGCGTGCATCGCCGCCCCGAGCCAGCTCCACGCGAACCCGCTCTCGCCCTGCGACGCGCTCCACGTGTGGAGGTGGTCCGAGCACATCGCGGCGGTGAACCCGGCCTCCTCGGCGTGCCGGACGAGGCGGAGGAGGCGGCTCGGGGGGAACTGCTCGTGGGAGGCGTGATAGCCGATGGCGCGGGGCATGACGGGGCGGTTAGTGAACGGCGCTACGGCTCCAGGCGGAACCAGCGGAAGCCGTAGCGCGGGAGAGTGATTTTGAGCGTGCCCTCCTCAATGGGCGGGGCCTCGTCGCCCGGGTCGAGGAGGTCGAGCGCGGTGCGGTCCGCGTAGGGGCTGAGGTCGACGGCGGCTTCGGCCTCGGCGCCCGCGAGGTTGTGGACGGCGGCGGCCACGGTACCGTCGCGCTCGCAGACGTGCGCGAAGACGGCCTCGTGGTCGGTGTCGGCGACGTGCCACCTGCCCCGCCCGAAGACGTCGACCTCTTTGCGGGCGCGGATGGCCCGCTCCATCCACTGCAAGAGCGAGTCCGGCTCGCGCCGCTGGCGGTCCACGTTGACGGCCTCGAAGCGGAACGGCCCCTCGTCGATCGCGGGGCGGACGAGGTCGTCGGGGTCGGCCGAGGAGAAGCCGCCGTTGGCGTGGGCGGACCACTGCATCGGCGTGCGGACGGCCGTGCGCTCGGACAGCGAGAGGTCCTCGCCCATGCCGATCTCCTCGCCGTAGCGGAGGACGGGGCTGCCGGGGAGCGAGAGGAGGAGGCTGTACGCCATGCGGATCCGGTCGTCGTCGCCGTCGAGCATCGGGGGCAGCCGACGCCGGGGGCCGCGGTTGTAGAGCCACATGCCCTCCTCCGGCGCGAACGCGTCGGCGATCTCCTCCCGCTGCGCTTCGGTGAGCCGCGCGAGCGCGAGCTCGTCGTGGTTGCGGAGGAACGTGGCCCACTGCCCGGCCTCGGGGGGGTGGGGCGGGATGAGCATCCCGCGTTCGAGCGGGGCCTTCGCCTCCCGAGCGAGGGCGAGGAAGAGGTGCTGGTTGAGGACGAAGTTGAACAGCATGTGCAGCCGGTCGCCCGCGCCGAAGTACTCGGGCGCCTTCTCGGGCGCGACGTTCGCCTCGGCCAGGAGGACGGCGTCGCCGCGCCGCCACGAGAGGAAGTCGCGGAAGTCGCGGAGGTAGGCGTGCGGGTCCGCGTCGCCCTTCGCCTCGTCGATCCCCTTCAGCTCGATGAGGAACGGGGCGGCGTCGATGCGGAAGCCGCTCACGCCGAGCCGAAGCCAGAATCCCATTACGCGCTCGATCTCGGCGCGGACGGCGGGGTTGGCGATGTTGAGGTCGGGCTGGTGCTCGTAGAACCGGTGGAGGTAGTACTTCTTCGCCTTCCGGTCGTAGGTCCACACGGTCTCCTGCTCGCCGGGGAAGATCATCCCCTCGTCGTGGTCGGCGGGCCGCTCCTCGCTCCAGACGTACCAGTCGTGCTTGTCGCTCGCGGGGTCGCGGGCGGCCTGAAACCACGGGTGCTGGTCCGAGGTGTGGTTGACGACGAGGTCGACGATGACGCGGAGGCCGCGTGCCTCGGCCGCGCGGATGAACTCGACGAAGTCGCCGAGCGTGCCGAGCCGGGGGTCGACGCCGTAGTGGTCGGTGACGTCGTACCCGTTGTCCCGGTTGGGGGTCGGGTAGAAGGGGAGGAGCCAGAGGCACGTCGCCCCGAGCCCGGCGATGTGGTCGAGCTTGGCGGACAGCCCCGCGAAGTCGCCGACGCCGTCACCGTCGGCGTCGTGGTAGGTCTCGACGTCGAGGCAGTAGAGGACGGCGTCGTGGTACCAGCGGTCGCGAACACTCATGCGCTAATGGGAAAGTGAGAGGGCCGTGCAATGGCCCGGGAGAGGCGTGCGGCGATGCCGTCGGGAGTGATAGCGCCACGCTCGTGCACGCCCAAGAGCGCGGGGCTGAAAGGAGACGCCCGCTTCGACGTAGCCCCTCGGCGTCGGGCGGTACCTCGTTCCTTTCGGGTGGCGGGTCGGGACGGCCGCGGCTGGAGCGCGACCGCGGCTAAAATAAGAAAGCGAGGACGACGAGGAACACGACGAGGAGCGCCTTCGCTAGCCCCGCAGAGAGGCCTGCGACGCCGCGGAACCCGAGCAAGGAAACGACCAGCGCGATGACGGCGAGGGCGATAAGCGCTTCGAACACGGGCCGCGAGCTAGGTAGAGGGGAGAAGGCGGTCTGGCGGTAAGGCGACCTAATGGGTCTGTTTCGTTGTGAGACATCGCACGATGCCGATGGGTTTCCAGGCCCGGAGGGCGCGGCGATGCCCGGCGCGGCGACTTCGCAACGACCGGCGACTGAGAAACGGTCCGGCTCGCGGTTCCGTCCACCCGATATCGAGCGTGCTCGTTACCGGGTCAGCCGGCCCTCGCCACGTCGGCTTCGACCGGAACGCGTGCAGATCTGCGGGGGAGGGGCGGTCCTTCATCACCGGAGCGGCCCTCTCTGGCACGCGGGTATATTCCCCGACGGCTGCCGAACGCGCTCCCGGTTCCCTCCGCTCCTCACCGTTTTCGCTCTCGGAGGCTCGGCTCGGGAACAAGGGCGTGCCTGCTTTTATTACCGATACGTTCTTGCCGATCCCAACGCCGATGGACTCGAACGGGGACACCTCGCCTCTCCCTCTACAGCGCGACGAGCGCGGCGAGGCCGATACCGCCTCACCGCACACGCCTCCCACGTCCAGCCCGACGATCGTCGGGATCGGGGCGTCGGCGGGCGGGCTGAGCGCGCTAAAGGCGTTCTTCCACCACGTCCCCGCCGCCTCCGGGCTCGCCTTCGTCGTCGTCGTCCACCTCGCGCCCGAGCACGAGAGCCACCTCGCCGACCTCCTCCGGCCGCACGTCCGCGTGCCCGTCCTGCAGGTGGACGAGGAGACGGCGCTGCGGCCCGACCACGTCTACGTCATCCCGCCCGGCGCCAACCTCAGCGCGGTCGACACGCACCTCCGCCTCTCCGACCTCGAGGAGCGGCGGCGCGAGCGCGCCCCCATCGACCACTTCTTCCGCACGCTCGCCCGGACCCACGACGGCCACGCTGTCGGGGTCGTGCTCACCGGCACCGGCGCCGACGGCACGCTCGGGCTGAAGGAGGTCAAAGCGAAGGGGGGGCTCACGGTCGTGCAGGACCCCGCCGAGGCCGAGTACGACGGGATGCCGCAGAGCGCGATCGCCACCGGGCTCGTCGACCTCGTGCTCCCCCTCGCCGAGATCCCGGCGGCCATCCTCCGCTACGCCGCCACCCGGCCCCGCGTGCCCGTCCCCGCGTCCGAGACCGACCTCGGCGACGCGGAGCGCCGGCTCCTCCACGACGTGTTCGCCCAGCTCCGCGCCCGCACCGGCCGCGACTTCTCGCGCTACAAGCGCTCGACGATCCTCCGCCGCATCCGCCGCCGGATGCAGCTCCGCGCCGTCGAGGAGCTCCCCGCCTACCTCGCCGTGCTGCGCGAGGAGCCCGGCGAGGTCCGCGAGCTCGCCGACGACCTGCTCGTCACCGTCACCAACTTCTTCCGCGACGCGGAGGTGTTCGAGGCGCTGGAGCGCGACGTCGTCCCCCGGCTCTTCGAGGGGAAGGGGCCCGACGACGACGTCCGCGTGTGGAGCGTCGGGTGCGCGACCGGCGAGGAGGCCTACTCCCTCGCCATCCTCCTGCTCGAAGAGGCCGCCCGGCGCAGCGGCGGGCACGAGGCCCTCCCCCACTTGCAGGTCTTCGCCAGCGACCTCCACGAGCACTCCCTCGCGAGGGCTCGCGAGGGGGTCTACCCCGGCGACATCGCCGCCGACGTGAGCCCCGAGCGGCTGAGTCGGTTCTTCCACCGGGAGGACGGCGGCTACCGCATTCGGAAGGAGGTCCGCGAGCTCGTCGTCTTCGCCCCCCACAACCTCCTCGGCGACCCCCCGTTCTCGCGGCTCGACCTCATCGCGTGCCGCAACGTGATGATCTACCTCCAGCGCGACGTGCAGCGCGACGTCATCGAGCTGTTCCACTACGCGCTCAACCCCGGCGGCATCCTCACCCTCGGGACGTCGGAGACGATCGACGGCTCGGACTTCTTTCAGTCCGTCGACAAGCGGGCCTGCGTGTGGCGGAAGCGGAACGTGCCGGCGCCCGAGCCCCGGCTCCCCGTCTTCCCCCTCGTCCACCGCCGGCTCTCCGGCGCCCTCGGCGGGGATCGGTCCGCGGGCGAGCCGGTGGTCTACGGCGCGCTGCACCAGCGGGTGGTGGAGCGCTACGCCCCGCCGAGCGCGCTCGTGAGCCCCGACGACGAGGTCGTCCACCTCTCCGAGCACGCGGGCCGCTACCTCGTCCACCCCGGCGGCGAGCCGACGACGAGCGTGTTCAAGCTCGTCCGCAAGGAGCTCAGGGTCGAGCTCCGCACGGCCCTGCTCAAGGCGCGGCAGTACGGGCAAGCCGCGCGGTCCAAGCCGCTCCCCGTCCAGTTCGACGGCCACGCCGCCGCCGTCGTCCTCGACGTCCGCCCGGCGTACGACCCGCCCCAGGAGGGCTTCTGCCTCGTCATCTTCGACGAGCGGGCGGGCGCCCGCTCCCAGCCGGCGACGAACGACGACGGGGAGGCCCAGAGCCGAGAGATCGAAGCCGAGCTCGACCTCTCGCAGCAGCGGCTCCAGGCCATCATCGAGCGGTACGAGACGGGCCAGGAGGAGCTGAAAGCGGCGAACGAGGAGCTACAGTCCTCGAACGAGGAGCTGCGGAGCACGCTCGAGGAGTTGGAGACCTCGAAGGAGGAGCTCCAGTCGATGAACGAGGAGCTGCAGACGGTCAACCAGGAGAACCAGCACAAGGTCGAAGAGCTGGCGCAGCTCTCGGGCGACCTCCAGAGCCTCATGGCGGCCACCGACATCGCCACGATTTTCCTCGACCGCGAGCTCCGCATCATGCGGTTCACCCCCCGCGTCGGCGAGCTCTTCAACGTCCGCCCGTCCGACCGCGGGCGCCCGCTCGCGGACTTCACCCACCGCCTCGGCTACGAGGACCTCCTCGGCGACGCCCGCCGCGTGCTCGACCGCCTCGCCTCCGTGGAGCGCGAGGTGGAGGACCACGAGGGGCGGTGGTACCTCACGCGCGTGCTCCCCTACCGCTCCGCCGACGACCGGATCGAGGGCGTCGTCATCACCTTCGTCGACGTCACCGAGCGCCGCGAGCTGGAACGGGCGCTGCTCCGGGCGACGGAGGAGGAGCGCCGCCGCGTGGGCCGCGAGCTCCACGACGGCCTCGGGCAGCACCTCGCGGCCACGGCCTACCTCGCCGACGGGCTCGCCCAGCGGCTCGGGGCCGAGGGGCACCCCGCCGCCCCGGACGCCGACGAGGTGCGCGACCTCGTCCGCGGCGCGATCGCCGAGACCCGGATGCTCAGCCAGCAGCTCATGCCGCTCGACCTCTCCGCGCGCGGGCTCGGCGAGGCGCTCCGCGGGCTCACCCGCTCGCTCGAAGAGGTGTATGGCCTGGCCGTCACGGTCGAGGTGGCGGAGGGGGCCGTAGACCTCGGCGACGAGACCGCGTTCCACCTCTACCGCATCGCGCAGGAGGCGCTGAACAACGCCGCCCGGCACGCCGACGCCGCCCACGTCCACGTAGCGGTGCGTCCGGCGCCCGAAGGGCTCGCGCTCGTCGTCCGGGACGACGGGCGGGGCATCGCGCCGGAGGTGCTGGAAGCGCGCCCCGGCCTCGGGCTGCGGACGATGCGCCACCGGGCCGAGCAGATCGGCGCCCGCCTCACCGTCCGGCCGCTGGAGGCCGGTGGAACGGAGGTCCGTTGCGTTGTACCTTACGTAACTTCCGATACATAGCCTCTCGATACATCCGCTTCGCCCCGTGAGCACCCCCCCCTGCGTCCTGATCGTCGACGATCACCTGCTCCTGCGGCAGAGCCTCCGCCGCTTCATCGAGGCCGAAGAGGACCTCGCGGTCTGCGCCGACGTCGGGACGCCGGCCGGGGCGCTGGAGGCCTGCGACGCCCACCCCCCGAACGTCGTCCTCCTCGACGTGGCGTTGAAGGACGCCGACGGCATCGAGCTGGCCCAGACCCTCCGCCGCCGCGTGCCGAAGGCGAGGGTCGTCGTCCTCACGATGCACAAGGACCCCGACCTCCTCCGCCGCGCCTTCGACGCCGGCGCGCGCGGCTACCTCACGAAGGAGGAGCCCATGGAGCACGTGATCGAGGCGATCCACCGGGTGCTGGAGGGCCGCACCTACATCGGGGAGTCCATGTTCGACGCCGTCGTCCCCCTCGTCACGGCGGACGACACGCCGGAGCCGGACACGCCGGCGGACCGCCTCACCGACCGCGAGCGGGAGGTGCT
Source organism: uncultured Rhodothermales bacterium (assembly GCA_964438105.1). GTDB lineage: Bacteria > Bacteroidota > Rhodothermia > Rhodothermales > JANQRZ01 > JBBSMX01. Next base: position 339 of record CAYTJT010000017.1, on the reverse strand, counting down.
CGACCTCATCGGGCGCGGCTACACGACGGGGCGCGTGGCGGAGACCCTCTTCCTGAGCCCGAAGACGGTGAACACCCACCGCGAGAACATGAAGAGGAAGCTGGGGCTGGCCGACGCCGCCGCGCTCAACGAGTTCGCCAACCGGTGGGTCCACAGCGAGCCGTAGCGCGGCGAGCCGTAGCGCGGCGAGCCGTAGCGGCCTCGCTTCGCCTCGGCTCCCCCCGCTTTTCGCTCCATCGCCTTCGGCTCAGGGAGCGAAAAGCTGTCCCCCTCGGTCCGAGGGGGACAGCCACGCGCTGCTGGGAGTGAGCGGAGGGACGTGTCCCGGAGCGAACGACC
>CAYTJT010000016.1:0-24797 GCA_964438105.1 uncultured Rhodothermales bacterium | reverse complement strand
TTCCTCCGCCAGGAAGGCGAGTACGCGGAGAAGCCCCGCCCGGACCTCATCCTGCTCGACCTCAACATGCCCCGCAAGGACGGCCGCGAGGTGCTCGCCGAGATGAAGGCGGACCCGGTCTTCAAGCGCATCCCCGTCGTCGTCCTGACGACGTCGCAGAGCGAGGACGACGTCGCCGCCGCGTACAACCTCTCGGCCAACTGCTACGTCGCCAAGCCCGTCGACCTCGACCAGTTCCTCGGCGTCGTGCGCGCCATCGACGACTTCTGGCTCTCGCTCGTCAAGCTGCCCAGCGAGTAGTCCGTCTCTCCTGCGTTTCACCGACCACCGGCACCCCGCTGCTTACCGCTTTGTCTACGTACATCCTGCTCATCGAGGACAACCCCGGCGACGCCGTCATCTTCCGCGAGAAGCTCAACGCGAGCGACCTCGACTACAAGCTCGCCACCGCGAAGCGGCTGAGCGAGGGGCTCGACCGCATCGAGGAGACCGACTTCGACATCATCCTCGTGGACCTCTCGCTGCCCGATACGCAGGGGCTAGAGGCCGTGTCGAAGGTGCGCGAGGCGGCTCCGGACCGCCCGCTCATCGTGCTCACGGGCCTCGACGACGCGACGGCGGCGGCGGAGGCCAAGAAGCTGGGGGCCGTCGACTACCTCGTGAAGTGGTACGTCGATAGCGTCTCGCTGTCGCGCTACATCCGCTATGCGATCGCGCAGTACCACATGTTCGGGGGGGGCGATGGCGATACGCCGCCGAACCGCCCGCAGCGTCCGCGCGCTGTGCCGCAGCGGGTCGTCGAAGGCAACGTGCCCGGCGAGGGGCAGGGGGCGACGGGGGCCGCCCCGAAGCCGACGGCGGAGGCGCCCCCGCCCGAGCGCGTCGCGACCGAGCGCGTCGTGCCGGAGCCCGAAGCGGTCGGAGCTCGGGAGCAGGGCTCGGACCTGCGGCGGGCGCTCGTGGGGGCGGAAGCGGCGCTCCTCATCGTGAACGCGGACGGCGCGGTGGTCTTCGCGAGCGAAGCGGCGCGGGCGTGGGTCCCGGACGACCACTACCCGTGGCCGCTCGAGGCGGGCACTCGCCGCGTGACACGCGAGGTGGGGCAGGGGCTGGAGCAAGAGGCCAGCCCGACCGAGTGGGGCGGATCCGGCGCCTACGTCGTCACCCTCCGGGAGCCGGCGTCGTCCGCACCGTCTCCGGCTCCCGATGGGGAGCTCATGCTGCAAGCCTCCGAAGCGGCCCTGGGGTACGTAGACCGCATCGCCCACCAGAGTCAGTGGATGGCCGGCGTGCTCCGCTCGGCGCTGGACCTGCGGCGCGTGGTGTCGGGCGAGATCGAGTTGCAGCCCGCCGACATCGACGTGCTGGAGATCGCGCAGCAGGTGACGCGGGAGGAGCGCTCGGTCGCCATGACGTACGGGATCCCGCTCCGCACCACGTCGGACCGTAAGAAGGCGATCGCCTACGCCGACCGCAACGTCGTCTACACGCTCCTGCACCGCCTCGTCGTAGACGCCGTGCACGTGGCCGCCGCGGACGGGGTCGAAGTCACGGTCGAGGTCGAGAGGCGGCACACGGCCGTCGCGGTGACGTGGGTCGAGAGCAGCCGCGCCGTGGACCCGGCCGTGGAGGCGTGCCTCACCCTCGGGCGCGAGGTCGTGCGGCACATCGCCGCGATCACCGACGGGGAGAGCCGCCACGAACGCAACCCGAGCGGCGACCACGTCTTCACCGTGCGCCTCCCATGCCGGACCGCTGACTGCGACGCCTAGCGGCTCGCCCCCTCGATTCACTCCCCGACCCCTTTGCCCGGTGCCCGTTTCCCCCGCGCCTTCCGACGCCCTGATCGTGTTCGCCAAAGCGCCGGTGCCGGGGGGCGTGAAAACGCGCCTGACGGGGCTTCTGACCGACGCGGAGGCGGCCCGGCTCTACGAGGCCTTTCTCCGCGACGGTCTGGAGGCGTACCGTCGCCTCGCCGCGGACGTCCGGCTGTACCTGGCGCCCGCGCCGGGCGACCACGGATCGAGCCCGGGGCAGGCGCTGGCGGAGGGGCTCGCCCCCGAGGGCGTGACCGTCCACGCCCAACGCGGCGGCGACCTCGGCGAGCGGATGCTGAACGGGTTCGTCGAGACCTTCCTCGCCGGGTACGGACGCGCCGTCGTCCTCGGCACGGACCACCCGACGCTGCCCCTCGCCTTCGTGGAGCGCGCCTTCGCCGAGCTCGCCGCGCCGTTCTCGACCGTCCTCGGGCCGAGCGAGGACGGCGGGTATTACCTGCTGGGGATGAACGAGCTCTATCCACACCTCTTTCAGGGGATGACCTACAGCCACGACGGGGTGTTCGCCGATACCCTACAGCGCGCCCGAACCCTGGCCGCTTCGGTCAGCATCCTGCCGATGTGGTACGACGTGGACACGCCGGACGCGCTTCGGCGGCTCGCCCGCGACCTCTCAGCCGACGCGAACGGGTCAGCCGACGTGAACGGGGGAGGGGCGCGCAGAACCCGTGAAGTCATGGCCGCACTCGGTGAGAAATACGGCCTCCACGTGTAGATTGTCTCCCCCCACACCTCGCAGGCGGCTCCCGACGTCGGCTGCTCCCATCAGACGCACGCCCATGGAACCGATAACCGTACCGAAGCAGCAGTCCCTCGCGAACGGGGGCGGCAAGCTCCAGACGCTCGAACAGTTCATCATCGAGCGGCAGAAGGACGTCCCCGGCTCCACGGGGCAGTTCTCCCGCCTCCTCCGCGACATCTCGCTCGCCGCGAAGATCGTCGACCGCGACGTGCGGAAGGCCGGGCTCGTGGACATCTTCGGGGAGGCCGGGGGCGAGAACGCGACGGGCGACGTGCAGAAGAAGCTCGACGTGCTCGCGCACGAGGAGTTCGTCCGCGCGCTCCGGCGCGGCGGCGAGGTGTGCCTGATCGGGAGCGAGGAGCACAACGAGGCCATCCCGCTCAAGACGGAGGGGCACTCGGGCCGCTACATCTTCCTGATGGACCCCCTGGATGGCTCCTCGAACGTCGACGTGAACGTCTCCATCGGCACCATCTTCTCGATCTACCGGCTCCCGGAGGGCTGCGACGACCCGCTGACGGAGCACGCCCTCCAGCCGGGCCGCGATCAGGTCGCCGCGGGCTACGTCGTCTACGGGTCGTCGACGATGCTCGTCTACACGACGGGCAACGGCGTCAACGGCTTCACGCTCGACCCGTCGATCGGCGAGTTCCTCCTCTCGCACCCGGACATCGAAACCCCCAACACGGGGCGGATCTACTCGATCAACGAGGGGAACTACAACTCGTGGGAGGACGGCACGAAGGAGTACATCAAGTGGGTGCAGCGCGAGGACGAGGAGACGGAGAGGCCGTACACGTCGCGCTACATCGGCTCGTTCGTGGCCGACTTCCACCGCAACCTGCTCAGGGGCGGCATCTACATCTACCCGGCGAACGTGCGCGACCCGCGCGGCAAGCTCCGGCTGATGTACGAGGCGAACCCGATGGCCTTCATCGTGGAGCAGGCCGGCGGGCGGGCCTCGACCGGGCGCCAGCCCATCCTCGACGTGAAGCCCGAGAAGCTCCACCAGCGGACGCCCGTCTACATCGGCAGCGTCGACATGGTGGAGATGGCCGAGGACTTCGTGGCGGGCCGCCGCACCCTCGATGCCTGATCGACCGGTGCGCGCCTTCTCGCTCTTCTTCGTGCTCCTCGTCGCCGCCGCGCCAGCGCGCGCGCAGACCGCCCGCGATCGACCGGCGGACGTCGCTGCCCGCCCCGCAGCCGATTCGGCTACGGTCGTCGTCCCGTTCGTCCGGCGCCCCGGCGACCGCTCGGTGATCCGCCTCGTGAAGTCGAGGGCCGAGCGGGCGGACGGCGTGCTCGTCGACAGCGTGAGCGGCGCGTGGCGCATCGACGCGCGCGTGCTCGCCAGCCGGCCGCGCGGCTTCACGTTCGCCTGGACGTACCGGCCCGAAGGGGAGGACGCCGCGGGACCGACGTTCGACTTCGCGACGAGCACGCTCGAAGGCGTCCCCATCGTGTTCCGCACGGACCGCACGGGCCAGCCCTTCGAGATCGCCAACGGCGACAGCCTCCGCGCGGCCCTCGACGTGGCGCTCCGGCGCTTCCCGACCCGATCGGACCCGCAGCGCCGAGCCCTCGTCGACAACGTCCGCGCCACGGCCGCCACCGACGCCGGGCTCGAAGCCCTCCTGCTCCCCGACGTCGAGCGGTTCCACCTCGTCTCCGGCGGTCGCTACCCGACGGGGCGGCCTACGACCTACCGCTCGGCGCTCCCCAACCCCTTCGGCGGCCCGCCCATCCCCGCCGTCGCCCGCTTCGAAGCCACGCCAGCCGGTCGGGACTCGGTCGCGACGGTCCGGTGGCGACAGACGCCCGACGCCGAAGCGCTCGCGCGCATCCTCGTCGAACTGCTCGCCGAGGTCTCGCCCGAGGGCCCGAGGCTGGCGCCGGCCGAGATCGCCCGGCGCTTCGGCGTCCACGAGGAGGCCACGTACCGGGTCGGGCTCGGCCGCGGCAGCGTGCGGGGCGTGAGCTACCGAAAGGACGTGCGCTTCGGCGGGCGCACCCGGACCGAGCGCATCTCGATGCAAACCCAGCGCCCGCAGGCTCCCGCGCGAGACGTAGAAAACCGGCCCCGCTGACGGCCGGGCTTACAGCGCGACGCGTGCGCCGACGACGACCGACAAGCCGTTGTCGATGTCGGCGCCGGGGCGCTCGGCGCTGAAGTCGGGCGAGGGGGTGGCGAAGCGGTAGCGCGCCTCGACGAGCGGAGCGACGCGCCCCCGCTCGAAGCGCAGCCCGGCGGCGAGGTTCGGCGCAATCGCCCACGCGCTGACGCTCGCCGGACCGACCAGAGCGGCGCCGCCCGCCGCGTCGAAGTCGGCCGAGTAGCGGGCGTACGTGAGCCCGAAGCCGAGGTAGGGCACCACAGGCGATCGAAGCGGCACGTCGCCGAACAGCATCAGGCTCGCCTGCCAGAACCGCTGGCTAAACTCGATCGACCCGCCGCCCCCGAACGTCACCGCTTCGCCCGGCACGACCGCCGTCTCCACCGAGGGGCGCACGCTCAAGCCGAAGGGAAAGCGTCCCCGAAGCACGGGGACGTCGGCGCCGACGCCGAGCACGAAGCCCCCTCGCGTGTCGAGATCGTCCGTCCGGAGGGCGAGGTACGAGGCGCCGTTGTCGTAGCCCGCGCCGAGGTTGTACCCGGCGTAGGGCACGACAGACGGTTGCGCCACGGCCGCCGACGCAACGAGGCAGAGGCCGATGGACAGGCAGGAGGCGAGTCTACAACGCATACGCAGGGAGGGGGAGTCGGACAGAGCCCTGAAAGTACGAACCGTACCCGCCCGGTGGCCGAACGGTGCGGATACGAAACGCCCCGGCCAGCGAGTGCCGACCGGGGCGTGTGGGAGGGGGAGCAATCGAGAGGGTTACTCGGCGCCGAGCGGGATCATCAAGCCGCCGAGGATAGAGATGGCGCTGCCGTCGATGAGCGTGAGGCGGCCCTGCACGAACGGCGTCCCGATGGCGAGAGCGCCGGGGAATTCGAGCCCGCCGAGCACGTTCAGGCCGATTTCAGTGTCGGAGGCTTCGGCGCTGCTGACGCCGCCGCAGAGGGCAGCGCTACCCTCGCATTCCGAACTCGCGCTGATGAACCCGATGGCGAGCCCGGCACCTACGAACGGGTTAAACCCCTCCGCGTTGAGGCGGGCAATCACGTCGCCGTTGAGCTGGATGTACGACGTGCTCGAAGTGATCGTGACGCCGCTGAAGGACTGGTCCGGGGGGTCGTCGGTGAACACGTATTCGATAGAGGGGCGAATGGAGAGGGAGAGGTTGCCCGCTTCGAACGGAGCTTCGAACTCGGTGCCGATGCCAACGAGAAAGCCGAAGCCGTCTTCGATGTTATAGCCGAGGTACGGGTTGAGGAAGAACTGCGCCTGCGCCTTCGGTGCCGTGAAGGGCAGGGCGAAGGCGACGAGCAGGGCGAAGAGGAGCGGTTTACGCATGGTCCTTGGGGGTGTAAGTGAGAGGGCGAACAGTGGAAAGAATGACGCGTTCGGGAAACGATCGCTCCTTCATCCGGGGATGATGCGAGCGGTACAGGTCATTCCATAATAAGTATTGCGAATTATACAATTAGCAACATCTTCCCGATGCGAGGATTTCACACCGCGCGCCTCCCGCCGAGTTCCGAGCACTTCGTCAGCCCACGGTCCGAGCAAATTCAGTTCGAGGGGTTCCAGCCCGAGGCCTTCGCCGCGCTCGACCGGCTGCGCGAGCACCCGCACATCGAGCAGTACCGGAACGAGAAGGAGGCGGTCGCGCGCTGGGTGCAGGAGCCGTTCAAGCGCTACCGCGACGATCTCGCCGTCCACTGGGTGCTCCCGAACCGGCTGCCCTTCGAGACGGAGAAGAACGTCTTCAGCCGGCTGCTGAAAAACGACTTCGGTGCCGGGGGCTGCCACCACCACCTCTGGATGGCGTTCTACCGGCCGCCGCGCCGCCGCCTCTCCGACGTGCAGCTCTCGCACAGCCTCTACCCGGACGGGTTCGTGTTCGGCCTCTACATGGGCGAGTACGCCAGGGGCCTTTTCCGCGCGGCAAAAAAGCGAATGGTTGAGGAGGAAGCGGAGACGCTTGCGATGCTCAACGCGCTCATCGAGTCGGGGTACACGTTCACGTATGCACCCACGGTGTCGAAGGCGCTCGCCTCGCCAACGTTCGCAGAACCGCTCGACGCCCTCCCCGACGACCTCAGCAGAGCAAAGGGGATGTGGGTGCGGCGTACGGTTCCGAAGCACCATGTGCTCGCGCTCGGCGGCGCCCTCGTCGGGGCGGCCATCGAAGCCCAGTCCGAACTGTGGCCGCTCTATCGATCGTGGGCGACGGCGGAGTCCGAGGCCCAGCCGTAGTTTGGACCCCCCGTTCGGTTTGCGGTCGCTGCGCTCCCGGCGGCACCGAACTGTCCCCCTCGCCGAGGGGGACAGCCCCGTGAAGCCTGAGCGCGAAGCGCGATGCTAACGAGGCGGGGGTTCACGAAGCGTACGCTGTAAGCTGATCCTGGGATTATGCCCGACCTCCTCCTCCGCGAACGCTCCGGCCGCATCCTCACGCTCACGCTCCACCGTCCGGACAAGCGCAACGCGCTCAGCGCGGACCTCGTCGCCGCGCTTCGCGACGCGCTCGGCGATGCGGAGGCCGACGCCGGCGTGCGCGTCGTCGTGCTGACGGGGGCGGGAAAGGCGTTCTCCGCCGGGGCCGACCTCGCGGCCCTCGAAGCGTTGCAGACGGCGTCGGCCGAAGACAACCTCGCCGACTCGCGCCACCTCGCCGACCTCTTCACCGCGATCTACCGACACCCGAAGCCGATCGTCGCGAAGGTCAACGGGCACGCGATCGCGGGGGGGTGCGGGCTCGCCGCCGTGTGCGACTTCTCGCTCGTCGCGTCGCACGCCAGGCTCGGCTTTACCGAAGTCCGCATCGGGTTCGTCCCGGCGATCGTGTCGGTGTTCGTGCTCCGCAAATTGGGCGAAGCGGCGGCGCGCGACCTGATGCTCCGCGGCGGGCTCATCTCGGCCGACGAGGCCGCCGCCGCCGGGCTCGTCACGCGGGCCGTGCCGGCCGACGACCTCGACGACGCCGTGGACGCGCTAGCGCACGAACTCGCAACCGAGACGAGCGCGACGGCCGTCACGCTCACCAAGCGGCTGCTCGCCGACGTGCCGGGGATGGGGCTCGACGAGGCCGTCGCGCACGCCGTACAACTCAACGCGCTCGCCCGGAGCACGGACGACTGCCGCGCCGGCATCGCCTCGTTCCTCAACAAAACCGATCCGCCGTGGCGCGAAGGGGACGCCTGACGCCGCCCGCCGCCGCGTTATCTTGCGAGGTCCGCGGCGCAGCCGATCCACCCACCTCTCGCTCCCCATGACCACGTACAAAGATGCCGGCGTCGATATCGCAGCCGGCGAAGCCACCGTCAGCCGCATCAAAGGGCTCGTCCGGGAGACCTTCACCCCCAACGTGCTCGCGGACATCGGCGCGTTCGGCGGGTTCTTCGCGCTCGACAAAGACGCCTACGAGTCGCCCGTCCTCGTCTCGTCGATCGACGGCGTCGGGACGAAGCTGAAGGTCGCCGTCCGCGTCGGGCGGCACGACACCGTGGGGCAGGACCTCGTCAACCACTGCGTCAACGACATCGCCGTCTGCGGGGCGCGCCCGCTGTTTTTCCTCGACTACCTCGGCACGGGACGGTTGCAGCCGGACGTCGCCGAGCAGATCGTCCGCGGCTTCGTGACGGCCTGCAAAGCGAACGGCTGCGCGCTCATCGGCGGCGAGACGGCCGAGATGCCGGGCCTCTACAGCGATGACGAGTACGACCTCGCGGGCTGCATCGTCGGCGTGGTCGAGCGCGACGGCGTGCTCGATGGAAGCCGGGTCGCCGAGGGCGACGTGCTCCTCGGGCTGCCCTCCACCGGCCTGCACACGAACGGCTATTCGCTCGCTCGCGCCGTGCTGTTCGAGCGCTACGAAGCCGACGACCGGCCCCCAGCGCTCGGCGGCGACACGGTGGGCGACACGCTCCTGCGCGTCCACCGCTCGTACCTCGACGCGATTCAAGCCCTCGTCGCTGCCGACCTCGCGCACGGCTTCGCCCACATCACGGGGGGCGGGCTCGAAGGCAACACCGAGCGGATCGTCCCCGACGGGCTTCGCCTCACCGTCGACTGGGACGCGTGGCGGCGCCCGCCGGTCTTCGAGCTCATCCAACGGCTCGGCGACGTGCCGGAGGACGACATGCGGAGCACCTTCAACCTCGGCATCGGGCTGGTCGCCGTCGTGCCCGAGGCGAACCTCGAGGCCGCCACGTCGGTCTGGCAAGCGATGGGGGAGACGCCCGTCGCGATCGGCCGGGTGACCCGCTAGCCCCCGTCTCGCAACCATCTTCCTTTCTACCTGCCGAGGCGCGTCATGCACCATCTCGAAGACCAACCCATCGCCGTGCTCGGGGCGGGCAGCTGGGGGACGGCGCTGGCCTACAGCCTGTCGGTCTACGGCGGGCACGAGGTCAAGCTGTGGGCGCGGCGCCCCGACCTCGCCGAGCAGATTCGGCGCGAGCGCCGCAACCTGGACTACCTGCCCAACGCCGTGCTCCCGGAGCGCGTCGCGGTGACCTCGTCGGTGGGGGAGGCCGTCGAGGGTTGCGCGCTCGTCGTGTTCGCGACGCCGTCGCAGGCGGTCCGGCCCGTCGCCGGCCACCTCGCCGACCGCCTCGGCGCGGACCAGACGATCGTCTCCGTCGCGAAGGGGATCGAGATCGGCACGCTGATGACGACCTCGCAGGTGCTGAACGACGTGCTCCCCGCCGCCGACCCCGGCAAGGTCGGCGTGCTCTACGGCCCGAGCCACGCCGAAGAGGTCGGCGCGGGCAAGCCGACGACGGTCGTCGTGGCGATGCCCGACGACGCGGCGGCGCACGCGGCGCAGGACGCGTTCATGACCGACCGCCTCCGCGTCTACGTCAACAGCGATCTCATCGGGACCGAGATCGCGGGCTCGGTCAAAAACGTGATGGCGCTCGCCGCGGGCATGGGCGACGGCGTCGGGCTCGGCGACAACGCCAAGGCGGCGCTCGTCACGCGCGGCCTCGCCGAGATGAAGCGGCTCGGCTTCGCCCTCGGCGCCCAGCCGCTCACGTTCTCCGGCCTCGCCGGGCTGGGCGACCTCATCGTGACGTGCTTCAGCCGGTACAGCCGCAACCGCTACTTCGGCGAGCAGATCGGGAAGGGGCGGACGCTGGAGGAGGTGGAGGACGAGATGAAGATGGTGGCGGAGGGCGTGAAGACCACGCTGTCCGTCCGCGAACTCGCCGAGCGCAACGGCGTCGAAATGCCGATCACGGAGGCCGTGCACGACATCCTGTTCCACCACCTCCGGCCCGAGGATGCCGTCTACGAACTGATGACGCGCGCGGCCAAGCGCGAGGACCGGCTGGCGGAGCGCGTAGGCGAGAGCTAACGCGAGGTCGCACCGAAACCTCGTCCGCCTTCGGCCATACCTGCCCCATGAACCTGCACGATCTCAAGCGCTACGTCAGCTTCGGCGAGGGCTTCTACATCGAGTTCAAGCGGCGCTCGCCGCAGCCGGAGCGCATCGCCAAAGAGGTGATCGCGTTCGCGAACGCCCGCGGCGGCAAGCTCTTCGTCGGCGTCGACGACGACGGCACGATCCGCGGGGTGAAGGACGCCGAGGAGGAACGGTTCTCGTTCCGGCAGGCGCTCGACGCCCACTGCGACCCGCCGGTCGAGGTGAGCATCATCGCCGTCCCGATCGCGCGGCGGCGCGAGGTGATCGTCGTAGACGTGCCGGAGAGCCCGGACAAGCCGCACTACCTCTTCGGCGCGACGACGGGGAACGGGAAGACGCGCACGGCCTACGTCCGCGTCGCCGACCAGAGCATCGAGGCCAGCCGCGAGGCGATCCGCCTGATGAAGCACGAGCGGGACCCCAAGGACGTCCGCTTCGAGTTCGGCGAGAAAGAGCGCACGCTGATGCGTTACCTCGACCGCCACGAGCAGATCACCGTCGACGCGTTCGCCCGGCTCGTCGACATCCCGCGGCGGCGGGCGTCGCAGACGCTCGTGCTCCTCGCCAAAGCCGACCTCCTGCGGCTGCACCCCGACGAGCGCGCCGACTACTTCACGCTCGCCTACGACGTGGAGTAGGGGAGGCCGCTCCTTCCCCGCTGTCATTGCCGCGTCGGCGCTGCGCACCTCCTCGCAATGACAAGCTGATCCGTTTTTGCGGTGTGCGACGGAGGTGACACGGGTTGACACCCCGGCATCTTACACTGACGGTATGGCCGGGGAAGGGCGGTGCGGCTCATCGCAAGCCGTTATTGCAACAGGTCTTCACCGCTAGCGCACGCGCTGTCCGTAGCTTACAACTACGGCCCCGCCGCCCGGCGATCCTCCCGGCGATCCGCCCGGCGAAACCCGTGTGCCAGGCGCAGCGTGCTGCGCCCCTACGGAGGGCTTCCCGCCAGAAACCGTCCAATCCAAAATCTGCGTTCCGAAATCCGCAATCGAATGCCCGTCGTCGACGTCATCCCCCTCCACGAGACCGCCCGCGCGCGCTACCTCAACTACGCGCTCTCGGTCATCACCAGCCGCGCGCTGCCCGACATCCGCGACGGCCTGAAGCCGGTGCAGCGGCGGATCCTGTACGCGATGTACACGAACCTCCGCCTGACGCCGGATTCGCGGCACCGCAAGAGCGCCACGGTCGTCGGCGAAGTGATGGGGAAGTACCACCCGCACGGCGACACGGCCATCTATGATGCAGCCGTGCGCATGGCGCAGAGTTTCAGCCTCCGCGCGCCGCTCGTCGACGGGCAGGGCAACTTCGGCTCGCTCGACGGCGACAGCCCGGCCGCCATGCGCTACACCGAGGCCCGGCTGACGCCGCCCGGCGCGTCGTTCTCGGAGGAGATCCGCAAGAAGACCGTCCACTTCCGCCCGAACTACGACGGCACGCTCTTCGAGCCCGTCGTCCTCCCGGCGCAGTTCCCCAACCTGCTCGTCAACGGCGCGACGGGCATCGCCGTGGGCATGGCGACGAACATCCCGCCGCACAACCTCGGCGAGGTCATCGACGCGGCGATCTATCTCATCGGCAGCCCGAACGCGTTCACGCGCACGCTCGTCGAGAAGTACGTCCAGGCGCCGGACTTCCCCACGGGGGGCCGCATCCTCAACACGCACGAAGAGCTCGTCGCGATCTACGAGAAGGGCGAGGGGACGGTCGAGCTCCGCGGCTCGTACGAGCTCGAAGGCAAGAGCCGCGCGGTCATCACCTCGATCCCGTACGGGCTGTCGAAGGGCGACCTCATCGAGAAGATCGCCGATCACATCCGCGGCGGGAAGGTCCCGCAGATCGTCGACATTCGCGATGAGAGCACCGACGACGTCCGCATCGTGCTCGAAATCAAGCGGGGCGCGGATGCCGAGGCCGCGATCGCGTACCTCTTCAAGCACACCCCGTTGCAGACGCGCTTCCACGTCAACATGACGTGCCTCGTCCCGACCGAGAACCCCGAGGTGGCGGCGCCCAAAAAGGTCGGCCTCCGCGAGGCGTTGCAGGCGTTCCTCGACTACCGGCTCGAGGTCGTCACGAAGCGGCTGCAGTTCGACCTCGCCGCCCTCGAAAAGCGCATCCACATCCTGCGCGGGTTCGTCAAGATCTTCGACGCGCTCGACGAGGCCATCAAGATCATCCGCTCGTCGAAAAACAAGAGGGACGCCGGGCAGCGGCTCATGCACCGGTTCGGCCTCGACGACGTGCAGGCCGAGGCGATTCTCGAAATCAAACTCTACCGGCTCGCCCAGCTCGAGATCAACGCGATCCGCGCCGAACTCGCCGAGAAAGAAAAGCAGGCCGCCGCGCTTCGGAAGCTGCTCGGCGACGAGAAGGCGCTGTGGAGCCTCATCAAGAAAGAGCTGCGCGCGCTCAAAAAGCAGTACGCCGACGAGCGCCGGACGCACGTCGCCGGCCCCGACGCCGTGCTCGACTACGCCGCCGAGGACTACATCCTCAAGGAAGACGTCTACGTCATCGTCACGCGCGACGGGTGGGTCAAGCGCCAACGTTCGTACACCGAACTTCCAGCGATCCGCGTCCGCGAGGGCGACACCGTGGCGTATGCGCTCGCCGCCTCGACGCGGGCGACGGTCGCGTTCTTCACGAGCGCGGGCCGGGTCTACACGATCCGCGTGGACGATCTCCCGCAGACGACCGGCTACGGCGACCCCGTCCAGAAATTCTTCGACTTCGCCGACCGGGAGCGCGTCGTCGGGGTGATCTCGCTCGACGAGCGCATCCTGCCCGAGAGTCTGCCCGACGCCGCCGAGGTCGACCTCGACCTGTTCGGGGGCGACGGCGCCGTGCCCGAGGGCGTCGACGTCGGACCCTTCGGGGTGGCGATGACGGACGCGGGCTTCGCCGTCCGCTTCACGCTGCAGTCGTTCGCCGAGCCCTCGAACAAGAACGGCCGCGTCTTCGTCCGTCTGCCGAAGGGGTCGAGCGCCGTCGGCGTCGAGGTGGCGCGCGGCGACGAAAACGTGTGCCTCGCGTCGAAGGAGGGGCGCGGGCTCGTCTTCCCGGTGAGCCAGATTCCCGTGTTCAAGAGCGCCGCGAAGGGCGTCATCGCGATGCGGCTCGACGGCCCCGGCGACCGCGTGCTCGGCTTCGTCGTCAGCGACGCCGCCCGCGAGGGGCTCGAAGTCGAGACGAACCGGGGGCGGAAGGAGGTCGTCCGCACGACGAAGTTCGAGGTCACCAACCGCGGCAACAAGGGCCGGACGATCATCGAGCGCGGCACGCTCCGCGCCGTCACCCCGCCGCCCGTGGAACTGCACCTCAACGGAAAGGGATAGGCGGAGGGCGAAGCAGGTCGTCTATGCAGAGAGGCGTGGTCTCGCTCTCGGCGTGGCACCCGTCGCCGCACCGCTGGAGCCGCTCGGCTCGCCGATGATGCCTTCCACGATGAAGTTGCGGATGCTGTCGACGGCTTCGCAGATGTCGCCGTTGAAGACCCTGAGCGTGCGGCGGATGTCGTGCGTGACCACCACGTTCCCGACGTACACGTAGAGGATGTCGTCGGCCCCCTGCGCGGGGACCGAGTGTTCTTCGAGCTCGATGATAGTCAGCGTCATCAGCGTCTGCACCATGCGCTCGGTGATGGGGTCTCGCTTGGAGACCACGAACGGTGGGGGGACCGTCGGCACCGTCGGCACGCGTGGGTGGGGGACGGTCGGTGGTTGCGGGCGAGCGGAGGGCGTGGGCATGGCGAAACGATAGAGACGTGAGAAAAGCGTGCATTCCGTGTATGCAGTATAAATCTATGAATAACAAGTGCAAATATGTGCACGTAGGGACGATTACTATACTTGGCATGGGGGAAGACCCCCGAACCGACATCGGAGTTTAAAGCTATAACGAACAGTAACGTGATCCGCTGTCGCAGGGTGATGAAAGGGCTACTGCTCTCTCGAGAGGAGGCCCGTGAATGAGAACGCGCACTGGAGGAGTTGCGGTCGCCTGCTGCGAGCTGTGTGACAAGAGGGCGGCACTCGGGCTCGGTATATTGCATCGACAACGGATCACTACTCCCTACTCCCTACCTTTTCGCTCCATGGCCGAGACCGCCACGCGCACCTACACCGGCAAAGACATCCAGGTTTTGGAGGGGCTCGAGCCTGTCCGCCGCCGCCCCGGCATGTACATCGGCGGCACCGGCAAGGCCGGGCTGCACCACCTCTGTTGGGAGATCGTCGACAACGCCGTGGACGAGGCCACGAACGGGTTCGCCTCCCAAATCGAGGTCACGCTTCACAAGGACGGCCGCAGCCTCACCGTGACGGACAACGGGCGCGGCATCCCCGTTGACAAGCACCCGACGAAGAAGGTGCCGACGATCGAGGTGATCCTCACGACCCTGCACGCGGGCGGCAAGTTCGACCACCAGTCGTACATCACCTCGGGCGGGCTCCACGGGGTCGGCTCGTCCGTCGTGAACGCGCTCTCCGAAGAGCTCGTCGCCGAGGTCAAGCGCGACGGGAAGCTCTACCGGCAGACATACGAGCGCGGCGTGCCGGCCACCAAGCTCAAGACCGTCAAGAAGTCGGTGCGGGGCACGGGCACGAGCATCTTCTTCCGCCCCGACGCCGAGATCTTCGAGACGGTCGACTTCGACGCGGCGCTCATCGCCGAGAACCTCGAGGTCAAGACCTACCTCAACGCCGGGCTCAAGATCGTTTTCCGGGACGAGGTCAACGGGCAGCGGCACGAGTACCAGCACGAGGGCGGCATCGCCGAGTACCTCGACACGCTCGTCGCGGCCGACAAGGCGCGGCCGGTGCACCCCGAGCCGTTCGTCGCGCGCGACGAGATGGAGGACGGCGGCCGCGTCGAGGTCGCGCTGCACTGGACCGAGGCCCCGAAGGAGCGGCCCCAGTCATTCGTCAACGGCATCCCGACCAAGTTCGGCGGGACGCACGAGCAGGGGATGAAGGACGCCGTCACGAAAGCCGTCCGCAACTACATCGACACGCACGACCTCGGACAGAAGAAGCTCGACATCACGGCCGACGACATCCGCGAGGGGCTCTACGCCATCATCAACCTCTTCATCGTCGAGCCGCAGTTCCAGGGGCAGACGAAGGAGCGCTTGAACAACCCCGAGGCGCGGAGCCTCGTCAGCGGCGCCCTGCGGATCGACTTCGAGCAATACTTGAACGCGCACCCGACCGTCGCCGAGGCCATCGTCACGCGCATCGTGCAGGCGGCGAAGGCGCGGATGGCGAGCCGGGCCGCCGCGTCGCAGGCCCGCCGCAAGACGGCCGTCAGCCACCGCCTCAACCTCCCCGGCAAGCTCACCGACTGCGCCTCGACCGACCCGACCGAGAGCGAGCTGTTCCTCGTCGAGGGCGACTCGGCCGGCGGCTCGGCCAAGCAGGGGCGCGACCGGCAGACGCAGGCGATCCTCCCGCTCCGCGGCAAGGTCCTCAACGCTGAGCAGGCGACGGTGAAGAAGGTCAGCGCGAACAAGGAGCTCTCGAACATCGTCGACGCGCTCGGCTGCGGGCTCGGCGACGACCTCGACGTCTCGAAGCTCCGCTACCACAAGGTCGTCCTCCTCATGGACGCCGACTCCGACGGCCACCACATCACGACGCTGCTGCTGACGTTCTTCTACCGGTACCTCCGCCCGCTCGTCGACGAGGGCTACGTCTACATCGCGCAGCCGCCGCTCTTCCGCATCGACCACGGCAAGGAGACGCACTGGGCGCTCGACGAGGCCGACCGCGCGCGCATCCTCAAGAAGCTCCCGCGTAACGCGAAGCCGGACGTCCAGCGGTTCAAGGGGCTCGGCGAGATGATGCCGGACACGCTGAAGGAGACGACGCTCGACCCCGACAAGCGCCGGCTCCTCCAGGTGGCGATCCCCGACGGCGAGCGCCTCGCGACGGAGAACACGATCTCCGACCTGATGGGCCGCGACGCCGCCCCGCGCTTCGCCTTTATCATGGACCACGCCGCCGAAGTCGACGACCTCGACGTGTAGCCGCCACGGCGCTCAGCGGCGGGGCTCAGTTGAGGGCGGGCCGGGTAAAGCCGCACTCGTCCTGAATCGCCGCGAGGTCTTGGTCGAACCGGTCGAGGTCGAACGCCTCGTCGGTCATCATCGTCTCCATGACCTCGTCGCGGTCGGGCCGGAAGCTGGCGAGGAAGGCGTCGTATTCGAGCCCTTCGAGCCGGTCTCGGGCGGCGGCGACGGCGCACTCGCACGTCTCGAGCGCGTCGTCGGATTCCAGCGGGGTGTCGGCGAGCGTCTCGCGGCACCCGTTGAGGAACGCCTCGACCGGCGTGCCGTCGGCGGTGGGATCGACGCGGGGCACGACGACCGACTCCGCGTCGTCGTCATCGTAGGGTTCGACCTCTGGATCGCCGCAGGCGGCGACGGCGAGGGTGAGCGTCAGAAGGGCGAACGGTGCAATAGAGGGGCGCATGACTCGGTGTGGATGCGGAAGGGAGAGGGGCGGGGTCGTAAACCCGCGGCGGCCTCTACGGTTCAGCCCCGGTCTGCGAGGCAAGCGTTGAGGACGCTGCGGCGGTGGTGCAGCCGAGGCCCTCCGAACGGCTCACCCCACAACGTCTACGACAATGCCAGCGAGGAGCAGCGCGATGCCGCCGAAGACGAGTGCGAGCCCGGTCCGGTAGCCCGCCGACCCCTTCACGCCCTGCGCCACGAGCGGAAGTCCCAGCCCGACGAGGATGTTGCCGCCGCCGTCGAGCCACGCGTCGCGCGCGAGCGTTTGGTAGAGCCCTATGAGGACGAGTAGTCCCCCGGCGATGAAGAGGAAGATGCGGTGCTGAGAGGAAGGCATGAGCGGGTGCGGAAGGCCGATCAGGTGAACAGGATGGTGTACATCCAGAGCACCCAGAACAGCCCGGCGACGACGCCAACGGCACGCGCGAGCGAGATAATGCCGCGGTGCCCCGCCTCGATGTAAGCGATGAGCGCTAGGCCGAACCCCGCCTGGCCGATACCCCCGAGCACATTGCCGCGCACGAGGTCGATGCCGCCGACAAAGGCGAGGATGGCGCCGAGGAGGAGCAGCGGCACGCGAGAGGCGGAGGCGGACGAGGTCGTGGAGCGACCGGATGGTGAGGAAGTCATAGGCTCAGAAAAGCGGGGACGACGGCGAGGAGGAACGCCGCCAGGGCGATCACCTGCAACGTCCGAGCGAGCGTCTTCGACCGCGCCCGCGTGCGCCCGAACGTGGCGAGGCCAGAGAGCCCGAAGAGGAGGGAGGCGAGCCCGGTCGCATCGTCCCCGGCGTGGCCGTTGAGGAGGTGGAACGCGCCGTAGACGGCGAGGAAGAACCCGACGGCGAGCGCGAACTCGGGCGACTTGAACGAGGGCAGCTTCATGGCCGAGCGGTATCAGATGCCGAGTACGATCAATCCTACCGCGGAGCACGCCGAAGATCGCGAACAGGGTAATCAGGAGAGCAAGCGGCTCAGGAACGCCCCCCACGAAAGCCCCGTCTCGCTGAGGACCGTGTCGAAGATGTAGACGAGCGCAAACGCCGATACCACGACGAAGTAGACGGCGTAAGAGACCACCATCGCCACGGCTGCGCGCCACGCCGCGCTGAACCCCTCGCCCCAGAACTGCACGGCGGCCCACGCAGCGAGGCCGATATAGACGAGCACCATGAGCATTGAGGCCGTCTGGCCGAGGCGCACCATGACGGGCATGACGAGGGACGCGAGGACCGTCGCCTGCGCCACGACGTAGAGCGAGAAGACAGAGATCTCGGCCACGTTCCGGGCTGGGCCGAAGAGGAGACGCAAGAGCAGGACGAGCGGGATGCAGAGGAACACGGTCAGGATGGAGTTGAAGCGCGTCATTCCCTCCATATACATCTCGAATAACTCGGCCGAGGTGCCCCCGTCGAAGATTTCGTCCATCCGAGCCTCGAACCGCTCCACCGCGGGGTCGGACGGGCCGTGCGCCTCGTGGTCCGCAACGCCGTCGCCGTCGTGGTCGTGCGGGATGCCGGTGGAGGCGGCCTCCTCTGCGGCGCGCTCGGCCTCGCGCTCGGCGCGCTGCTCGGCGAACTGCGCGTCCATCTGCGCCTCGAGGGCGCCCTCGGAGAACTGGAGCATGAGCAGGCTGAACGCGCTCGCGAGCAGGAGGTAGCTCAGCGGGTTCGTGTAGCACCGCCGCTTCCCGCCGACGTAGTCGGCCGCGACGTGGCCGGGGCGCCGGATGAGCCCGACGAACGTCGCGAGCAGCCCGCGGTTGAGGTTGAACACGCGCGAGGCGAACTCGCGCCACAGCCGGCGGATCGTGAGGCGGCCGTCGAGGTAGTGCTGCCCGCAGGACTGGCAGTAGTCGCCGAGTCGTTCCGCGCCGCAGTTGGCGCAGGCGGCGGGTGCGAGCCCGGGCGGGGCGGGGGCGCTGGCCTCGCCGGGGGATGCGCCATCGGCGGCCTCGTCGGGCGGTGGGGGTGGCGCGAGCGTCGGTACGGACATCGGAGCAGGTCGAGTGAACGTCCTGCGAAGAAAGCACATTCTCCCCGCGAATCCAAACGGCCGGAGCCCCGCGCGGTCAGTTCCGCCGCGCGATCAGGAGGACGCTGCCGACGATCAGCACGGCGCCGACGATGCTCTGCGCGTCCGGCAGCGTCCCGAACACGATCGCTCCCCAGATGAACGCGAACACGACCTGGAGGTAGCCCACCGACACGGCCCGGCCGGCCTTCTCGAGGTGGAGCCCGCGCGTGAGGAAGATCTGCGCGGCCTGCGTCGTCACGCCCGCGCCGAGGAGCCAGACCCACGCCCAGCCCGACGGCATCACCCAGTTCCCGGCGAACGGCAGCGCGCCGAGCACGCCCACCCACGAGAGGTAGAAGATGATGACGTTCGGGGCGTCGGTGTCGCGGAGCTTGCGGACGATCGTGTAGACCAGCCCCGAGAGGATCGACGCCGTCACCGCCGCGGCGATGGCGAGCCCGTCGAGCGCTTCGATGCCGTCGCCGAACAGGAACGACGGCCGCGAGATGAGGGCGACGCCCGCGAGGCTGACCCCGATCCCCACGAGCACGAGCCCAGCCGTGCGCTCTTTCAGGATGAACGCGGCGGAGAACGCCGTCCAGATCGGCGCCATATAGAACACCGCCGTCACGTCGCCGAGCGGGAGGCGGGAGATGGCGAAGTAAAACAGGCTCAGCGCCGTCACCCCGATCGCGCCGCGGGCGAAGAGCAGCCACCGGTTGTTGCCCAGCGGCGCCAGGCCCTCGCGCCGGATCAGCCCGAACGTGAACGCGGCCATGAAGACCGACCGGGCGAAGACGATCTCCATCGTCGGGATCGATTGCCCGGCCAGCTTGACGAAGAGCGCCATCAGGCTGAAGCAGAGCGCCGCCCCGATCATGTAGCGGATGCCGAGCGGGAGGCGAAGGGGGGAAGCGGGGCGGTGGGTCGTCGTGGGCACGCGGCAGGGTGAGGGTGAGAGGCGGCAACCCCGCAGGCCGGGGCGTGTTCGGCGGGGCGACCCAATTGGGGGGCTCTTCATTCAGGGCGCGGCCGAGCCGTCTGACCCTCCACGAGAACTACCCGAACCCGTTCGCGGAGAGCACGCGCATCCCGTTCGGGATCGGCGAGGCCGGGCACGCGTCGCTCACCGTCTACGACCTCCTCGGGCACCGCATCCGGACGCTGGTCGAGGGCCCGTTCGCTGCGGGACCGCACGACGTGCGGTGGGACGGGCGCGACGCCGCGGGCCGCCGGGTGGTGAGCGGCGTGTACTTCGTGGTGCTCCACGCGGACGGTAAGCCGTCGTCTACGCCTTCGGTTCAATCTCCTCGTAGTCGACGTCCACCACGTCGTCGGCGGGCGAGGCGGAGGGCGTCGGCGGCCACGTCGCGACGCGGATCGAGCCCCCCATCATCCCACGGCGGACGCGCTTCACGACGGCCCGCTTGATGAGGGCTCGCGACGGCGGAAGCAGCCCGAGGAAGCCGACCACGTCGGTCAACACGCCGGGGGTGAGGAGGAAGGCCCCGGCGATCAGGATGATGATGCCGTCGGTGAGTTCGTCGCCCGGCATCTCCCCCGTGCCGAGGCGCGCGCGGAAGCGGGCGAGGGCGGAGAGCCCCTCGCGGTGGGCGAGGTACGAGCCGAGCAAGGCCGTCCCGGCGATCAGCGCCACCGTCGGCCAGAACCCGATCTGCTGACCGAGCCAGACGAGGAGGGCGAGCTCGACGATCGGGACGATCGTGAACAGCAGGAGCAGGCGTCCGAACAGGGAGCGGTTCTTGGTGGGGGGCATCGACGCGGCGGGCGGTTTCGGTCGCGGGGGAGGGACGCGCTGTGAACGCCCGGAGGCGCAAATGATTCCCTCGCCCCGGATGCTTCCGTTCGCTTTTCACCCGCGACTCCGTTCGTGCCGGGCACGGACGGTGGCGTCGCGCTGCCTCCGTTCGTAGTCTTGCGTCCCGCACCCCTCGCTCCTCGTTCCCCCTCCCATGTCCGCCCTCCAAGCCCTCTCGCTCTACACCATCGATGCTGAACTGCGCGCGCTCGAAGACGCGCTGCTCGCTGCCGGCGGCGAGATCACCGAAGAGATCGAGACCGCCCACGACCACCTGCTCGACATGCGGGAGGACAGAGTCGAGGGCTACCTCCGGGTGATCCGGCGGCTCGAAGCCACGGCCGAAGCGGTGAAGGCGGAGCGCCAGCGGCTCCAACGGTCCGAGCGGAGCATGGCGAACGCGGCCCAGTCGCTCAAAGACCGCCTCGCCGAGTCGATGCGGCAGCGCGGCGACGAGGAGTACCTCACCTCGCTCGGTCGCGTCAAGCTGCAGCGGAGCGGCACGGCCCCGGTGGAGTTGCTCGTGGACGAAGGCGGGCTGCCCGACGCTTACGTACGGGTGAAACGCTCTGCCGACCTCTCAGCCCTGTGGGACGCCCTGCAGTCCGACGACGAGGAGGAGCGGGCCGCAGCCGAGCGGGTCGCACGACTGGGGGAGGCGAAGCGGTACGTGCGGCTGTATTGAGCGCGGTTGTAGTGAGCACGGCGACGCTTAGCCACGGTGAGACAGCCGAGGCCGTGCAAGCCAGGATCGCAGAGAATTGGCGGTATGGAATAGGCCGCCGGTGCCGGGATCTGACATCTTTAATGTGTATACTGGGGCGAGGTAGGACCGCGACAGCCTTTGCAACGCCGCCCCTTCGCAGCGACGCTTTCCGATCGCGGCCCCACGCTTTCTCTACCAGCCCAGTCCCGATGAAGTCCGTTACGTCTCTCCGCTTCGCCCTTCTCATCGCCGTTGCAGCAGCGTTCGCCGGGTGCGATCCCGCCTCGGGCCTCGTCCACAGCGAGTACGAATCCGCTACGGCGCCGTCTGACGGGGCCGACCACGCCGACGCAGCCACGCCGACGCACAGCGACGGGTTGGCCCCTGCCCAGACCCCGTGCCCTTGCTTCGGCTCGAAGTCGTTCGCCTCCTTCGACCCGGCGTACTACCTCTTCTTCGACACCTTCAACTACTACGGGCTCGACGCGCGGCGCACCGAAGCGCGCGGGCTCGTCTCGACGCCCGCCGGTCCCCTCGAAGAGGTCGCGAGCATCTACATCACCTACGCGGACCAGGGCGAGCTCGCCCTGATCTGCCACCGGCAGAGCGTCGTCACGGACCCGACCACGGGGGAGCCCACGTACGAGTACGGGACGCTCGCGCCGAGCATCGAGCAGGCCGAGTCCTGCCGGCGGGCCCTCTACGCCTCGGTCGGAGCCCAGGAGCCGTGCCAGGGCGGGGCCTGCGGGTTCGAGTACACGAAGGAGCAACTCGACCCGAGCTATCCGCCCTACCACGACGGCGATCTGAAGACGCCGAAGACCCTCCTCGACGCGATGCAGAAGCGGGTCGCGGACGTCGGGCGGCTGCTCCAACGTCCTGCGTAAGCTCGGCGCCACCCGCGGCGCGCGCTCTTCAAGCACGATTCAACGGGATCCGGAACAGCCCTCCGGATCCCGTTGTAATTTGGAGTGCCTCCGTAGCTCAGTTGGTTAGAGCAGCTGACTCTTAATCAGCGGGTCGTAGGTTCGAGTCCTACCGGGGGTACACGCAACGACGCTCAGGCTGCCGAGAGGCACGCCTGAGCGTCGTTCATTTTACGAGGTCTGGGCGGGGGCTCAGGTGAGACCCTCGGGGAAGGCCATCGGGCGCAGCGCTCGGGCGTTCCGCTCGCGGATCTGGTACGCGTAGGTGTGCATCGCGGCCACCTCCTCCGGAGTGATGCCGAGTTCCGTCCGCACGGCTTCGAGCGTCTGCGGCTCGCCGGGGCCGATGTCGTCGTCGGCCAGGGCGACGTCGACGAGGTTCAGCATGAGCCCGCGGCGGATGTGCTCGTCGGTCTCTCTGAGGAGGTCGAGGCAGGTGCGGAGCGACGGGGGGGAGATGCTGAGCGCGAAGGCGCGCGAGCGGGCGTCTTCGGAGAGCCCTTCGAGCTGGAGCGATTCGAGGATCTGGTCGGACTCGCGCTCGTCGATCGAGTCGTCGGCGGCGGCGAGGGCGAAGAGGGCGCCGTAGAAGGCGAGGCGCTGGCGCTCCGAGAGGCCGGAGAGGTCGAGGAGCGTGGGGGTGGGGAGAGGCTTGGTTTCTGCCATGTTCGGAGGTTGGGTCGGTCGGAAGGACTGCGAAGATACGAACGGCGCGAGGTGTCAAGCGGAGGCGGCCTCGCGCCCGAACCGAGACGGGAGCGACTGCGCGTGCCACTGCGGGGTGTACCGGCCCATCCAGCGGCGATCCACGAAGTGCTTGAGGCGGAGGACGGGTCCGCCTCGTAGCCACCATCGGTCGGATGCCCAGAGCCCCGTGGGGTCGCCGGTCGAGAGGATCAGGGGCGCGACGGGGTAGGGCGTGAACGCACGGACGTCGGCCTCGGAGAGTGGCCGGCCGGATTGCAAAGCGTCGAGCGCGGCCGTCACGTTGTCGCGGAGGACGGGCCCCTGCTTCACCGCGTGAACGCCGATCTTCTTGAGTTCGGGATAGCTCGCCAGAGCGGCGCAGTCGCCCGCCGCGAACAGCCATGGGGTGGCGGGACACTGCATCGTGTCGTCGACCCGGAGGAACCCACCGCCGTCGACGGGGAGGCCGGCCGCACGGAATAGGGCCGGGCCGGTGGTGCCTGTCGCCCAGAGCACGCAGTTGGCGGGGAGCGTCGAGCCGCTTTTCAACAGAACGCCACCGTCCACGACGCGCTCGGCCTGGGCTCCGAAGCGGAGGGACACGCCGCGCCGTTCGAGCCGGCGCCGCACGTCGGCCTGCATGCCCGAGGGGAAGCCGGGGAGCACGTCGTCGGCGGGGTCGACGAGCGCGAAGCGGAGCGCGCCGGGACGGACGGCGGACGCCCGCGCCGAAACGTTCAGCAGCACCTCCACACCGGCCGCGCCGCCCCCGACGACGACGAGGTCGCGCGGTTCACCGCCGCCATCGCCTCCGTCGAGCGCCGACCGGACGAACGCTTCGAGCGCTTCGATCCGGTGCAGCGGCTTCGTGAGGACGGCGCCCCCCGCCCGGTCGCGCTGCGGGGTCACACTCCCGATGTCGAACACGGCGAGGTCGAACCCCACCTCGTCCCCGCCCTCGGTGACCACGGTTTTATCCTGCGAGAGCGAGGCGACGCGGGCCCGACGGAACGCCACGCCGGACGCTGCGCAGAGCCGGCGGAGGTCGATCCGCACCTCGTCGGCCGAGTAGACGCCGCCGAGGTACTCGGGCACCATCCCGGAGTAGTACAGCGCGTCCCACGCGTCGAGGAGGGTGACCTCGACCCCTCGCTCGACCCACGCCCCGGCGTGCTCGACGAGCGGCAGCATCGCGTGGCCGCCGCCGACGAGGAGCAGGCGGAGGGGGGTCGGGGAGCGTGGGATGGCGGGGGCGTCGGGCACGGCCGGACGGGGCAGCGTGCGGGAGGGGGGAGGGGCTACCGTTCGAGCGAGCGCTCGATGATGTCGACGGCCGAGACGCCTTCCGCCTCGGCGTTGAAGTTCGGCACGATGCGGTGGCGGAGGACCGGGATCGCCATGCGGTTGACGTCCTCGACGAGGGGGGTGAGGCGGCCGTCGAGGAGCGCGTTGGCTTTCGCGCCGAGGATGAGGTACTGCGACGCGCGCGGCCCGGCGCCGTAGCTGAGATACGCGTTGACGTGGTCGGGCGTGCCGTCGCGGCCGGGCCGCGTCCGCGCCACGAGGCGGACGGCGTGCTCGATCACGTTGTCCGCGACGGGCACCTGCCGCACGAGCTCCTGATAGGCGAGCAGCTCGTCGCGCTCCAACACCGTCTCGACCCGCTCCCGGCGCGAGCCCGTGGTGCTGCGGACGACTTCCACCTCCTCGCGGAAGCTGGGGTAGTCGAGCCAGAGGTTGAGCATGAACCGGTCGAGCTGGGCTTCGGGGAGGGGATACGTGCCCTCCTGCTCGATCGGGTTCTGGGTGGCGAGCACGAAGAACGGCTCCTCGAGCACGAACGTCTCACCCGAGGCCGTGACGTGGTGCTCCTGCATCGCCTCGAGCAGGGCCGCCTGCGTCTTCGGCGGCGTCCGGTTGATCTCGTCGGCGAGGATCACGTTCGCGAAGACGGGCCCGCGGACGAACTTGAACTGCCGCCGCCCGGTCTGGTGGTCCT
>CAYTJT010000015.1:0-25016 GCA_964438105.1 uncultured Rhodothermales bacterium | reverse complement strand
ACGCTCAACCTCGCCGAGCTCGCCCTCGCGCACGGGGTCGAGCGCTTCGTCAACATCTCGACCGACAAGGCGGTGAACCCGACGTCGGTGATGGGCGCGACGAAGCGGGTGGCGGAGTACGTCGTGCGGCGGGCGTCGCAGCGCGCCGAGCCGGGGCAGAGCTTCGTCTCGGTCCGCTTCGGGAACGTGCTCGGCAGCCGGGGCAGCGTGGTGCCGCTCTTCAAGCAGCAGATCAAGGCGGGCGGGCCGGTGACGGTCACGGACCCCGAGATGGTGCGCTACTTCATGACGATCCCCGAGGCCTCGCAGCTCGTGCTCCAGGCCGGCGGCCTCGGCGCGAACGGGCGCGTCTACGTCCTCGACATGGGCGAGCCCGTGAAGATCGTCGACCTCGCCCGCGACCTCATCCACCTCTCCGGCTTCGAGCCCGGCGTAGACATCGAGATCGCGTTCACCGGGGTGCGCCCCGGCGAGAAGCTCTACGAGGAGCTGCTGACGGCGGAGGAGGGCACGGACTCGTCGCGGCACGAGAAGATCTTCGTCGCCCGGAAACAGGCGATCGAGGACCAGGCGCTCGACGGCCACCTCGACGGGCTGTTCGACGCGGCGCGGAGCCGCGACACGGAGGAGATCCTGCGAGCGCTCGCCGCGATCGTGCCGACGCACATGCTGCCGGTGTCCGTTCCCGAGGCGCCCCCCAGCCTGTCGCAGGGCGACGGCACGGCGGGCGTCCACCCCCGATCGGTTCGCATCGAGGCCGGGACCTAGAGCGAAGGTCGAATGCGCGTGAGCCCTCTTCCCTCGTCATCTTGACGAGCGTAGCGAGGAAACCCCGGAGGGCTCGGCGGAGCCAGATCCCCCACGCTGAGCGATGCCCCGACGTGGGAGATGGGCTACGCCCCTCCGGGGCTCCGGCGAGGCTTCGCGTTTCTAACGTCCGTTCGGGATGATACGGAGTCTGTTTGTCGATGTCGGTATGATCCCAGCTCGACCGACGGTAGAGACGCAGCATGCTGCGTCTCTACGGCGATGAGGACGGCCTCGACGGCGACGGGTATCCTGACATCGGAGATCGAAATCCGTATGCCGGGAGGTTTGGGACGATGTGGGCTCACGATCATCTGACCACCGCACTAGAGTCCGACTCGCCCCGCCCGCGTTACGCCCCCGCGAGGAGGACGAACTGGTCGTGCGGCCCGAGCGTCCACGCGTAGGTCTTGGGCGGGTTCAGCCAGACCTCGGCCGGCGCGTCGGCGGAGCCGTCGCGGGGCGCGCGCGGGGCGCGGCGGACGCCGAGGGCGATGGCGCCGCGCTCGGCCGCTCGCTGCTGGATGTCGCGGAAGCGGACGTTTTCCCCCTCGCAGCCGTACGCCGGGGCGGCCCCGAACGTGATCCCCGCGCCCGCCGGCCCGAACAGCTCGTCGAACACGGCGCGGAGCTCGGGGCGGAGCACGACCTGGGCGAGCATGTGGCTCAGCACGAGCGGGCTGATGAGCACCTCCGTGCTGCGGTGCCGGAAGAGCGAGAGGTTCTCGGGGTCGAGGAGCTCGATGACGACGCCGACCCCGCTCGCCTCCGGCAGCATCTCGCGCAGCAGCAGGTGGCCGAGGATCGTGCGGGCGTCGGACTCCGTCCCCGACTCCAGCCAGTCGCTCCCCAGCAGCACGATGCTGTCGTACGTCTCCGGCTCGACCCGCCGGAGGTCGGGCGGGGCGTTGTAGTCGCCCTCGATGTGGGTGAGCGTGACGCGGTCGAGGCGCGTGCCGTAGCGCTCCATCAAGCGCTCGCGTTCGTCCGTCGGCACGAGCGAGAGGAGGTCGACGTGCAGCCGCTCATCGGGGTAGCTGTCGAACTCGCGGAGGAGGGCGGGGACGCGGTGGTTCCACCCGAGGAGGAGCACGCGCCGCTCGCGCGGGGCTGAGGGCCGGCGGTCCGGTGCCCCGCCGGTCTCGAGCGGGGCCGACGGGGAAGAGGGGGGAGACGGGGCGGGGGCGGTCTGGTCGTACTCCCGCGCCAGCAGCACCAGGCGGTCGCCGTCGGCAATCGTGAAGCTGGCGGGCGGGTTGAGGAAGGGCTGGAAGCTGGCCCCGTCGGGACGCGCGACGCCGAGCAGGAGCGCGTCGGGGAACGACCCGTGGAGCATGTGGAGGGGGTGGCCGGCGAACGCGGGGAGCTCCCGGACGTAGAGCTCGCTGCCGTGCCCATGCGTCAGCAGCTCTTCGTAGACGTGCGAGAGGCCCGGGTGCCGCACGTTCTGCGCGATGAGCCGGCTGACGATGGCGTCGCTCGTGAGCAGCTCGATCCGCCCCCCGTAGGCGCGGTGCGCGATCGGGGTCTTGTTGGCGTCCGCCACCTCGGCGACGACGAGCGGGAGGGCGGGCCGGTCGCGCCGTACGGCGGGGTGGTTCGCCATCGAGAGGAGCGTCTTGATGACCTGGGTGTCCGAGCTGGCCTCATCGTCGGCGAAGTCGGCGCCGGGGAGGAGGATGGCGGCGGCGTGGAGGAAGTCCACCCGGCGGAGGTGTTCGAGGCGGAGCGGCGTCCCGGAGCGCAGGATGACCTGCCGCTCGTCCCAGTCGGGGCCGAGCCGCTCGCGCAGCTCGCGGAGCAGGGGGGCCGGCTCCTCGTCGGCGAGGATGGCGACGCGGAGCCCGCGCGTGCCGTGGCGGACGAGGAACCGACGCAGCCGGCCTTCCGAGAGCACGAGCTGCTGCACCACGGCCGCCGTGCGGTTCGTCCACCCGAGGATGACGACGTGCCCTCGCAGCGCGACCGGGGTGTGGCCCCCTTCGAGGGTCTCGATCGTCTGGTTCAGCCACTGGGTGAGGATCGCGATGAGGGCGCCCACGAACAGCACGAACCCCGTCACCGTGAGGGCGGTCGAGACGGCGCGGAGGAGGGCCCCCTCGTCGTCGCCGAGGTAGCCGGGGTCGGTCATCCGGAGGAACGCCCACCAGATCGCCTCGCCGGGGGTGTCGAACCCGGCGGTGTAGGCGTAGACGAGCAGGCCGGCGCCGAGCGCGAGCACGCCGAGCACGACCGCGATCACGAGGAGGCGGTAGAGCGCCCCGCGCAGGATGAACCGTTCGAGGAGGAACGTGAGGCGATTTCTGATGCGGTGCGGCATAGGCGGCGGGGGGAGGGGGCGGCCGTGGAAAGCTAGGCGATGCCGACCGGACCGTGCGCGGCAAACGGAATGTCCGTCGAACTGCGATCCGATGCCCGGGCTTCGGCGGGCGAGGATCGAGGGGTATCTTCCGCCACCCGCTCCATCGCTTCCTCCCCCGCCATCCACACCTCCGTTCCGTGACTGTGTCTCCCGAACCCATCATCGCCATCGCGCGCGAAGCCGGACGCGCCATCCTCAGCCACTACGGGGACGAGCTCCCCATCGATACCAAAGCGGACGACTCGCCGCTGACGCAGGCAGACCGTGCGTCCCATCGCCTCATCGTGGATCGGCTGCGGGCGGCGTTCCCCGAGATCCCCGTCCTGTCGGAGGAATCGGAGCCCGACGAAGTCGCCGACCGGCGGCAGTGGTCCCGGTTCTGGCTCGTCGATCCCCTGGATGGGACGAAAGAGTTCATCAAGCAGAGCGGGCAGTTCACCGTCAACATCGCCCTCATCGAAGGCGGGGCGCCGGTGCTCGGCGTCGTGCACGTGCCGGCCGAGGAGGTGACGTACTTCGCGCGGCGCGGCGCCGGGGCCTTCCGGCAGAACGGGAAGGGGGAACCGGCGGCGATCGCCGCGCGGGAAGCCGACGCGGGGCGCGTCGTCGTCGTGGCGAGCCGGGACCACGCGGGGCCGGAGGTCGCGGCGATTCTCGAACGGATCGCGGCGGCGGGCATCGAGGTCGAGTCGGCGTCGATGGGCAGCTCGCTGAAGTTCTGCCTCGTCGCCGAGGGCGCGGCCGACTTCTACCCCCGCACGGTCCCGACGATGGAGTGGGACACGGCGGCGGCGCAGTGCGTCGTCGAGGAGGCCGGCGGGGCCGTGACCACCCTCGACGGCGCGCGGCTGCGGTACAACAAAGAGAGCCTCCGGAACCCCTCGGTCATGGCGTTCGGAGATGCCGGCGCAGACTGGCAGCGATTTCTCGCCTAGCCCCCTTTCCAATCAGCATACGGTTAATTCGGGGCAGGGACGGCCTGTGTATTTGGCCGAGGGCAGCCTTGGCGCGTAGGTTGCCGCTCTAGCGCCCGCTCCCGTCTCCGCATTCTCCCCCTGCCCATGCCCGCTCTCAACACCTCGACCGCTTCGCTCGACGCCCGGCTCGACCGGAAGTCCCACCTCCGGCAGCTCGAAGCCGAGGCGATCCACCTCATGCGCGAGGTGGCCGCGCAGTTCGAGCGGCCCGTCCTGCTGTTCTCCGGCGGGAAGGACTCCATCTGCATGGTGCACCTCGCGCAGAAGGCGTTCTACCCGGCTCGCTTCCCGTTCCCGCTGATGCACGTCGACACGGGGCACAACTTCGACGAGACGCTGCTCTTCCGCGACCGCCTCGTCGAGCGGCTCGGCGTGGAGCTGATCGTGGCGAGCGTGCAGGACGCGATTGACGCGGGCCGCGTGATCGAGGAGACCGGACCAGAGGCGAGCCGGAACGGGCTCCAGATCGTCCCGCTCCTCGACGCGATCCGGGACCACCAGTTCGACGCGGCCTTCGGCGGCGCCCGCCGCGACGAGGAGAAGGCCCGCGCCAAAGAGCGGTTCTTCTCGCACCGCGACCGCTTCGGGCAGTGGGACCCGAAGAACCAGCGGCCCGAGCTGTGGAGCCTCTACAACGGGCGGAAGCGGCCCGGCGAGCACTTCCGCGTCTTCCCCCTCTCGAACTGGACCGAGATGGACGTGTGGCAGTACATCGCGCTCGAAGGCATCGAGATCCCCTCGCTCTACTTCGCGCACGAGCGCGAGGTGCTGAGCCGCCGCGGCATCTACCTCGCCGTCACCGACTTCGTGACGCCGCTCCCGGGCGAGGAGGTCGGCCGCCGCACCGTCCGCTTCCGCACGATCGGCGACGCCACCTGCACCGGCGCGGTGGAGTCCGCGGCCGCGACGCTCGAAGACATCATCGAAGAGGTGGCGAGCGCCCGCGTCACCGAGCGCGGCGGGCGGACCGACGACCGCCGCAGCGAGGCGGCGATGGAAGACCGCAAGAAGCAGGGCTACTTTTAGGGGTCGAAGGGACGAAGAGGGAGGAGGCGAAGACCGCTGCCCCCGTCCGTCTCTCTGGCCCCATCGCCGCCCATCGCCGGCTCCCGCCTCCACGACTCCGCGTTTTATAGCCCCCCCCCGATTCTCATACAGAATGACGCAGCCCAACGGCACGACGCCCGCCGCCCCTACCACGCCCGCCTCCGAAGCGAACGCCACGGCCCGCGGCTACCTCGACATGGACCTGCTGCGCTTCACGACGGCGGGCAGCGTCGACGACGGGAAGAGCACGCTCATCGGCCGCCTCCTCTTCGACTCGAAGGCGATCTTCGAGGACCAGATGGACGCCATCGCGGAGGTCTCGAAGCGCCGCGGCGACAGCAGCGTCGACCTCGCCCTCCTCACCGACGGCCTCCGCGCCGAGCGCGAGCAGGGGATCACGATCGACGTGGCCTACCGCTACTTCGCCACGCCCCGGCGGAAGTTCATCATCGCCGACACGCCCGGGCACGTGCAGTACACGCGGAACATGGTGACGGGCGCCTCCACGGCCGACCTCGCTATCATCCTCATCGACGCGCGCAAGGGCGTGCTCACGCAGAGCAAGCGCCACGGCTTCATCGCCTCCCTCCTCCAGATCCCGCACCTCGTCGTCGCCATCAACAAGATGGACCTCGTCGACTACTCCGAGGAGG
Organism: uncultured Rhodothermales bacterium; assembly: GCA_964438105.1. Taxonomy (GTDB): domain Bacteria; phylum Bacteroidota; class Rhodothermia; order Rhodothermales; family JANQRZ01; genus JBBSMX01. The sequence continues at coordinate 19,170 of CAYTJT010000015.1, read as the reverse complement.
TCTACCGCGAGATCGTCCGGGCGTACACGGAGTTCTCGGCGAAGCTCGCCATCCACGACATCACCTTCATCCCGCTCTCCGCGCTCGAAGGCGACAACGTGGTGAACCGGAGCGATAAGATGCCGTGGTACGACGGCGTGACGCTGCTCCACCACCTCGAGAACGTGAACATCTCGGCGGACCGCAACCTCGTGGACTTCCGCTTCCCCGTGCAGACGGTGATCCGCCCGAACCAGAACTTCCGCGGCTTCGCCGGCACCGTCGCCTCCGGCACCGTGCAGCCCGGCGAGGAGATCGTCGCGCTGCCGTCGGGCACGTCGAGCCGCGTCGAGCGCATCGTGACGGCCGACGGCGACCTCGACGTGACGGAGGCGGGCGACGCCGTCGTGCTCACGCTCGAGGACGAGATCGACGTCAGCCGTGGCGACATGATCGTCCGCAAGAAGAACGTCCCCACCGTCGGCACGCGCGTCGAGGCCATGCTGTGCTGGATGAACGAGGAGGAGCTCGACCCCAGCCGCCACTACATCCTCCAGCACACGACCCAGGCCGTGCAGGCGCACGTCGCGAAGCTCGAGTACCGGATCGACGTGGACACGCTCCACCGCGAGCAGGCCGACACCCTCGGGCTCAACGACATCGGCCGCGTGGAGATCGAGACGGCGAAGCCGCTCTTCTTCGACCCCTACGCCGTCAACGCCGAGACCGGCGCCTTCATCCTCCTCGACCCGTACTCGAACGCGACCGTCGCCGGCGGGATGATCCGCCGCGCCGCGGCCTCGGCGGAGGAGATCGCCGAAGAGGCCAAGCCCGAGACGACGACCTCGCCGAACGTGGTCTGGGAGGGGTGGAACATCCCCCTCGATGCGCGCGAGGCGCAGAACGACCACAAGGCGGCCGTGGTGTGGCTGACGGGGCTGAGCGGGTCGGGGAAGACCACGGTCGCCCGCGAGGTCGAGCGGCGGCTCTTCGAGGCCGGCTGCCGGACGATGCTGCTCGACGGCGACCAGGTCCGCCACGGGCTCTGCGGCGACCTCGGCTTCTCGCCGGAGGACCGCGCCGAGAACATCCGCCGCGTGGGCGAAGTCGCGCGGCTGTTCCTGCACCAGGGAGCGATCACGCTGTGTACCTTCGTCTCGCCCTACCGCGAGAACCGCGACGCCGTGCGCGCGCTCATGCCCGAGGGCCGCTTTTTCGAGGTGTTCGTCGACGTCGACGTGGACACCGCGAAGGAGCGCGATCCGAAGGGGCTCTACGAGAAGGCCGAGCGCGGCGAGATCGACAACTTCACCGGCATCTCGGCGCCGTACGAGGCGCCGGAGTCGCCCGAGCTCACGCTCACGACCGAAACCCTCGACATCGACGCCTGCGCCGACCGCGTCCTCGCTATGCTCATCGCAGCGGGGATCGTGGACGAGACGCTGGCCGACTCGTAAACCACTTCGGCAGCGTTCTTGCGCTCCATCCAGCATCGCGAGCGTCTACGCCCGGACCGTATAACCCTACCAACTTTTTTCGATATGTCTGATCAGAAACGCGTCCTCGTCACGGGGGCCGGCGGCTTCATCGGCCACCACCTCGTCAACTACCTCAAAGGCAAGGGCTACTGGGTCCGCGGCGTCGACATCAAGCGGCCCGAGTTCGAGGCCACGCGCGCCGACGAGTTCGACCTCCTCGACCTCCGCCGGTGGGACGCCTGCCTCGAAGCCGTGCGCCCAGCGCCCGACGGCCGGAAGATCGACCACGTGTACGCGCTCGCGGCCGACATGGGCGGGATGGGCTTCATCTCGGCCAACCACAGCCTGATCCTGCACAACAACGTGCTCATCAACACGCACACGATCGAGGCCGCCCGCAAGGCCGGCGTCGAGCGCTACTTCTACACCTCCAGCGCGTGCGTCTACCCCGAGCACCTCCAGACCTCGGCCGACGCCGCCGCGCTCAAGGAGGGCGACGCCCTCCCCGCGGCGCCCCAGGACGCCTACGGTTGGGAGAAGCTCTTCACCGAGCTGCTCTGCCACTACTACACCGGCGACTACGGCATGGAGACGCGCGTCGTCCGGTTCCACAACGTCTACGGCGAGCTCGGCACGTGGGAGGGCGGCCGCGAAAAGGCCCCCGCCGCGATGTGCCGCAAGACGGCCTACGCCAAGCTCCTCGGCGGCCGCGAAGGCACCCCCGGCGGCGACCCGCAGATCGAGATCTGGGGCGACGGCGAGCAAACGCGGTCGTTCATGCACGTCGACGACTGCGTCGAGGGCGTCTACCGCCTCATGATGAGCGACTACCGCGAGCCGCTCAACCTCGGCCGCGACCGCATGGTCACCATCAACAAGCTCGCCGACATCGCCGCCGACGCCGCCGGGGTGGAGATCGAGCACGTGCACGTGGACGGCCCGATGGGCGTGCGCGGGCGGAACTCGGACAACTCGAAGCTCCGCGAAGTCCTCGGCTGGGAGCCGAAGATCGCGCTCGAAGAGGGGCTCGCCCGGACCTACCGCTGGATCGAGGAGCAACTCCGAGAGAAGCTCGCCCGCGAAGAGCGGGAGACCGAACTGAGCGAGCCCGTGGTCGCGTAGCGACGCGCTCAGCACATCTCGCTCAGTGCTACCTAAGCAGGGGCGGTCCGTCGACCGCCCCTGCTTCCTTTTACCCCCCCGCCATGCACATCCTCAGCGTCGTCGGCGCCCGCCCCAACTTCATGAAGGTCGGTCCGATCCACCGCGCGCTCTCCGCCCGCGAGGGTGTCCGCTCGCGCATCGTCCACACCGGCCAGCACTACGACGAGCGGATGAGCGACGTGTTCTTCCGCCAGCTCGAACTCCCCGAGCCGGACGTCTACCTCGGCGTCGGCAGCGGCTCGCACGCGGAGCAGACGGGGCGCGTGATGATGGCGTTCGAGAAGGTCGTGCGGGACGACAAGCCCGATCTCGTTGTCGTCGTCGGCGACGTGAACTCGACGCTCGCGGCGGCGCTCGTCGCGGCGAAGCTGCACGTGCCCGTGGCCCACATCGAGGCCGGGCTCCGCAGCGGTGACCGGGCGATGCCGGAGGAGATCAACCGCCTCGCCACCGATGCCATCGCCGACCACCTCTTCGTCACGGAGCGGAGCGGGCTGGAGCACCTCCGCCGCGAGGGCGCGCGCGAGGACCGCGTGCACTTCGTCGGGAATGTGATGATCGACTCGCTCGTGCACTTCCGCGCGAAAGCGGCCGAGACCTCCGTCCTCGAAGACATCGGTGTCGAGTCGAAAGGCTACGCCCTCGTCACGATGCACCGCCCGCGCAACGTGGACGACCTGGAGCGGCTGGCCGAAGTCGTCCGCGTCCTCGAAGCCGTCGCCGAGCGCTACCCCGTCGTGTTCCCCGTCCACCCCCGCACGCGCAACAACCTCGCGGCTGCCGGGCTCGAAGCCCGCCTCGCTGCCCTCGACGGCGTGCACCTCCTCGACCCCGTGGGCTACCTCGAGTTTCTGAAGCTGATGGAGCACGCCGCTGTCGTCGTCACCGACTCGGGCGGGATCCAGGAGGAGACGACGTACCTCGGCGTGCCGTGCCTGACGCTGCGGCCGAGCACGGAGCGGCCGGCGACCGTGGACGTGGGGACGAACGTGCTCCTGCCGCTCGACGCCGAGCGGGTGGCCGAGCGCGTCCGCGACGTGGCGGCCGGACGGTTCAAACGGGGCGACGTGCCGCCGCTCTGGGACGGGAACGCGGCCGAGCGAATCGCTGCGATCCTCGTGCGCTAGAGCCGTCTTTAGTAGCGCACGCTCTGGAAGGGGAGCCCCCAGCGGAGCGAGGCGAACGGCGCGACGTAGCGGTCGAGCCCGCGCTCGGCGTCATCGACCGACTCGGCGCGGAGCACGCCTTCGACGAAGAGAGAGGGGAGGAACTCGTAGCCGACGCGCGCTTCGGCGAGCACGATGCTCTGACGGACGCCCTGCAGCGTGGTCGCCTCGTTGTCGCGGCTCCGGTCGCGCTCGACGTACGGGCGGGTCGGGTCCGCGCCGAAGATCTCGCCCTCGGGGTCGCGCCCGCGCTCGGTGAAGGCGAGGTTCATCGAAGCCAGCAGGCGGGGCCAGGGGCGGTACGACGCGAAGACGGCGAGGTCCGACGAGTTCGGCCCCGCCGGGTGGCCGAGGACGTCGCCGTAGTGGACGTACGACGTAGCCTCGGTGCGGTGGCCGTAGAGGAACGGCCGCTGCCGCGCGTACTCGACGCGGAGGTCGAAGTCGCGCAGCCGCGTCTCACCCCAGCCGGGGTCCACGAGGTAGAGCCCGACGATGTAGCCCCACTTGTTGCCCCACCAGTCGTCGCCGAACTTGCTCACCGTGAGCTCGTCCAGGATGCCTTGCGCGTAGACCTCCACGCCGGGCGTCGCGACCCACGAGGCGCCCGCGCCGAGCAGGGCGTTGTCCGGGCTGCCGAGGTCGTGCTCGACGGCGCGGTAGAAGATGATCGGGTTGAGGTAGGCGAGGTCGAAGCCGCTGCGGCGGCCGGCGCCCGTCGTGTCGGTGGCGAAGATGATGGACTCGAAGAGCTCGAGCTGGACGCGGCCCGGCAGGTCGAGCGCGAGGCGGTGGAAGACGCCGTACTTACGCGGGACGATCGCGTCGAACGCTTCGTCCGCCTTGCGGAGCGAGACGAACTGGGCGTACTGATTCGTGTAGTGGAGCCGCCAGAACTGCGTGCGGAGCTGGAGGTGGTCGTAGACCGTGGCGTAGTCCGAGAGCACGAGGCTCGTCTGCCCGAAGCCCCATTCGTTCCGATCCCGTCCGAAGCGGGCTTCGAAGTATTTGCTCCGGAACCCGACGACGCCCGTCGCGACGAAGTAGTCGTAGGTCGTACCCTCCTGGAATTTCGTGTTGCCGATGCGGGGCGCCGTTAGCACGCGACGGTCGTAGGCGGTCCACACCGGCCTCCGCTGGTTCTCCTCGACGCGCGCTTCGAAAAAGAGATGCTCGCCGAGGTGACCGGCGGCCCGGACGCCCCGCGTGTTCTGCCAGACGGGCACGGCGGCCTCGCGGTCCCCCAGCGCCGACTGCCGCGCGCGGCCGTAGGACAGCGTCGCCAACGGGGCCACTTCCAGGGCGAAGTCGTCCTCCCGCACGGAGTAGAAGCTGTTGCCGTCGGCGTAGAGAAAGGGGGCGAAGCGGTTGATGGCGCCCACGCCGGGGCCAGCGACTCGCCCGGTCAGCCGCTGCAGGAGGGCCCGGTCCGCGCGGCCCATCGCGGTGCCTGCGGCGAGGGCCGAGTCGGCGTAGGCGCGGGCCGTGTACGCTGAGAGGGGACGCGCTCCCACGAAGGCGCCTGGGAGGTTACCGAGTGCTCGCTGGCGGTGGAGCGCACGCTCGAACGCGTCGTCCACTTGGAGCAAGCCCTCGTGCTGCGCGTGTGCGAGCGGCGCGAGCAGAAGCAGGAGGAGAGGGAGGCGGCGCATGGGCGGGGCGGGTCACACAGACAGCGATGGATCGGGCCGGGAAGGGGTATGCGAGGGCGGCGGCGAGCCTCCCGCAGCGAGCGGAGCAGGGCCGAGCGGAGCATGGCTGGGCGCAGAATAAAGAGACCGGCGGCTCCGTCGAAGCCGCCGGTCTCGGGTTCCAGCCATCGTTCCGCGCTCAGCGTACGGTCGCCGAGCAGGAGCCCCAGCCGTACGAAGCGCTGACGGTCTGCCCCGGCTTCCAGCCGAGGAAGAAGTACTCCTCCGAGGTCGGCGTGTAGCGGCTGTACGTGCCGATCGCGCTGCGGGCCTGGCTCGACACCTGCGGGTCGCCGGAGGCGCGGCTGAAGTAGTCGATGGCGCACCAGTAGGCGGCGCGGGCGCGGACGTCGCCGCCGCGGACCGACGAGGCGATCGCGTTGCCGATGAGCAGCAGCGACGGGCCGTGGTTCGAGTCGATGTCGAGCGCCTCGCGGGCGTAGTTCGAGGCCGTCGCGAGTTGGCCCTGCTGGTACTTCATCGTCGCGATGTTGTAATAGACGTCGCGGCGGGCGGCGTCGTCCTCGGCGAGCTCGAGGGCGCGCTCGTAGAGGGCGAGGGCCTCGTCGTAGTCCTCGTCGGCCGCGGCGCCTGCGGCGAGGGTCTGGAGCAGCGACGGCGTGGGGTCGCGCTCGACGAGCACTTCGGCGACGGCCTTCTTGAGGGCCGGGTCGTTGAGCTCGGGGTTGTTGTTGAGCCGGTAGAGCGTGTTGAGGTCCTCGTCGGAGAGGGCGCTTGGGTCCTCGCCGAACTTGCGGGCGAGGAATTCGTACTGCTCGCGCGGCGTCGTGATCAGCGTGCCCATCAGCCCCTCGATGTAGGCGGCGTCGTCCACGCGCGGGATCAGCTCGTCGGATAGGAAGTCGCGGGCGGAAGCCTTCGCCTCGGGCGTGTCCACCTCGTTCGCCTCCGTGGTCCGCGCGGCGGCGATGTAGTTGATGTAGTAGTCGCTGAGGGAGTCGGGCCGCAGCTCGAAGGCGCGGAGGTAGAGGTCGTAGGCCTCGCCCTGCCGGTCGGCGAGGAGCTCGGGGTGGCTCTGGATGAAGCGCCCCTTCCTGATGGCGTAGTCGTATTCACTCACCTCCACACCGGCGTCCGCTAACATGGACGGTGCCTCGCTGAGGAGGGCGAGGGCTTCGCCGAGGTAGGCCTCTTGCTGCGCCGGGTCCTCGGAACGGACCGCCAGGCTGTCGTAGATCTCGACGGCGCGGCGGATGTTGCGGTCGTCGGGCGTCCGGCCGCCGAAGGCGGGCGCGCAGGCCAGCATCCACTCGATCTCCGGGAGGGCGGACTCGTAGTCCCCGGCCTTGTAGGACTCGTAGTACAGGCTGTAGTGGATCCTACGCTCGTTCTCGTCGTCCGAGCACTCGATCGCGGCGGCGGTCTGCGCGGCGGCGGTCGGGGCGGTTCCTGCGAGGAGCAGGGCGAGGAAGGCGAACGCGGTGAGAAGGCGGGTCATCGGTCGGTGGGTTGCTTTCTGGAGGGCGGGGGGGCGTCAGCCGAGGCGGCGCTCGCGGAACCAGCGCTCGCCGAAGTTGATCGTAGCCGAGACCTTGAAGAACAAATCCCGGACCAAACCGCGGTCGGTCGTCCCGCGGGTGCCGACCTCGAAGCCGAGGTCGAAGCGGGCGGTCGGCAGCACGGCCGGGAGGCTGAGGCCGCCCGTCAGGGCGAGGGTGGAGACGGATTCGCCGGGGCCTGCGGGCGCGCCGTCCGCGCCGAGTCCCGTGGCGTTGAAGTAGGACTGATCGTAGTAGCCGCCGAGGCGGTAGGCGGTGCGGGCAAAATACGCACGCGAGCGGTCGTTGCCCGCGGGGAGAAACTGGAAGCCCCCGCCGACGCGGAAGCGGTCGCGGAGGTCGTCCTCGCCGTCCGGGGCGAACCCGCCGAACGCGAAGTCGCTGTCGAACGAGCTCCAAGGCTCGTAGCGCACGTCGGCGGCCAGCACCCAGCGCGCGTCGGGGACGTACGAGAACCCGGCGGCGAGCTGGAGCGGGATTGTGACGTCGCCCGTCGTCGGCGTGCCGAGGGTGTCGCGGTCGAGGGAGAAGCCGAGCGTGCGGACGCGCTCGCCGCTGAGGCGGGTGGGGAGGGTGAGCGATGCGCCGAGCGAGAGCGCATCTTCCTCGCCGAGGAGCCCCGTCGTCGAGAAGAGCGCGCCGACCGTGCCGCTGACGCCGCTGAGGTCGGTCGACTGCACGGAGCGGGTCTCGTTGATCGCCGTGCTCTCGAACTCCGTCCGCTGGAGGTGGTCGATCGTGCCGAAGAGCACGTCCACGCTCGCCCCGACGGCGAAGGCCGGACCGAGGCGGTAGCCCAAACCGAGGCGCGCCTGCTGGAGGCCGCCGTCGCCCTCGAAGTTGACCCGGTAAGGGATCGGGGTGTCGGGCGCGCCGGGGTCCGTCGCCTCGCCGTCGCGGACGGCGAGGTAGTTGACGCGCGTGAACGGGCGGAACGCGAGCGTGAGGCCGAGGCGGTTGGTGAGCAGGGGGACGCCGAACTGCAGCCCCGCGAGCGACCCGCTGGAGAGCTGCGCCTGCTCCCCGGCGGCGTTCTCGGACTCGACGCCTTCGATCTGCGCCGCCACGCTGAGCTGCGTGAGCCCGAGGTCGCTCCACAGCGCGGGGTTCTCCAGGTTGTTATACGTCAGCGAGCGGACCGCGACCGACGCGCCGCCCATCATCTCCGCCTGCGACGACGAGAACGAAAGCCGTTCGCCCAGCCCGAGCCGGGAATAAGGCGATCCGTAGTTGCGGGCACTCTGGGCTTGAGCGGGAAGGGTCGCCGTCAGCACGACCAGCAGGAGGGCGGCACGCAAGGCGAGGAGGGCGGGGCGGCCAAAAAGCATAGAGGCGGGGCAGGCTAGAGACTCGCGAGGAGAGAAAACGTCGCTCACGCGTCGGACGGGGTCAGGAAGACGACGGCGCGCGGACCCTCACACGGCATCTGCTCGTCGCCGGCGCAGCCGGGTGCGGAGGCGCGCACGAGCGGCAGCACGTCGAGGCTGGAGGGCGAAGCCGGGAAGCCGAGGGAAAAGCCGTCTACCTCCGACCGACCGAGGGAGAAGTCTTGGAATATGTCGGTCAACACATCGGAGGAGAACGTGAAGGTCTGCTCCTCCTCGTCGAGCCTGGCCGCCGCGATGAGCACGGGGTCTTCGTCGCCGATGAAGCCGAAGAGGGCGAGCTCCCGCGCGAAGGGGCGGACGAAGCCGGGCGGGAGGTCGGCAAAGGCCGCCGCCGTGTCCGCGTTCACGCGCAGACGGACGGTGTTGATGGCCGCCTGGTCGAGCGCGTCGAGGTCGAACTGCAGCGCGAGGCTGCGGCCTGTGCCGTCCTGCAGCCGCCACAGCTCGTCGGCGACCGGCTCGTCCGGCGGGCCTTCGATGCTGGAGAACACCTCGGACACCTGGTACGTCACCGTGTCGCCCGCCGAGATGAGTTGGAGGGACGACGAGCTAGCGAACCCATACACGGCGCTCGCCTGGTCGCTGGGGTCGAGGCGGAAGCCGTGGAAGAGGGTCGAGAAGCTCTCACTCCGGAGCGTCGTGTCGTTCGCCGCGATCCAGCTCTCGGGGAGGGGCACCTCGATGAGCGAATCCCCGGGGGCCACGTCGAACGAGGCGATGATCTCGTCTTGGACGGGGAACAGGGTGTCCGCCACGGCATCGACCGCCGTCCACTCCTCGGCGACCTGCCGGACGTCGAAGCGGGTTGTGCCGAGGGTATCGCCGTAGGCATAAACGCGGCCGAGGCGAAGGATCGCCTGCTCGACCGGGCGGTCGAGGAAGTCCTCGGAGATGCTCTGCGGGGCGAGGACGTCGAAGTAGCCGCGTGCGCTCGTCGTGCCGAAGACGGGGTCGTCCACGCGGCCGGCGAGGCCCCTGAACTCGGCGAAGCCCGCGTTCGTCAGGAAGGCCCCGGTGAGGTCGTCGGAGGCGCGGAAACCGGCGGAGTCGACGACGAGGGTGCGGACGTCCGGATCGCCCAGGTCGAGGTCGGTGAGGCCGACGCCGGAGGGGTCCTCGCAGGCGGTGAGAACGAGCAGGCACAGGGCGGCTGCGCCGAGGGCGAAGCGAGATTGGAGGGGCCGGATTCGGCGCATAGGGGCGGCGTGGGTGGAGCTGAGTCGGGCGGTGGGAATCGGGATCGGGGATCTAACGCGAATGCGCCGGGCCTAGTATGGCCGGCGCATGGGATTGTCAAAGAACGGACGCCGCGCAGCAGGCAGGGGGAAGAGTTTGAGAAAAGAGCGCGCCGAGGGCAACGATCGACGCCAACGAAAAACGCCCCGGCGGTCGAGGCCGGGGCGTTCGGAAAAGGCGCGCGCGGGGTCACGCCGCCACTTCGTCGCCGATCTCGCGGTAGAGGGCAGCGGCTTTCTCCGCGATCTCCGCCGGCTCGCCGGTGAGGTCCGTGCCGCCCTCGCCGGAGACGCCGGCCCCGTAGGCCACGGCGTCGGCGTGGGCCATGCCGAGCTCGCGGAGCTCCGTGTCGGCCGCGTCCGCGGGGAGGCCGAACCGCTCGGCCTCGGCGGCGGTGAAGCGCACGTCCACGTCGGCGTTGTCGGGGGTGAACACCGACTTCGTACCCCCGAACAGCTCGTGGTCGCCGAACTCCGTGTTGAGGAGGAGGGGGACGAGGCCGGAGATCCACCCCGTAGCGTGGACGATGTCCGGGGCCCAGCCGAGGTTCTCGACCGTCGTGAGCGCGGAGCGGCCGAAGAACAGGGCGCGCTCGGCGTTGTCCTCGAACAGCTTCTCCGTCTTGCGGTCGGCGTGGAGCCCCTTCCGCTTGAAGAAGTGGACGTTGTCCATGAAGTAGACCTGGAGCCGGATGCCGGGGATCGAGGCCACCTTCACCTTGAGCGTCTCGGTGCGGTCGCCGGTCTCGATCTCGGTGCCGGAGAGGCGGATCACCTCGTGGAGGCGGTTGCGGCGCTCGGAGACCGTCCCGTAGCGAGGCATGATGATGCGGGCTTCGAAGTCGCCCAGCTCTTGGAGGTGCTCGGGCAGTTCGCGGGTGAGCCGCGCAGCCGGGGTCGATTTGGAGAAGGGGGCGACTTCACCTGCTACGAACAGTACTTTCATGCGCTCTCTCGGTTCAGGATGATCGGCGGGACGGTGGCGCGCGGGCGGTCCAGGGGCTGTGCAGGCCGCGCGGGCGCGGGGCGACTAAAACAGCACAAAAGGTACGAATAGGCACGGGCCCAGGGCAAACGCGTCGCTCGCCTCCCGCCCGCCGGTTCACCCGGGCCCCGCCCGTCGGACGAGCGGAAACAGCCGACGGAATGGGCGGTTCACTCGCACCCGCACCGACTCCTTCCCGGCCGCACGCTAGCCTCATGCGTCCTCCCGTCTCGTCCCCGGTCTCGTCCACGCTCGGTTATGCTTTCGGCGGCGGCGGGGTGCGCGGCTGGGCCCACGTCGGGGTGCTCTCCGTGTTGGAGCGGTTCGGCCTCCGGCCCGATCTCGTCGCCGGGGTCAGCGCGGGGGCGATCACGGCGTCGTACCTCGCGGCGGGCTTCTCGGTCGAGCGGATGGGGGAGCTGATGCGGAGGCAGAACACGCGGGCGCTCTTCTCGCTCCGGTTCGACCGCTACGGGCTGGTCTCGACCGACGACTTCGCCGACTACCTCCGCAGCCACCTCGGCGACCGGCGGATCGAGGACCTCGACCTCCCGCTCTACATCGTCTGCACGGACCTCGAAACGGGCAAGGAGGTCGTGCTGGACCGGGGCCCGCTCGTCGAGGCCGTGCTCGCCTCGTGCGCGCTCCCCGGCATCTTCGCCCCCGTGCGCTTCGGCGGGCGGCTGCTGATCGACGGCGGCGTGTGCAACAACGTGCCCGTCTCGGCGCTCGTCAACCGGGGGGCGACCTACACCGTGGGCGTGCAGCTCTACAAGCGCATCGGGGCGCTCAGCGCGCACGGCGACGGCACCCTCGACGAGCTGGACGAGGAGGTGGAGCAGAAGGTCGGCCTCGGGCTCTGGGCCGAGCGCGTGCGCCAGCGCCTCGGCCGCGAGACGGGCGACGAGCCCGGCCGCCCCAACGGGCTCGAAGTCGTGCAGCGCGCGCTCGACATCATGATGGCGCAGCTCGAAGGGTTCCGCCTCCAGACCTACCGGCCGGACGTGCTCATCGTCCCCCGCGTCGGCTCGCTCGGGCTGTTCTCGTTCAGCCAGGAGAAGGAGCAGATCTTTCAGGCGGGCGTGGACGCCGCCGAGGACAAGACGGACGAGCTGGAGCTGCTGACCCGCCGCGTGGAGAGCCTGCAGAGCGGAGCCTAGCGATATCCGATCAAGGAAAAGCGCCGCACTACCGAAGCAGTGCGGCGCGCTGCCGAACGCGAGTGCGACGGGCCTTACGGGAAGGGCGTCGTGGGGAGCGTGCTCGCGAGGTCCGCGTCGAACGTGCCGGAGACCGTGGCTTCACCGAGCTCGCCCGAGCTGTTTTCCGCCGGCCCCGTAAAGGAAAAGGAGCCAGCGATGCGGTCGCTCGAAGAGGACGTGATCGTGATCGTACCGGATTCGGATGCTACGATAGTAGCCCCTATGATGCCGCTGAAGTCGCTGGCATACCCGCCGGAGATTACCATGTCGCCGTCTTCTTCCCCGAGGGCGTACGTCCCCTCGGGGGGGAGGCCCTCCTCGCGGGCGAAGGCAACGAACGCCCCGCTAGGTAGCCCTCCGGTCGCGAGGTTTCCTTCGAAGAGGGCGAGTCCGAAGTCACTTCCGTCGTCGTCTGCGCCAAAGATGGCACCGCCGGAGAAGGAATCAGTGACGGCCCCGCTGACCATCACTTCGGAGTCACCTACCGTGTTGCCGTTACCGTTGCCATTTCCGTCGCCGTCATCGCCGTCGCTGTCGCAGGCGGTGAAGGTGAAGATGAGGAGCAGGCTAAAGAGGAGAGTCGAAAAACGTCGCATGGGTCGTGTCAGATTTTTACGAAACAGTAGGTTGACTAAGGTACGACGTAAGGCGGTGTGAAAGGCCAGGCTGCCACGGACCCCCCAGGGCGAGCGCTTGCTACCTCGCTCCCCCCGTCCGAGCGCCCATCGCTCTGCTCCCCCCGCCCCACTTGCGGTCGCTGCACTCCCTGCTGCGCGGGGCTGTCCCCCTCGGCCGAGGGGGACAGCTTCTCGGCCTGGGAGCGGAGGCTTAGCCTCTGCGACCGGCTGAGAAGCGGGGGGAGCGCGGGCCGGCACCGCCTCTCGGTTTAGCAGGCGCTCGCCCTGCGGACCCCCCTCACGGGAGCGGCACGAAAGGCCCGCCGAGGTCGCTGAACCGGGCGTCGAAACGGCCCATCACGGTGGCCGTGCGAGCATCACCGCCTTCGAGCGGGGCGTAGCTGCCGCGGAACGTGAACGAGCCCGCCGTGCGCGTTTCCGTCGAGACGTCGATCGTGAGCGTGCCCGTCTCAGCGGAGAGCACGGTGCCGCCGGCTCGGTCGAAGCTGGCGAAGTAGGCGATGAAGCCCGACCGGTCGAAGCCGCTGAGGGGGTAGGTGCCCACTCCCGGCCGCTCGCCGTCGAACCGCGTGAGGGAGATCGTCCGGATCGTTTGCTCGTTCTGAGGCTGGCTCGGGTCGAAGGCGGTGAGCGAGATCGTGAACGACGACGTGCTGTCCGGGACGCCGAGGCTGTCGCCGGGGACGAACAGCGAGTCGAGGACAAAGAGCGGCGCGGTGGCGGACGAGGCGAAGCCGCTCAGGTCGAGCCGGTCGCCGCCGTCGAAGCTGACGGTGGCGTGGAACGCGCCGAGATCGGGGGGCGGAAGCTCCTCGGGGCCGCCCGAGTCACCGGAGTCGCAGGCGGTGAGCGTCAGAGCGAGCAGCAGGAGGGGGAGGGCACGCAGCATGGTCGGATCACAGGTCAGGTTGAAAAGAGATAGACAGACCGAAAGCAAACGGGAAAGTAGCAAGCCGCCATCTGATTTCATCCGCCGCCGTTCGTGAAATCAGCACGCGCGGGGCGCTTAGAGCCCCGTCTCGATGCCGACGAGCCAGCGGAAGCCGAAGGCGTCCTCGTCCGGTCCGATGGCCTCGGGTTCGCTGACCCAGACGGGGAACTTCGCGACGAGGCGGAGCCCGCTGAGCACGTCGCTCTGCGCGATGAGGCCGGGGGCGAGCCGGAGCGCGGACACGTCGTAGCGCACTCCCACGCCCGCGTCGGCGACGAAGGTGTCGAAGAAGTCGCCGCCCGGCTGCCCGAGCGAGCCGAACCCGCTGAAGACCTCGAAGCGCAGCGGGGCGAGCGCAGCCTGCCACTCGGGTCCGAGGTCGGGGACGCGGGGGAAGCCGGTGCCCAGCGTGAGCGTGCCGGCCAGCAGCCGCGTGCCGGTCGTGGGGGAAAAGGACCGGGCGGTGAATTCAGACGGTCCGAGAGCGATCGGCTCGCGGAGGAGGTACCCGACGGGGCCGACGCCGGAGAGCGCGAAGAAGTGGAGGTCGCCCTGCGGGGCGGCGGGCGCGGCGGCGAGCACGCGGTAGGCGTGCGAGCGCCAGCGGGTCTCGACGGAGGCCGCCCCGAGCCGGAACTGCTTCTGCGGGCTCAGCCGGTCCGAGCCGACGCCGAGGGCGAACCGGGCCAGCCCGGTCAACGGTCCCAGATCGGCCGTTTTCGTCGCGGTGAGCAGGAGGCGGTTAGCGTCGAAGCGGGGGCTCCCGGGCCGCTCCGAGAACGAGCCCGACGAGCCGCCGACCTCGAGTGCGACGGCGATCTCACTCCGGGCGTCGCCGAGGCGGTAGCCCAGCCGCGCAGCGAGGAGGTGGTCCTTACCGAAGATGGCGTCGAGCCCATAAGCATCGTTGAGCCGGGTGGGGTCGAAGGCTCCATCGCCGAAGGCCTCGAAGGCGCGGTCGGAGGTGCGGTGCTGATGGCCGAGTGTGAGGGTGAGCGTGTGGTCCCACGAGCGGAGCACGGGATGGATACCGAGCACCTTCGTGAGCGACACCCGGTTTTCCATAATGCCGAGGTGCTTCTGCGCGTCGAAGCGGATCTCGTCGAGCGGGCCGAGCGCGCGGAGGCGGCGGGTGTAGACGGCCGTGTAGTCGATCCCGTCGAGCGGCGAGGTGGTGCGCTCGAACGAGCGACCGGGGGTCTCCGGAAAGCCCGGCAGGTCGTCGGGCGGGATGAGGGCGAGCGGTCCGGGGAAGCCCTTGTCCTCGTCGGCGATCGCCTCGGGCCACAGCGTCACGCCGAGCTGGAGCGTGCCCCGGTCGTTCGGCAACGCGGCCCGGAGCTGGGCGCCGACGCCCACGCCGTAGTCGTCGGCGTAGAGCCCGATGGGGCTCAGGGCATAGGTGATGGCATCGCGTCGAGGGTCCGGCATCCTCAAGACCCCCGAAAACTCGCGCGGCACGTCGGGGCCGCCGACGCGCACGCGGTTGTTCGACGGGTCGAGGTCGAGCATCCGCCGCTCGGGATCGACGACGGCTTCGACCACGCGGCTCGGCCGCTCGACGGTGAGGGCGTACGTCGGCGAGGTCCACGCCCAGGGCTCGGCCACGGTCCAGCCGCTCGGCACGGGCTTGTGGCCCTGCATCACGCCGAGGGGAACCGTGACGAACTCCTCGGTGCCGTCGTCGAAGCGGAGCCGCACGTCGACGGGCAGCACCCCGGGCTCGTGGCGCCGGAGCGTCACGGTCGAGCGGACGCCGCCCGCCACCGTTTCGTGGTGGATGGACTCGGCGCCGTAGTCGTAGCGCGCGGCGCCGTCGAGGAACTGCTCGAAGAGCCAGTCGAGCTGGAGCCCGCTCACGTCCTGCGCCACCGATTGCACGTCGGCGGGGTAGGGATGGCCGAAGGTATAGCGGTCGACGTAGGCGCGGAGGAAGTCGTCGCGCACGGCGTCGCCCATCACGTAGCCGAGGAGGTCGGCGAGGGCCGCGCCGGCGGCGTACGAGGCGACGCCGTAGGCGAGGTTCGTGTCGAACCAGTCGGACGGCTTGTTCGGGCGCTCGTAGAGGTCGAGGAGCTGGAGCGCGGCGATCCGCTCGCGGGAGTCGGCGTGGCTGGGGCGCGCGGCCCGGCCGCCGCTGAGGACGTGGACGACGCCCTCGCGCGTGGCGAAGCCCGTGAACCCCTCGTCCATCCACGCGAAGTCGCTCTCGTTCGTGGCGACCATGCCGTAGAACCACATGTGGGCGAGCTCGTGCGCCGTCACGCCGAGCAGCGACCGGGGCGACCGCCGGCCGGTGACGGCGGTGAACATCGGGTACTCCATCCCGCCGTCGCCGCCCTGAGCGACGGTGAACTGGGGGTAGGCGTAGGGGCCGTACTGCGCGCTGAAGAACCGCAGCAGCTCGGCCGTCTGCTCGGGGATCTCCGTCCACGTCGCGGCCGCGTCGGGCTGGACGAGGAAGTGGAGGCGGACCGGCTCGTCGCGGCCCGGCACGCCCGTGGCGAGGTGGCGGACGTGGAGGTAGTCGGGGTCGGCGGACCAGGCGAAGTCGTGGACGTCGTCTGCGCGGAAGTGCCACGTGAGCGAGTCCGGGACGGCGCCGCCGCGCGCGGCCGGGCCGGTCGTCGTCAGCCCGGCGTCCGGGGGCTGGTCGTAGCCGTGCCCGACGGCCTCGGGGTTCTGGAGCACGCCGGTCGCGCCGACGAGGTAGTCGGCGGGCAGCGTGATGCGGACGTCGAACGTGCCGAAGGGGGCGTAGAACTCGCGGCCGACGTAGGGGTCGGCGTGCCAGCCGAGGCCGTCGTAGGCGGCCATCTTCGGGTACCACTGCGTCATCGTGTAGTCGATGCCCTCGCGGCTGTCGCGCCCGCTCCGGCGCGTCTGCAGCGGCACCTGTGCCTCGAACGCCATCTCGAACGTCGCGGTCGCGCCGGGCGGGATCGGCCGGGCGAGCGTCACCCGCATCACCGTGTCGTCGATGTCGAAGGCGACGGGCGTGCCGTCCTGGGTGAGCGCGCGGATGTCGTAGCGCCCGATCTCCTCGGGGCCGAGCTCGAAGATGCGGGGCGCGACGCGGCGGTCGGGGTCGGGGAGACGGCGGTTGCGCTCCGCCATCATCGAGGTCGGCTCGAAGGCGTTGAAGTAGAGGTGGTAGAACACCTGCCGCAGGGTGTCCGGCGCGTTGTTGGTGTAGGCGAGGCGTTGCTCGCCGCGCAGCGTGTGGCGGTCGGCGAGGAGGCGGACGTCCATTTCGTAGGCCACCCGCTGCTGCCACGGCGCCGACTGCTGTGCGAAAGCGGGGGGGGAGAGGACGGCGAGAGCGCAGAGCGCGAGGAGGGGGCGAAGCATGGGCGCTGGTTTAAATCGGAGAGCGGCGGAAGGTAGGCGCGAACGGCGGGGCGTGGCAATGCCATTGCGCGGCGCGATGCGGGGCGTCAGCGGTCACGGGCTGGGCGTTGCGGGGATCCGATGAACCATGGGATCAGCTCAGGCACCACGCTCTTTGGAGATAAATAGAGATATCCTATCTTGTTAAAGCATCACATGAGAGGTGACCTTCGCCTCGAGCTGCGCCCGACGTGCGTGCGTCGCCCCACCCCAACCCCTTCTCGCCGTGACGAAAGCCGACATCGTAGACCGCATCGCCGAGGGCACCGGCCTGACGAAGCTGGAGACCGAGGCCGTCGTGGACGGGTTCGTGATCACCGTGATGGAGGCGCTCGAGGCCGGCCGCTCGGTCGAGCTCCGCGGCTTCGGGTCGTTCCGGGTGCGTGAGCGGGCCGCTCGGATGGCGCGGAACCCCCAGACCGACGAGCCGATCGAGGTGCCGCGGCAGTTCGTCCCCGCCTTCAAGCCGTCGCGGGAGTTCCGGCGCGTCGTGAACGAATCCCGCCTCGCCGCCGAGCGCGCCGCCGAAGCTTCTGAGAAACCCTGAGCCCGGCTGGGGGGCGCTCAGGCCGGCGCGTACCTTTACGTCCCGGGCCGCCCGACGCTGCCCGATCCGACCGTCTCCGCCCCTCGCGGCCATCCGCAGCTTCCCATGAATCCTCCCGTTTGTCCCGCGTGCGGCGCCCGGCTGGCGCCCGGCTCCACCCAGTGCGACCTCTGCGGCCACGTCCTCGGCGACGAGCAAGCGCCCGCGTCCGCTTCGGCAGACCCCGCGCCCGTCGAGTCCGAACAGACGGACGCCGTCGAGCCCGCTGCTACCGAGCCGGCGCCGGACGATGCGGCCGGCCGTACGTTCTGCGTGCATTGCGGGGCGAAGAACCCGGCCTACGCGCGCTTCTGCCACAACTGCGGTCAGGCGCTGATCGCCGCCGACGTGCCCGAGGGCGGCGTGCCTGAGGGCGGCGTGCCCGTCGTGCAGACGACGCCGGTCGTGCCGGCGCCCGAGGCGGAGGCCGGCCCGGCGCTGCCCCCGGCGACGGCGACGGGGGAGCGCCCGGACTCCGACCCCGGCAAGCGCGCGCTCGTGCTCGTCGGCGCGGCCGTGCTCGCCGTCCTCGCGCTGTTCTTCATCTCGCAGATCGCCGGCGACAACGCGCCTGCCCCGGCCCCGCAGGCGACGAGTACGGACGGTCCGCCTCCGGCCCCGACCGCACCGGCTCCGCTCCCCGACGACGTGCTTGCGGAAGTCGAGCGGCTCGAAGGGGAGATCGAGGCGGCGGCGACCGAGAACGAGCGGCTCGAGAAGCAGGAGCAACTAGCCGGGCTCTACGCGCAGTCCGGCGCGTTCGACCGCGCCGCGCCGATCCAGCAAGAGGTCGCCGAAGGGCGGCAGACGGCGCTCGCTTGGGCCGATGCCGGCTCGCTCTTCCTCGCCCACATGCTGCGCACGCAGGGCAACGACCGCGCTGACTACGCCCAGCGCGCAGCCGAGAACTACGAGCGCTCGCTCGAACTCGACCCCGACGACCTCGACGTGAAAACCGACCTCGCGACGGCGTACCTCAACGACGCGACGAACCCGATGCTCGCCGTCGAGACCGTCAAGGCCGTGCTCGAAGAGGACCCCGACCACGTCCGCGCCAACTTCAACTACGGGCTGATGCTCGCGCAGATCAACCGGGTGGACCAGGCGCGCGTGCAGTTCGAGAAGGTCGTCGGCCTGACCGACCCGTCGGACCCGGTGCACGTGCGCGCCGAGCAGGAGCTCGCTCGCGTGCGGGCCGCCGAGGCCGGCACGGTGAGCGGCTGACGCCCGTGGCCCGCTCTCGCTCCGTCGCCGCACGACAGATCCGCCGTCGGTTCCTCGCCGTGGGCGGGTTCGCGCTGGCGCTCGGGGTCCTCGCCGCGGCGGCGCTGCTGCTCCCGGAGTCGGAGCGGCAGCGCGTGACGGTGTTCGCCGCGGCCTCGCTCACCGACGCGATGGGCGAGGTCGAGTCGGCGTTCGAGGCGGCGTATCCGGACGTGGACCTCGTCGTGAGCGCGGCGGCGAGTTCCGTGCTGGCGCGGCAGATCGAGCAGGGCGCGCCGGCCGACGTGTTCGTCTCGGCCAGCCCGCGGTGGACGGACTACCTCGCCGAGCGCGACCTCCTCCGCTACGCGGCCCGCGCGCTCGTGAGCAACCGGCTCGTGGTGATCGGGGGCGAAGCCGTGCCGCTCATGGCCGGGCCCAGCGACCTCCTCCGCTACGACCGGATCGCCCTGGCGGACGAGGGCGTGCCCGCCGGGGACTACGCGCGGCGCGCGCTGCGGCAGGTCGGGATCTGGGACGAGGCCGCCGCCCGCATCGTCCCGACCCGCGACGTGCGGGCGGCCGTCGCGGCCGTGCGGACCGGAGCCGCCGCC
>CAYTJT010000014.1:0-25622 GCA_964438105.1 uncultured Rhodothermales bacterium | reverse complement strand
GCCCCGGCGTGCTCACGCCCGGCGAGTGCAAGGTCGGCATCATGCCGACGATGATCTTCTCCGAGGGGCCGGTCGGTGTGATCTCGCGCTCGGGCACGCTGACGTACGAAGCCGTCGACCAGCTCACGCGGCAGGGGCTCGGCCAGACGACGGCCGTCGGCATCGGCGGCGACCCCATCGTCGGGACGCAGTTCATCGACGCGCTCCAACTCTTCGAGGCCGACGACGCGACCGAGGCCGTCGTGATGATCGGTGAGATCGGCGGGGCGGCGGAAGAGGAGGGTGCGGCCTATGTGAAAGAGCACATGTCGAAGCCGGTCTTCGGCTTCATCGCTGGGCGGACGGCGCCTCCCGGCCGCCGGATGGGCCACGCCGGCGCCATCGTCTCCGGCGGCAAGGGCACGGCCGAGGCCAAGCTCGATGCGATGCGCGAAGCCGGCATCACGGTCGTCGAGAACCCGGCCGAGATCGGGGAGACGGTCAAGGCCCACTTCGTGCAGGTGGCGTGACACGGACCCCCCGCCGCACTCGCATCGCGCTGCGCGCTCAGGCTTCGCGCGGCTGTCCCCCTTACGAAGGGGGACAGCTTCCGGAGGTGCCTTCAGGCACCGGAGGAAGCAGGGGGTGAAGGTTACCAACGTCGAGTTCATCCGCTCCGCCGCGAAGTGGGAGCAGCTCCCCGACGACGGCCGCGTCGAGCTCGCCTTTGTCGGGCGCTCGAACGTCGGCAAAAGCTCCCTCCTGAACTACCTCATCGGGCGGAAGGCGCTCGCGCACACGAGCAACACGCCGGGGAAGACGGCCACGCTCAACTACTACCTCGTCAACGCGAAGCAGGGGCAGGGCGGGTTCTACCTCGTCGACCTCCCCGGCTACGGCTACGCGAAGGTGGCGAAGACGCAGCGCGCGAAGTGGATGCAGCTGATCGGGCGGTACGTGACGGAGCGGCAGCCGCTCGGCGTCGTGTTCCACCTCATCGACAGTCGGCACCCGCCGACCAAGCTCGACGAGGAACTGCTCGACCTCCTGCGCGGCGGCCCGACGCCGTACATCATCCTGCTCACGAAAGCGGACAAGCTCGGCAAGAACCAGCAGCGCAGCCGCGTGGCCCAACTCAAAAAGCGGCTGAAAGGGATGGGGCTCGACCTCCCCGTCGTGCTCACGTCGGCCGAGAAAAAGCAGGGCGCCGACGAGGTCTGGAAATGGGTCGAGTTGCTGACGAACGTCGCGTGACGCGTGGTACCTTGCGGGCCCGTCGCCCTCCGTCACCGCGCCCCATCGTCCCGTGAACGTCCTCGTCACCGACGCCCTCGACCCGGTCTGCAGCCAACTCCTCGAAGCCGCCGGGATCACCCCGCACGTCCACCTCAAGAAGTCGCCGGAGGAGTTGGAGGCGCTCGCGCCCGAAGCCGACGGGTGGATCGTCCGCAGCGGCACCCAGCTCACCGCCGACCTCATCGCCGCCGCGCCGAACCTCCGCGTGATCGGCCGCGCGGGCGTCGGGGTGGATAACATCGACCTCGACGCGGCCACGCGGCGCGGCATCCTCGTGCTCAACGCGCCCGACGGCAACACGATCTCGACGGCCGAGCACACGTGCGCGATGATGCTCGCCGTCGCACGGCAGATCCCGCAGGCCGCGGCTTCGCTGAAGGGCGGGGCGTGGGAGCGGAAGGAGTTCGCCGGTGCCGAACTCGACGGCAAAACGCTCGGGATCATCGGCGTCGGGAAGATCGGGCGCGAGGTGGCGAAGCGGATGCAAGGCTTCGGGATGCGGACGATCGGGTTCGACCCCGTCCTCTCCGCCGAGACCGCGGAGCGGCTGGGCGTCGAGCTCGTCCCGCTCGACCGGCTGTGGGCCGAGAGCGACGTCGTCACGCTCCACGCGCCGCTCAACGACGCGACGCGACACCTTGTTAATGCCGATAGCCTCGCGCAGTGCCGCGACGGCGTCTACGTCGTGAACTGCGCGCGCGGCGGGATCGTCGACGAAGCCGCCCTCCTCGACGGGTTGAAGAGCGGGAAGGTCGGCGGAGCCGCGCTCGACGTGTACAGCCAGGAGCCGCCGCCGCCGGGGCTCGACGAACTCGTCCGCCATCCCCGTACCGTCACGACGCCGCACATCGCCGCGTCCACGGCCGAGGCACAGGAGAAGGTGGCGCGGCAGGTCACGCAGCAGGTGATCGAGGCGCTGCACGAGCGGCCCGTCTCGACGCCCGTCAACGCCGGGGCCATCCGCGCCGCCGCTCAGCCCGAGGCGCGCCCCTTCATCGACCTCGCCGACCGGCTCGGGCAGATCGTCAGCCAGATCACCGACGGGCAGATGCGCCGCGTCACGATCGGCTGCTATGGCGAGACGGCGCGGCGCTATGCCGAAGTGCTGTCGGTGGCCGCGCTGCGGGGCCTGCTCAGCCGGTGGAGCGACGCGCCCGTAAACCTCATCAACGCGCCCACGCTCGCCCGCGAACTCGGGCTCCGCGTCGACGAGCAGCGCCACTCCGAGCCCGCCGACTTCACCAACCTCGTCGAAGTCACGCTGGAATCGGCGGACGCGTCGCGCTCGGTGCAGGGCACCGTCCTCGGCGACGACGACCCGCGCCTCGTCGGGCTCGACGGGTTCCGGTTCGAGGCGAAGCCGGACGGGCACCTGCTGTTCTATCAGAACGTCGACCGTCCCGGCATGCTCGCCACCGTCGGCGGCCTCCTCGCCGACGCCGACGTCAACATCGCCTCGCTCGCGCTCGGACGCGAGCGACCCGGCGAGATGGCCCTCACCGTCATCGGAGTGGACGACCCCGTGCCCGGCGACGTCGTGCAGAAGATCCGCGCGATCGAAGGGGTGCAGGACGTACGCGTCGTCAACGTGTAAATCCGAACGGAGTCTCAATTCGGGTTGCGGGTCGGAGGTCGGAGGGATAACTTCGGCGCCTTTATTTCCGTCCACCGACCCCTGCCTCGTTGCGCCCGCTCTGTCTCGCCCTCGCCCTCGCGTTCTCCCTCCCGCTCGCCGCGCAGCCGGCCTCGGATTCCGCTCGCCCCGACACCGCGAACCGCCCGATCCGCGCCGACCTCTCCGTGTGGACGCGCGATTCCACGTCCGGCCTCGGCTTCGACGGGCTCCCGCTCCGCTCCGTCCGTGAGGTCGCGGCGCTGCTGCCCGGGGTCTACCGCGACTTCGGCGACGGCACGTTGTTCTACCGCTCAGCGTCGGGCGCGCCGTCCCCGCAGTCCGGCGGCGTGTTCGACCCGGCCCGCGTGGGGCAGGCGCCGACGTTCGTGATCGACGGGGTGCGGGTGGTGGGCGAGCCGGCGGTGCCGTTCGACGCCGTCGAGTGGGTCGAAGTGGTGGAGGGGTACGTCCCGGCGCAGTTCGGGGAAGCCGCGAGCGGGATCGTGCTCGTAGAGACCAAAGGAGGAACCGACCGCTACGGCGGTCGCATTGAGGGCCTCTCGTCAGCCGGGATCGATGCGTTCGGCTATAATCTCGGCGCGTTCTCCGCGTCCGGCCCGCTCGGCTCGGCGCGGATCGGGCGGTTCGCGGTGTCGGGCGAACTCCGCCGTCTCGCCGACGCCACGCCGTTCGGCGGCGAGACGTACCGGCTCTCGGACGAGGCCTACGCCGACCTCCTCGCCAACCCCCAAGTGGTCGCGACGACCGACGGAAGCGAGACGCGCTACGTCCCCTTTCCGTGGGAGGCCGTGCAGGCCGCCAACGACGCGGGCCGCCCGTTTACGAACGACGACCTCCGCGGCGCGCTCGACCTCCCCGCCGGCTTCGACCTCGCGCCGAACAACGTTCTCATCGACGCGCCCGCGACCTACACCGCCAAGCGTTTCGAGCGGACGCGGGCGAAAGACGACCCGCTCGACGGGCTGACCCTCCACGGGAGCGCCGCGTTCGACCTCGCTTCCGCCCTCGACCTCCGGCTCGGCGGCACGCTCGACCGCGAGCGCTACGACCGGACGGCCACACCCGCAGAGCGGTTCACGAACGCGCTCTACAACCGCGACGCGCTCTACGAGGCCGACCGCGCCGCCGACCGCTTCTACACCGCGCTGCGGTACGCGCCCGGCCGCGCCGTCGTCGAACTGCAGGCCGACGCGCAGCGGTGGCGCGCGGTGCAGCACCCGCGCGGCTTCTCCGACGACGTCGAGGACGCGCTGTTCTACGGCGACATCGACGACGCGGCGAACGCCGTCGCCCGTCGGTACGTCGTGCTCCGCGGCGGCGAGTACGGCTTCCGGTACACGTCCGATGCGGGCGCGCGGCCCGGCACGGTGGGAGGGCTGTTCAGTTTGCCAGGCAACCCCGCGACGGTCTATCGCAAAACCGAAGGGACGGCACTCCGGCTGCACGGCCGTGCCGTCGTCCCGGTCGGGCGGCACCGAATCGAAGTCGGCGGCGAGGTGGAGCGGCAGACGCGGCGGCGGTTCGAGCTCGCGGGCGGAAGCCTCGCGCAGTTCTACGACGACGCAGACGGCGCGGTCGCCCCGAGCGAGGCGTTCCCGGACGGCGTCGAGCGCTACGACCAACTCCCCTTCGAGGTGCTGGAACCGCTCATCGTCACGCGCTACGGCTACGACTTCCTCGGCATCGAAACGGCGGACGACGAGGACGCGCAGGCCTACTTCGACGGCGCGAACACCGACGTCGCCCCCTACCGACCGACGTACGTGGCGGGCTACGCCGAGGACCGGTGGAGCCTCGGCGCGCTCACGCTCCGCCTCGGCCTCCGCGTCGAAGCCTTCGGCAGCGACGCGACGGTACCCATCGACCTCTACGCGCCGTTCCCGATTGCCCGCGCGGGCTACGACGGCCTCACCGATCCAGCCGATCTGCTGTTTCAGAGTGCAGGCTACACGGCGCCGCAAGGCATCGGCTCCGACTACGCAGTCTATTTTAACGACGTCGGGGCCATCGTCGGTTACCGCGACCTCGACGGCAATTTCTTCGACGCCGGGGGCAGCGATACGACGCCCGACGCCATCACCGGCGCCCTCTCCGGCCAGGTCGAGCCCATCGACGCGCCGCGTTCGACGGCCTTCGAAGAGGCCCCAACGCATGTCGTACTCTCGCCGAGGCTGGGGGTGCGGTGGGACGTGGCGGAGCGGGCGCAGGCATTCGCGTACTACAACCGCCTCGCACGGCGGCCGTCCGCCCTCTTCTTCGAGCCATTCACGACCTTCGGCGCGTTGACGGGGCAGAGCCGCATCGGGAACCCCCGGCTCGAACCGGAGATCGCGGACGACCTTGGGTTCGGGGTCGAAGGGATGTTGGGCGCGGGGCTTACGGTGCGCGCCACCGCATTCTACCGTCGCCAGAACCAGATCGTGCCGCGGACGCTCTTCGGCGGGTTTCCGAGCTACGGCACGTATCTCAACGAGGGCGAGGCAACGGTCTACGGGCTCGACCTCGTCGGCGCGCTGGCACAGACGCGCGGCTTCGCGTTGCGGGCCGGGTACGTGCTGTCGTTCGCCGAAGCGGACGCGAATACATTGCCCGGAACCCTCGTCCAGCCAACCGAAGTGGGCGGGACGTTCCCGAGCGATTTCGACGTTCGGCACGCCGTTGATGTGGCGGCGGACTACCGCGTGCCCATGGGAGCGGGGCCGAGGGTGGCAGGCGTCGCGGTTTTCGGAGGGGTAGGCGTCGGGGCCGTCTTCGCGGCACAGAGCGGGCGACCGTACACCGCACTCTCCGGGCCTGGGTTTAGCGTGACGGCCCCCTTCACGAATCCGGTCGGCGGAGAGCTCAACGAGGCACGGTTGCCGTGGGCGACGCAACTCGATCTCAGAATAGAGAAGCGGATACCCCTGGGTCCGGGTACGCTCGACGCGTTCGTGTGGGTCGAGAACGTGCTCGACACGCGGAACACGTTGGCGGTCTACCGCGCTACCGGGGAGCCCGACGACGACGGCTTCCTCGGCACGGCAGCCGGGGATGCGTACATAACAAATCAGCCCAGTCCGGCGTCAGGCACATTTAATTACCTTGCCTTCACGGGCGGTCCCGTCAATATTGGAGGCGTTCAGAGCTCGGGAGGCCCCTTTTTTTACGGCCTGCCGCGCCGCGTCCGTCTCGGTGTTCGCTTAGGGCTTTAAACCTATGCGAGATAGAATGCTGCCGGGGCCGGGCAAAAAAGAAGCCCCAACCCCTCTGAACGCACTGTAGACTCCGTTTCGTATCGGCGAGGGGCAGGGGGGAATGTGAATGCCTTGACAACTTCCAGAACCCCCTCCTATATTCGCAACCGCGTTACGGAACGATTAAGAACGACCAAGTCGAACCGCCCACCCAGAGGACCCACCTGTTCACGTTGCTACGGCTCTTCTTCTATCCCACCGGCCCGGCCGCCACGGCGGGCGCAACGCGAGAGGCCGTCGGCCCTCGCTCGACTGGCCCCCGCGAGGGGGACCGTGGGAGCCGTCGCACGCATGGGGTCTCGCACGTGCAGCCACGCCGGTTGCATCCAGCCTTTCGCAACCGGGGTCGCTGGCGGTAAACCTCAGCGCAATCCACTCTAACGTGAACCGCGGGCCCCTCGCCCCGGCTCAACTTCAATCCCGCACTACCATTCGGAGGAGGTAGCATATGCTTCGCAACCTGGGTACACTCGTGCTCTTGCTGCTGCTGGCTACGCCACTAGCAGCAGTGGCACAGAACACTGGCCGCATCGCCGGCAGCGTCGTCGACGACCTCGGAGATCCGCTCCCCGGCGCCAACGTCGTCGTGGAGGGCACCCAACTCGGTGCGGCCACGGACATCGACGGTAATTACTTCATCATCGGCGTCCCCGTCGGGAGCTACTCCGTGACGGCGTCGTTCGTCGGGTACCAGACGCAGACCGTCGAGGGGCTCCAGATCTCCACGGGGTACACGACCGAGCAGAACTTCGAGCTCGGGCCGCAGGAGCTCGGCACGGTCACGGTCACCTACGAGCGGCCGATCATCCAGAAGGACGCCATCGGCGCGCCGCGCGTGGTCACCGGTGAGGACATCCAGAACCTCCCCATCCGTGGCGTCGCCGACGTCGCCGCCATCCAGACCGGCGTCGTCAACAGCGGCCGCGGGGACGACCTCTTCGTCCGCGGTGGCCGCGACGAGGAGATCGCCTACTACGTGGACGGGGTGAAGGTCACGGGGTCCGCCCCCGTGGGCGTCAACCAGGCCGCCATCGCCGAGCAGGAGATGCTCATCGGGACGATCCCCGCCCGTTACGGCGACGTGCAGAGCGGCGTGATCTCGATCACGACGAAGTCGGGCGGGACGAACTTCTTCGGTTCCGCCGAGCTGATCACGAGCGAGGTGCTCGACGACTTCGGGTACAACCTCGGGTCGCTCTCCATCGGCGGTCCCATCATCCCGGGCCGGGCGAGCTTCTTCCTCTCCGGGCAGGGCACGTTCGAGCGGGACTACAACGTCTACAGCGTCGACACCTACCGGCTCTCGGACGACGACTTCGCCTTCGTGCAGCAGAACCCGCAGACGATCCGCGTCGTGAACGGCGCGGGGGACGAGCAGTTCGTGGCGCTGCCGTCGGACCTCTTCTTCGACGAGGACGGGGAGTTCATCGAGGGGCTCAACAACAGCGACCTCGCGGAGCTCCTCGGCGACCAGATCCCCGATGGGTTCTCGATCGCCGAGAACAGCTTCCTCCTCGACGCGCCGGGGACCTACACCGAAGACCGCTTCGACCTGGAGCGGGGCAAGGACGCGCCGCGGCAGGACTACACGGTCAACGGCAACGTGACGCTCAACCTCACGAGCGCCCTCAGCCTCCGCCTCGGCGGTGGGTACAACGCGCGCCATACCGAGGAGTTTACGTTTACGAACTCGCTCTACAACCGCGACCGGTTCTACAACGACGAGCGCCAGAGCTGGCGCGCCTACGGCACCTTCCGCCAGCGCCTCTCCGACAACGCGTTCTACCAGATCCAGGGCGAGTACCAGGACTTCAACTACGTCCAGTACCCCGAGGGCTTCTCGGATAACATCGAGGACGCCCTCTTCTACGGCGACATCGACAACGAGTACAGCGCCATCGCGCGCCGCTACCTCGTCTTCCGCGAAGGCGAGTACCAGCAGCTCTACGCCCAGGACGCCGGCCGGCGCCCCTCCCGTCTGGCCGGGACGTTCAACCTCCCCGGTACGCCTCAGACGCGCTTCCAGAAGCAGCACAACCAGCAGTTCCGCTTCTCGGGCAGCGCGACCACGCAGCTCGGCGTCCACCAGATCGAGTTCGGCGGGGAGTTCGAGAAGGAGACGCGGCGGTTCATCGACATCGCCGGTACGGCTCTCGCGCAGTACTACAACGACACCGACGGCGCCGTGGCGCCGAGCCAGGAGTTCCCCAACGGCGTGCAGCGCTACGACCAGCTGCCCTTCGAGGTGATGGAGGAGCAGATCGTCTCGCGCTACGGCTACAACTACCTCGGCACCGAGGAGGTGGACGACCAGGACGTCCAGGCCTACTTCGACGGGACGAACACGAACGTCGCCCCGTACGAGCCGATCTACTACGCCGGCTACGTGCAGGACAAGATCGAGTTCAGGGACCTCGTGATCAACCTCGGGCTCCGGGTGGACGTGTTCGACAACAACACGCTCACGCTCCTCGATCCGTTCACGAACGTGCCGATCGCGCGGCCGAGCAACATCGGCGACCAGCTGACGAACTCGGACTCGGACTTCTTCCAGGGCGAGGGCTTTTCGATCCCGAGCTCGATCGACTCCGACTACGCCATCTACTTCAACGACGCGAACGAGGTCGTCGGCTACCGCGACACGGACGGCAACTTCTTCGACGTCGAGGGCATCGCCACGACGGCGCAGGCCATCACCGGTGGCGCCCTTTCGGGTCAGGTGGCGGAGGTCGAGGAGGACCTCTCGACGATCTTCACGGACTACGAGCCGCAGGTGACGTTCATGCCCCGCGTGGGCGTGAGCTTCCCCGTGACCGACCGCGCGCTCTTCTTCGCGAGCTACAACGTCACGAGCCAGCGCCCGACGGAGCGGTCCTTCACGCCGTTCACCACGTACGAGGTCCTCTCGGGGCAGGACTCGCGCACGCCGAACCCGGCGCTCGAGCCGGAGAAGACGACGCAGTACGAGCTCGGCTTCCGCCAGCGCGTGGGCGAGCGGGCGGCGTTCACGCTCTCCGGCTTCTACCGGACGCAGGAGAACAAGATCTCCAACCGCACGCTCTTCGGCGGCTTCCCCGCCTACGGCACCTTCCTCAACGCGGACTTCACCACGACGAAAGGCGTGGAGGTCGGCTTCGACCTGCGGCGGACGAACAACCTCGCCCTCAACGCGAACTACACCCTCTCCTTCGCGAGCGGGACGGGTTCGGACTCCGAGTCCACGAACACGGCCGTGTGGCGCGGGGACTTCTTCCCGAACTTCATCACCCCGGCCGACTTCGACCAGCGCCACACGGCGAACGTCTCGCTGGACTACCGCTTCGGCGCGGACGAGGGCCCGATGATCGGCGGGGCCCGCATCCTCGAGAACTTCGGGATCAACGTGCTCGGCTCCTTCGGGAGCGGGCAGCGCTACACGCCGCTGACCGCCTCCGCCTTCAGCGTGAACGACTCGTTCACGTCCCCGGTGGAGGGCGGCATCAACAGCGAGACGCTGCCGGCGACGACGCGGCTCGACCTCCGCATCGACCGCGGCTTCGACCTCGGTCTCGGGAACGCGCGGCTCAAGGCGTACCTCTGGGTGCAGAACCTCCTCGACACCGAGAACGTGATCGCCGTCTACCGCGCTACGGGGCTGGCCGACCAGGACGGCTACCTCCTCTCCCCGGGTGGCATCTCGTTCCTGAACGACGCCCCGGACAGAGACGGGCGTGCGTTCAACTACAACACGTACATCAGCGGCCCGGTCAACATCGGCGACTCCCAGTCCTCGGGGGGCGGCTTCTTCTACGGGCCGCCGCGCCGGGTGCGCCTGGGCTTCCTGCTCGACTTCTAGACGCCGACAGCGGGCGAGCCCGGTGGCGTGATTCCGCCGGGCTCGCCCTTTTCGGCCCCCTACTTCCAGACAGACTCCCCGCTCCAACAAACACGGAGATGGCTCGCATGCGATCTTACCCCACTATCCTCCTCCTGCTCTTCGCCCTCGCGGCGGGGATAGCACCCACGGCCTCCGCCCAGGCCCCGCTCCCCGGGGACTGCCAGCTGGGCACCGCAGAGAGAGACCTCGACGTCAACAACGTGCTCGCCCGCGTGTTCAACACGGGCAGCCTCTTCTACGGCAACACCACCACAGCTGGCGACGGCTACCTCGTCCCGCAGGCTTCCGGCAACTCCCCGATCTTCGCCAGCGGTATCTGGATCGGCGGCGAGGTCGACGGCGACCTCCGCCTCGCGGGGTCCACCTACTCCGACTTCGAGTTCTGGCCCGGCCCGCTCAACGACGACGGCACGCTGCCGAACCCGTCGGGCTGCAGCGAATTCGACCGGATCTACAAGGTCAGCCGCACGGACATCCTCGCGTTCGAAGGCGGGCAGCCGCCGTCCGCCGATCTCGCCGCGTGGCCTGCCGAACTCGGCGCGCCCGTGATCGCGGCGCCCGACAACGCCTTCGATGACGACGGCGACGGCCTCACCGACGAGGGCACCGACGGTATCGACAACGATGGCGACGGGTTCGCCGACGAGCGCGACGAGCAGGAGCGCGTGGTGGTAGCCGTCCGCGAAGCCGCGGGCCGGCCCGTCTACGACCTCGACGCCGGCGATCGTCCCGAGATCGTCGGCGACCAGGCGCTCTGGTGGGTCATGAACGACGTGGGGAACACGCACACGAACAACCTCACGCCGCCCATCGGTATCGAGGTGCAGGTGCTGGCCTTCTCGTTCGCCCGCGCCGACGCGCTCAACGACGTCACGTTCTACCGGTACACGGTCATCAAGAAGTCGCCCGGCGTGATCAACGACGTGTTCTTCTCGATCTTCTCCGATCCGGACCTCGGCGACGCCACCGACGACTTCGTCGGCGTGGACACCACGCTCAGCCTCGCCTACGTGTACAACGGCGCGGATGTTGACGCGAACTACGGCGTGCCTCCGGCCGCAGGGTACGACTTCTTCCAGGGGCCGATCGTGGACGGCGACACTCTCGGCGTCACGCGCTTCAACTACTTCTCCAACATCGGCGGCGCCGATCCCACCTCCGACCCCACGGGTGGAGAGGACTACTACAACTACATGCAGGGGCTGTGGCGCGATGGCGTCCCGATGACGGTAGGCGGCACCGGTTACCAGACAGACGGTGAAGTCACCCTCTTCGCCTTCCCCGGCGACCCCGTCGAGAACGAGTTCTGGAGCGAGGTGAACACCGACGGAAGTGGTGCGGCCAACACTCCTGGCGACCGTCGATTCCTCGTGACGACCGGCCCGTTCGACCTCAATCAGGGCGACTCGCAGGTCGTCGTGTACGGGGTCGTGTTCGGGCAGGGGAGCGACCGCTTCGACTCGATCACGCAGCTCCGCATCAACGACCGCGTCGCGCAGACGGCGTACGACATCGACTTCGAGCTCGCGAGCGCGCCGCCGCCGCCGCCGCGATGCAGCGCGGCGAGCACCGACCCGCAGCTGCAGCCCGGCTCCGGGAACTGCCTCGAAGCCATCGAGACGGACGAAGCCGCGGCCCTCGTGTGGGGCTACCCCACCAACAGCCCGAACTACCTCGGCCGCTATGAAATCCTCGACCGGCTCCTGGCCGGGACGAACGTACCGGATTCCACGTACAACTTCGAGGCGTTCAACATCTACCGGTATCCGTCGAGCAACTTCTCCGACGTCAACCGTGAGCTGCTCGCCACCTACGACGTCATCAACGGCGTCACGATGGTGGTCGACACCGTGAGAGACGTAGTGACTCAAACAGATATCCCTTTCCTCGCCTTCGACGGCGAAGATACGGGCATCCAATACAGCTACGACCTCACGGACCTGGGGCTCACCAACTACCAGGACTACTACTTCGGCATCACGGCGCTCGCCTACAGCCAGTTCTCGATCCCTAAGATCATCGAGAGTGCTGCGAGCACCATCACCGTGCGCCCCTCCAAGACGATCGCGGGCGGCGGCGGGTCGGTGGTAAACAGCGATATCGGAGACCTGATCATAGGTGAACGCACGTCGGGTGCCGGAGCTGGAAACATCGGGGTCCGTGTCGTGGACCCCACACAGCTCACCGGGCAGGACTATGCCGTGGAGGTCTTGGAGATCGATACGGGGGCGCCTCGTCCGGATTCGCTCGCTACCGTCTTCCGCATCCTTCGTGACGGGAACGTCGTCTTCAGTGGGGAGGAGGCCTTCTCCGACTTCCCAACGGAGATCGACTCCACGTCGCTGATCATCGGCCCCTTCGATCAGCGGATCGTCATCGACGGGATCGAGTTCTTCGTCGTTGAGGACCCCGAAGTGCCGAGCGCATTCGCGTCAGACGCGGACGAAACTGCTAACTACGCAGGCCTCACTAGCTCTCTTCGAGTCGCCTTCGATGTAGAAGGTCAAGACGAGCCTGATTTCAGTAATGTCGCAATCGATATCGCGAATGGAATCGTCGAGACTGCGAATCCGAACGCCGACGTATGTACCGAGAACTCCCTCGATATAGGATGCCAGTACCCCGAGTACCTCGGAGGGAATACGGTGTGGCTAAGCCCTAACAGTACGGAGTCCTACATTCTAACGACCCCGTCGAATGACTTGGGCACTCTTACTTCGGTCATCACCGCCGCAGCACCAGATGACTACGAGATCCGCTTTACGGACGAGTGCGCAGCATCTGGGGGGTGTTTCGGTCTCTCTATTGAGGGACTCGGAGATCTGCGCTTTGGTCGTGGCACCGTGGTGAGCGTGCCGTTCGAGATCGTGAACGTCGGCTACGCACAAGCGGGGTTTGAGGATGACGACATTCGCATGATCCCCTTGATTCTTCCCGAAGCGGGCGGGACGGCCACCAACTGGTCTGACACCTTCCCGACGGAGCAAAACGTGATCTTCAGTACTCGTCAGAGAGTAACGATCGACGACGAGCAAGTGATCGAAACTAGGTTAGACTCGCTCAGTCTACCTGTTTCTCTCCCGGTCGCTGGGCTCATGCCGGACCGCCCCAACGGCTACGAGCTCTTCGCAGATGCTGCCAGTGGGTTCGGAATAGGGAATGTCTACGACCCTGAAACCGACGGGGATGAGCAGATAGACATCGTTCCCTTCGGCGATAGGGCTAATACTGCGTGCCGCATCCAGGGCTACTATGCCGACTTCTGCTACAAGGGCCTCAGCGATATCATCGTGCGGCCGGTCGGCGGAAGCGAAGGCGTTGTATTCGCCGACTACGACATGGATGGTGAAACTCCGCCTCCAGGCACCATCGTTCGCTTCGTCACCTCGCCGAAGCCGGGCGTTCGCCCAGGGGACCGGGTGGTGTTCGACACGAGGGAGCTCGCCTTCCAGACGGACCAGCAGGCTGCCGCTGAAGAGGCGCTCGACCTGATCGGGATCGTGCCGAACCCTTACATGGGCGTCTCCGCCTACGAGACCGACAACCTCGACCGTATCGTCCGCTTCATCAACATGCCGGAGCGCGCGACCATCAGCATCTACACGGTCGCGGGGACGCTCATCCGCACCCTCCAAAAAGAAGGGCCGAGCCGGTCGCTGGACTGGGACCTCAACACCCACAACCAGCTGCCCGTCGCGAGCGGCATGTACCTGATCCACGTCGATGTTCCGGGTGTCGGTGAGAAGGTCCTGAAGTTCGGGGTCGTCAACCGCAAAAACCGGATCACCGTCTTCTAGACCGATCGAGACGCGCCTACGTCATCCCAAACCGGAATCCTGATATGAAAACGAAACTCCTCACAGCCAGCGTCTTGATCGCATCCCTCTTCGGGCTCTGCATCACGGACGCCTACGCGCAGGGAGACGACCGATCTGGTACGGCGGCCATGGAAGAGCTGCTCGTCCCGATCACGCCCCGCACGGTGGCACTCGGCTCCGCGCTCACCAGCGGGTTAAGCACCATGAGCGGGGTCGAGGCCCTGCAGAGCAACCCCGCCGCCCTCATGGTCAATACCAGCACGAACGCGATGTTCAGCCGCACGGAGTATTGGGCCGATATCGGCATCAACTACTTCGGCGTCGCCCAGCGCTTCGGCAACAACAACCTCGCGTTGACGATCACCTCGTGGGACTACGGCGACATCCCGCGCCAGACCGCGGAGAGCCCGGAGAGGGATCCGACCCTTACGTGGGACGCCTCGGTGCTGGTCCTCGGGGCCACGCTCGCTCGCCAGTTCACCGACCGCATCTCGGCCGGGGTGACGTTCAAGGGGCTCAGCCGCCGGATCGACAACGTGAACTCCAACGGCATCGCGTTCGACGCGGGGATGACCTACGTCGTCGGCGAGAGCGGCCTGCGCTTCGGCGTCAGCCTGAAGAACTTCGGCCCGCAGATGGAGTTCACCGGCGACGGCCTCGACTCGCCGATCCCGCAGGCCGGCCCGGACGGCGTCGGCTTCATCGCCGGTAACATCGACGACCTCGGTGCCGAGCTCCCCTCGCTGCTGAACTTCGGCGCGGCCTACACCCGCCAGTTCGCGGGCGACATCACCGCAACCGTGCTGGGCAACTTCCGGTCGAACTCGTACGACCTGGATAACTACGCGACCGGGGTCGAGGTCGGGTACCAGAGCCTCTTCTTCGTCCGCGGCGGGCTCGACATCAACGGCGACCCGGACGTGACGGCCTGGGAGGTCTGGAACATCGGTGCCGGCGTCAACCTCGACATGGTCGGCAACGGGCTCGCGGTGGACTACACCTACCGCCCCTCCGACGTGTTCAGCGGCGTCAACATGTTCGCGGTGAGCTTCACGCTCTAGGTCGTTCACCGGGTGGTAGCACCCTGTAGGGCAACGGGGTGGGCCTTGACGGGCCCACCCCGTTGTTTATTTTCAGGCCGCCCGTTCCAGGGCCATCTTCCCTCGCCTCGGCCCGCTCGCGCATGCGCTTCCTTCTCGGCCTCGTTCTGATGCTCGTTCTCCTCACCGGCTGCGCCGAGCGGAGCGCGGAGGCTCCGCCCTCGGGTGAGCCGTCCGCGACGCCGTATCAGAACGTCTTGGCGGACGTCGATTACGTCGGCCCCGCGTCGTGCGCGACGTGCCACGAAGACCTCTACGCGAGCTACCAGACGCACGGGATGGCGCAATCGCTCTACCCGTTGACGCCGGAGAACGCCGTCGAGGATTTCAGCGGAGACCTCGTGCTGCGGCACGATGAGAGCGACTTCTACTACACCGTCTACGCCCGCGACGGCGCGTTCTATCAGGAAGAGTACCGCCTGAACGCAGAAGGCGAGAAAACGCATCGACTCATTCGGCGGATGGATCTCGTGGTGGGCAGCGGCACGGCGGCCCGGACGTACTTCACGACGGAGGCCGGCCACTACTACCAGCTCCCGCTGACGTGGTACACGCAGAACGAGCAGTGGGACTTCAGCCCCGGCTATCGCGTGTCGAACGGGCGCTTCGACCGCGCGATACCGTCGCGCTGCATGGCCTGCCACAACGGCTTCAGCGAGCCCGTGGCGTTCGTCGACGGGGCGTACACGGAGCTCGCCGGGGGGATCGGGTGCGAGCGGTGCCACGGGCCGGGCGCGCTCCACG
The DNA here is from genome assembly GCA_964438105.1 of uncultured Rhodothermales bacterium. Lineage (GTDB taxonomy): Bacteria > Bacteroidota > Rhodothermia > Rhodothermales > JANQRZ01 > JBBSMX01. The sequence continues at coordinate 9,939 of CAYTJT010000014.1, read as the reverse complement.
TCGAGGCGCGGCTCGCTGACCCCGAACCGACCGACTCCATCGACTACACGATCATCAACCCTGCCCACCTCAGCCTCGACGGGCAGCTCGACGTGTGCCAGCAGTGCCACCTCAACGGCACCGTGTCGATCCTCCGCGAGGGCAGAGGCGCGTTCGATTACCGGCCGTCGACGCCGCTCGCTGCGCACCGCGCCCTTTTCAACCTCGACGCCGAGGAGACGGGAAAGATCAGCGTGATCTCGCACGCGGACCGGATGAAGCAGAGCGCGTGCTTCCAGGAGTCGGCCGCGATGACGTGCACGACGTGCCACGACCCGCACGAGGGCTTCCGCACGAAAGGCCCGGCGTACTTCAACGCGACCTGCATCGATTGCCACGCGACCGACCCGTTGCAAGCCACGATGCCGACGGCGGAGCTCCGCGAGCAACACACGGCAGCGTCGAACTGCTTCGCGTGCCACATGCCGAAGGTGGAGGCCGAGGACGCCCCGCACTCCTCGTTTACGGACCACCTCATCCGGGTCGTCCGCGCCGAGAACCGCGTGACGGGGCAGGTGCAAGGGACGCCGGGAGAGGTCGAGCTCACGAGCTATTTCCCGCGCGATGCGAGCGGAGCCGAGGGCGAGGTCTACAAAGGGATGGCGTACGTCATCCACGGCAAGCGGCAGCTCAACGACGACGCGATACGGCGCGGGATCGAAATCCTCGAAGCGGCGCTGCCGGACGCGCCGACGCTCAGCGAAGGGCACTACCTGCTCGGGTTCGCACGGATGCACCTCGGACAGACGCAGGCGGCGATCCCCGCGCTCGAAGAGTCCGTCCGCCTGAACCCGGACGTGCCGGAGCGGCTCAACACGCTCGCCCAAGCGTACGAGGCCGTGGGTCATACGCCGTCCGAGATCGAGCGGCGCTACCGCGAGGCGCTCGCCATTCAGCCGGCCCTCGCCGACGTCCGCGTCAACCTCGGGCGGTTCCTCGAAGCGCAGGGCCGGATGCGGGAGGCGACGCGCGAGTACCGCGCCGCCGCGGACCTCGAGCCGTGGCTCGCGACCGCGCAGTACAACCTCGGCACGGCGCTGTTGCGCGCGGGAGGCGATCCGGCCGAGGCGATCCGGCACCTCGAAACGGCCGTCGAGTTGCAGCCCGACTACGTCGACGCGCTCGTCAACCTCGGGATCGTGCGGGCGGGGCAGGGGGCAGCGGACGCTGCCGGCGATCTGTTCCAGCGCGCCGTCGATGCGGACCCGAACCACGCGAACGCGCTGAGCAACCTCGGGACGTACCACCTCCAGCGCGGTGCGTTCGGCGAGGCCGTGAACGTGCTGACGCGCGCTGCTGCCGTGGCGCCCGGTCGGGCCGACGTCGCCGCCAACCTCGCGGCGGCGTACCTGCAAGTCGGGAATGCGGCGGAGGCGCGGCGCTTCGCGCAACGCGCGCTCAGCATCGACCCCGGCCAACCCACCGCGCGGCAGGTGCTCAACGCGCTGCCGTAGGCGCCACGGCAGACGCTAGGCCGCGACCGGCTCCTGCGCCGTGATGTGGGCCATGATCTGCCGGGCGTGCACGCGGCCGTTCTCGATAAACCACTCGCTCGTGTCCATCCCGCCGCAAACGGTTCCGGCGAGGTAGAGTCCAGGCCGATTCGTCTCGAGCGTGTCGGGATCGTGGACCGGCTTCCGCGCGGGCCCCTCGAACTCCACGCCGAGCCGTTCGAGCAGGGGATAGTTGGGGCGGTAGCCGGTCAGGGCGAGCACCCAGTCGTTCTCGATCTCGCGCTCGCCGTCCGGCGTGTCGAGCAGGAGCGAGTGCTCGCGGATCTCCCGCACCGTGGTGTCGAAGTAGCCCGTGATCTGCCCGTCCTTGATCCGGTTGACGAGGTTCGGCCGGATCCAGTATTTCACGCTGGGCGAGACCTCCGGGCCGCGCACGATGAGCGTCACGTCCGCGCCGTGGCGGAGGAGGTCGAGCGCCGCCTTCGCGGCCGAGTTCTTCGCCCCGATCACGGCCACCTTCTGCCCGCTGTACGGGTACGGCTCCTTGTAATAGTGCGAGACCTTTCCCAAGTCCTCGCCGGGGACGCCCATCAGGTTCGGCACGTCGTAGAACCCCGTCGCGCCGACGACGAAGCGGCAGGCGTAGGTTCCTTTTTCGGTCTCGAGGGTGAAGTCGCCGACCTCGCCCTCGACGCGGACGACGCGCTCGTAGAGGTTCACGTCGAGGTCTTCGACCTCGGCGACGCGGCGGTAGTAGTCGAGGGCCTCTTCGCGGAGCGGCTTGTAGCCGCGCGAGATCAGCGGGTAGCCGCCGATCTCCAGCAGGTCCGGCGTCGAGAAGAACTCCATCCCCGTGGGGTAGCCGAGGAACGAGTTGATGAGCGCGCCTTTCTCGATCACGAGCGCGTCGAGCCCGGCGCGCTTGGCTTCGATCGCACAGGCGAGCCCGATGGGGCCCGCGCCGATGATGATGACGTCGCGCATGGGGGATGCCGTGGGGTTCATGGGGCGCGTTGAACGGCCCGGCCGAACCGGCGGTTTCGGCTTCACGCGCGCTTCCCGTCGCCGGGCCGGGCCGAGGTGCCCTCCGCTCGACGCCGCTGGAAAAAGCCGCGCAGCAAGTCGGCCGCGGCGTCGGCCTCGACGCCGGAGACGACCTCGACCCGGTGGTTGAGGCGCGGGTCCTGGGGGATCGTGTAGAGCGTGGACGACGCGCCGAACTTCTCGTCGAACGCGCCGAAGACGAGCTTCTGCAGGCGGGCGAGCACGAGCGCGCCCGAGCACATCGGGCAGGGTTCGAGCGTGACGTAGAGCGTGCAGCCGTCGAGGAACTTCGAGCCGACGGTCTCGCACGCGGCCGAGAGCGCGAGCATCTCCGCGTGCGCCGTCGGGTCGCCCAGCCGCTCGACGGCGTTGCGGCCCCGCCCGACGAGCACGCCGTCTTTCACCACGACCGCGCCGACGGGCACCTCGCCCTCTTCGAAGGCGCGCTCGGCCTCGCGGAGGGCCTGCCGCATCCAGCGGCGATCCGGGTCGAGGAGGGAGATCATATCGAGTGACGGGTTACGAATGCCGGACGACGAACGGGTGCCGCGAAAGAACGTTCGGCGCTCGTCATTCTCCGCTCGTCGCTCGCAGGAGCGGCATCGTCATGCAGCGCGGGCCGCCGCGCCCGCGCGAGAGCTCGTGCCCGCGGAGTTGGATCGCGACCTTGGTGCCGCTGCCGACGGGGTTGCCCGCGTGATACGCCAGAAACGCCTCGGCCTCGACGACGTGGTAGCCCCGCTCGCGGAGCGCGTTGTTCGTGACCTGGTTGCGCTCGTACCCGACGACGATGCCGGGGGCGAGGGCGAAGAGGTTCGCGCCGTCGGTCCACTGCTCGCGCCGCTGCGTGACGGGGTCCTCGCCGCCGCAGGGGACGAAGGCGAACGAGCGCTCGGTCAGTCCTTCGAGCGCGTCCTTCAGGTTCGGCCAGATCTGCATGTGGAAGCGGTCGGGGCCGTCGGCGGCCGTGAGGTGCAGCACGTTGTTGTGGTCGTGCTCGATGATGGGCGGGAACGCGACGCACTCGTCCTCGCTGGCGAACGTGAACACGGTGTCGAGGTGCATGCAGTAGCGCGCCTTCGGGAGGTTCACCATCAGCACGTGCTCGACGGGCGTCCGCGCCAACAGCTCCTGCGTCACCGCCATCACCCCGCCGAGCGACGTCCGCTCCGACTGCCCGATGAGGACGACCTTCTCGTCGACGACGAGGAGGTCGCCGCCCTCGAACGACACGTCGGCCGGGAGCTCGATCAGGCAGTCGCCCAGCCCGGCGAAGCGCGGGTGGTGGTGGTAGATGGAGCGGATGATGAGGCTCTCGCGCGCCCGCGCGTCCGTGGCCGCGTGCGAGAGGATGACGTGGTCCCCGACGACGGCCGAGAGGTCGCGCGTGAACATCAGGTTCGGCAGCGGGTTCGTCGAGAGGCGGAGGCTCGACTGGCCGGTGAGCGCGAAGCGGTGCAGCTCGTCCGGCGAGAGGCGGCGGAGCTCCCGCTCGTAGGCCTCGAAGTTCCGCTCCGGCAGCCGCTCGGCGAGGAGGGCGATGAACTCGTAGCGCGCGTCCTCGGTGTTGAACGTGTCGCGCAGCAGGTCCGACACCTGGAGCACGGCGTCGGGCTGGTCCACGACGGCCTCGAACAGCTGGCACATCAGCCGGTGCTCCTCCTGCGCCCGCTCGGTGAAGAGCAGGTCGTCGAAGAGCAGGTCCAGCTTGTTCTCCGGCGAGACGAGGCGCATCTCCTCGCCCGGCGTGTGCACGAGGACCTGCCGGAGCGGGGCGGTCTCGGAGTTCACCCGGAGCGTCGATGGGGCGTCGCTCGCGGCGGGGGGCGGGGCGTCGAGGGTCGGGTCGGTAGTCGTCAAGGCAGCGTCGGCAAGTAAAAAAGGCAGCCCCCGGCGTGGCGGGGCTGCCTGAAGATACGGGGGCGACGGGCGGGCATCGACCGGGCGCTCAATACCGCCGTCGCTTGTTGACCAGGAGCTCGAAGAAGCGCAGGATGGCCGCGATGATGAGCAGGAAGAGCAGGAGCTTCAACCCGATACCCAGCAGCACCGTCCCGATGCGGAGGAGCAAAACCAACAGCGAGAACGCCACCATCAGCACGATGGCGACGAGGATGAACTGGAGGATGCGTTGGATCGTCATGAGCGGGGAGTCGTTCCGTGCATTACGAGGGGCCGATGAACAACTCGATAAATGGGAGGGCCTGGCCGGAGGCGGAGAACCCGCCCACGAGCAGTATTCGGTTGCCGCCGAGATTTGTTGCAGTGTGTCCCCAACGGGGTGCGGCGAGGCGCACGTTGTCCGCGAACCGGAAGAACCGGCCGACTTCGTCCGCGAAAACTTCACCCGTAGCGCGGGTGGCACCACCCGGCAACGTCGATTCGCCGGGAGCGAGCCCGCCCGTCACGAGCGTCAGGCCCGGGCTCAACGGGGCCGCCGCGTGATCGGTTCGCGGCTCGGCGAGCGGGCCGGTCAGCAGCACGTCCAGCAGCGAGGGCTCGAATACGAACTCGAAAGGGGCCGGGATGTCGGGGTCGTCCGGCGGCGAGGCGCCCGCGACGAGGTAGCGGCCGAACCCGTCGGGGCCGACGTCGGCGAGGGGCGTCTGGGTGTGCCGCGCGACGGCGGTGAGCCGGAAGCCCTCGCTCCGGTCCGGCGCGACGAGCCGGGGGCCTCCGGGGCCGTCTTCGAACAGCAGCTGCCGCATGAACGGGAGCGGGCCGAGCCGCGGGTTGTCCGGCGTGCCGAGGTTGCCGAGCCCGCCGTAGGGGAGGACCACCACGTCCCCGTCGTCGCTCTGCAGCACGGTCACGGTATGCTCCGTTCGCTGCAGGGGCGCGACGGACCCGCCGTCGCTCGCTACGACCGGGACGGGCGTGAAGGTGCCCGTGCTCGGGTCGAACAGTTCGGCCACCGTCACGAGGTCGTCGACGGTCGTGGGGGTCGCGGTGCGGCTGCCCCCGGTGAGGAGGACGCGGCCGTCCGGCAGCCGCGAAGCCGCGTGCCCCACGCGCGCTTCGACCATCCGGTTCGGGAGCGGGGTGAAGGCGAACGTGCCCGGGTCGAAGCGGAGCGCTACGTCTTGCGCCGGAGCCGTCGCGGAGGCCGCCCCGCCCGTGAACAGCGCAGACCCGTCCGCGAGCGTCACCGCCGCGTGGCCACCCCGCCCCTCTGGCAGGCGCACGCCCACCTCGGAGAACAGCGCAGGCAGATACAGCGCGAAGAGGGTATCGCCCCCGATCGTGTCGCCCTCGCCGAAGGCCTCGACGACGACACGGTTGAGCCCTTCGGCGAGCTGGAGCGTGTCGAGAAAGAGCCCCTCGCCGGAGACGAACGTGGCCGCCTCGCCGTTCACCTCGACCCGGCCGACGGTCCCGAACGACGTGGACGCGCGGAACGCGAGGGGAAGCTCCGGCTCGGCCCGGACGACCGAGAGGTCCTCCGGGCTGACGAGTTCGACGGTGGGGGAGACGGGCTCGATGAAGGGGCGCTCGCAGCCAGTCAGGATGACGAAAGCGGCGAGCAGAGCAGGAAACGCGCGGGGCATAGGGTGAAGCGGAGCGGATCGAGTGAGGTCAGGCGGAGGCGGGGGCCACCTCGTCAGGGTATGTCGTCAGGGTATGTAACGTGCTGGAGCACGAGTCCGTGTGCGGGCGCGGCCGGCCCCGCCGCCCGGCGGTCTCGCGCGGCGAGCACCTCGGGCAGCGAGTCGGGAGCGCGCTTGCCGTGCCCGATCTCCACGAGCGTCCCGACGAGCGCGCGCACCATCCCATGCAGGAACCGGTCGGCGGCGACCTCGAAGCGCCAATCGCCGGGGCGGTCCTCGGCGACCCAGCGAGCGCGTTCGACGGTGCAGACGCGGTTCTGCGTGGCCGACTGTGTCAGGCAGAACGAGCCGAAGTGGTGCCGGCCGAGGAGGTCGCGCGCGGCCTCGCTCATCCGCTCCCAGTCGGGCTCGGGCCGGACGATCCAGCGGAGCCCACGGTCGAGGGCGCGCGGCGCGGCCGAGACGTGGTAGTGGTAGAGCCGGCGGCAGGCGTCGTAGCGCGCGTGGAACCCGTCGGCGGCCGGCCCGACGGCGAGCACGGCGACGGTCGGGGGGAGGAGGCCGTTGAGCGAGCGCTTCAGCCGAAACGCATCGACCGGCGCGTCGGTCGCGAAGTGGGCGACCTGGCCGCGCGCGTGCACGCCCGCGTCGGTCCGCCCCGAGCCGACGACGTCGACGGGCCTGCGGAGCGCCGTCGCGAGGGCCTCTTCGACGGCCGCCTGCACCGACGGACGATCGGGTTGCACCTGCCAGCCGTGGAAGCCGGAGCCATCGTATTCGATCAGAAGGCGGTAGGTTGTCACGGTGTAGAGTGATACATTGGACGAGGGTGCGGGTGTGCCGCGCCGTCACAGCGCGCTCGCGAGCGGTCTCGAAGATATGCCTCCCTCCTGCGTTTACATCACCGGCTCGATGGGCAGCGGGAAGAGCACCGTCGGCCCGCTCGTCGCCGAGCGCCTCGGCTACCGGTTCCTCGACCTCGACGCGGAAGTCGAGCGCGCGGCCGGCGTGTCGATCTCCGAGCTGTTCGTGCACCGGGGCGAGCGGATGTTCCGCGCCCTCGAAACGGCCGTGCTGTCCGAGGCGTCCGCGCAGGACCGCGTCGTCGTTGCCACGGGCGGCGGCGCGCTCGCAACGGAGGGCAACCTCCTCGTGGCGGGGTCGAGCGGCTTCATCGTGTACCTCAAGCTCACGCCCGACACGCTCGCCGGCCGCCTCCACGACTCGGAAGGGCGCCCCCTGCTGATGGACGAGGACGGCCGCCCGCTGACGAAGGAGCAGATCGTCGCGCGGCTCACCGAACTCCTCGACAAGCGCGAGCGGTTCTATCAGCACGCCGACGCGGTGATCGAGGCGGAGACGATGGCGCCGCCGCAGGTCGCCGAGGCGATCGTGGCGGCGCTGCCGGTGGGCGCGGCCTGAGCGTCGGCCGCGGCCCGAGCACCGGCTGCGGCCGACGCTCAGGCGAGGCGGAACGAGCGGCGGTGGTGCGGGCTGGGGCCGTGGACGCGGAGCGCGTCGTAGTGCGAGGCCGTCGGGTAGCCCTTGTGCCCGGCCCAGCCGTACTCCGGGAACGCGTCGTGGAGCCCCACCATCAGCCGGTCCCGCGTCACCTTCGCCACGACGGAGGCCGCCGCGATCGAGAGGCTGCGCGCGTCGCCCTTGACGACCGTCTCCTGCGGCCAGGGCGCGTCGGGGACCGGTTGGTTGCCGTCCGTCAGCACCACGTCCGGGGGGAGCGCGAGGTCGTAGACGGCGCGGCGCATCGCCGTTAGCGAGGCCTGCAGGATGTTCATTTCGTCGATCTCGGCCGGCGAGCACCGCCCGACGCCCACGGCGAGCGCCTCGGCCGCGACCGTCTCGAACACGGCGTCGCGCGCCGCAGCCGTCAGCTTCTTCGAGTCGTCGAGCCGGGCGATCCGGGCGTCGGGCGGGAGCACGACGGCGGCGGCCACGACGGGGCCGGCCAGGCACCCGCGCCCGGCCTCGTCCACGCCGGCGATGCGGGCCAACCCGCGCTGCCAGTGCCGCGCTTCGATCGAGAAATCAGGCATCGTTCCGTTACGGAGCGAGGGGGAGGTTAGGGTCCGAGGGGGAGCTCCGAAACTACGGGAGATCCGCCATCGGTGCGCCCCTCATGCGCTACGTCATCCCCCTCGCCCTCCTCCGGACTGCGACGCGGCGGCGATGCACTACCGGCGAGCGGCGGCGCTCGGAGAGCCGAAGGCGCTGCTCGCGCTGGGGCGGATGTACGCGTACGGGCGGGGGCAGGCGAGGGACCCGGAGCGCGCGGTCTGCTGGCTCCGCCGCGCCATGACGAACGACGACGCGTCCGTGCGACGGCAGGCAGCGCAGCAGCTCCGCGCCGACGTGCACAACGGCGCGCCCGGCCCGGCGAGCCCGTGACGCTCCAAGCCACGGCTCAGAGGCGCTTCGGCAGAGGCACCGCGTGAAGCCGGTCTGAATACGATCGTATTGGCCGCGCGTGTTGATGTAGCCATCGAAACCATCTATATTGGAGCACGTTCACGTACGCAGCACGCCTCACCGGAGAGCACGCATCAGGCGCTTCGGACGACAGAGGAGGTACTTCGGTTTTCTGCGGCGGGCCCGAGGGGGTAAGCCGCTTCGTGCGGCAGCCTGCAACTGAGACCCGTGCGCTACGGCTCGCTTCTTGTTCAGGCATCTGTGAGGCACGGCGGAAGGGACGGGCCTTTTCGGCGGTCCGCCCGCTCGCACCGGACCCACCGACCCCTCAGGCTTTCGGCACTAGACCCCACGCTCTTTTTGCGGCCCTCGCCGCCTTTCGGCCTTCCCGCAACGACCGAGGCTTTCGACCGTCGTCCTGCACAGGCTAGCATACGCCGCCCCGGTATCGAGCACTCCTGCTCCCGTTGGGCTTACTACGCAGGCGATTCCCCATATGCGACGCGTCCGGTCCCTTCTCGGCCGGCATCCCCGCTCCGTTCCACATACTAGCAGATTCATGTCAGAAGAGAAACGCGGAGGCCGTTCCGGCCAGAACAACCGTGGCAACCGCAACGACAACAACGGCGGCGGCCGCAATGGCGGCGGGAAAAACGGTGGCGGCCGCAAGCGCAACCGGAACCGCGGCCGCGATAAGAAGAGCAACCACCCCGGCAAGCCGTTTACCGGGATGCTCGAGATGATCGGGGACAAGAACTTCGGGTTTATCCGCTCGATCGACCCGTCGCTGCCGAAGGGGGACAACGACCCCTTCATGCCGCCGCCCATCATCGACAAGTACAACCTCCGCGACGGCGTAACGCTCGAAGGCACCATCAAGCCGGGCCGCAAGGGCGCCTGGCAGGTGACGGACCTCGACACGGTGATGGGCGTCTCGCCGGAGGAGTGGAAGGAGTGCCCGAGCTACGACGAGGGCGTGACGATCTACCCGAACGAGAAGCTCCAGCTCGTCTCCGAGCCCACGGACGTCTCGATGCGCGTGATCGACCTCGTGGCGCCGCTCGGCAAGGGGCAACGCGCGCTGATCGTCGCGCCGCCGCGCACGGGCAAAACGGTGTTGCTCAAGAAGCTCGCCCGCGCGCTCGAAGAGAACCACCCCGAGGTCGAACTCGTCGCGCTCTTGGTGGACGAGCGGCCCGAAGAGGTCACCGACTTCAAGCGGACGACGAAGTGCCAGGTCTTCGCCTCCTCGAACGACTTCGAAGAGGACAACCACGTCCGCGTCGCCACGCTCGCCTACGAGTACTCGCGCCGTCTCGTCGAGCAGGGCAAGGACGTCGTCATCCTCCTCGACTCGCTGACGCGGCTGGGGCGGACGTTCAACCTCTGGGGCGGCAACTCCGGCCGCACGATGTCCGGCGGCCTCG
>CAYTJT010000013.1:0-25733 GCA_964438105.1 uncultured Rhodothermales bacterium | reverse complement strand
CCATGAAGCTCATCATCCCGATGGCCGGGCGCGGCACCCGGCTCCGCCCGCACACCCACGTCACCCCCAAACCCCTCCTCCCCGTCCGCGGCACCTCGATGGTCGAGCGCATCATGGACACGTTCGGCGACGTGCTCCCGCGCGGGCTCGACGAGGCCGTGTTCATCCTCGGCCCGGACTTCGGGCAGGGCGTCCGCGACCGCCTCACCGAGATCGCCGAGCGCCACGGCATGACGGCCGGCTTCGGCGTGCAGGAGACGGCGCGCGGCACGGCCCACGCCGTCGCCCAGGCCGGCGACCGCCTCGACGGCGAGTGCGTGATCGTCTTCGCCGACACCCTCTTCTACATGGACGAGAAGCCCGACCTCGACGCCTCCGACGCCGTGATCTGGGTCAAGCACGTCGACGACCCCCGACGCTTCGGCGTCGTCGTGAAGGACGACGACGAGCGCATCACCGACTTCGTCGAGAAGCCCTCGGAGCCGATCTCGAACGAGGCCATCATCGGGATCTACTACGTCAAGGACGGCGCGGCGCTCGGCCGCGAGATCCAGCACCTCATCGACCACGACGTCACCGGCCACGGCGGCGAGTACCAGCTCACCGACGCGCTCGACCGGATGCTCAAGGCGGGCTCGGTCTTCAAGACGGCGAATGTCTCCGAGTGGCTCGACTGCGGCACGATCCCCGCCCTCAAGGAGACGACGAAGGTGATCCTCGACAAGGAGGAGGCGGGCGAGAAGGAGGGCGCCGTCGAGAACTGCATCCTCGTCGAGCCGGTCTACGTCGGGCCGGACGCCCGCGTCGCGGACTCCGTGCTCGGGCCCTACGTCGCCGTCCACGGCGGGGCCGAGATCACGAACTCCGTCGTGAAGAACACGATCGTCTTCGCCGACGCCCGCATCGCCGACTCGTCGCTCGACGACTCCGTCATCGGCCACAGCGCCGAGGTGCGGAACGTGGCGAGCCCGCTCAACATCGGCGACCACGCCACGGCCGGCCCGGTGGAAGGATGACGTCTGGGTATGGACGTGTGGGCGTGGGAGGGTATGGACGTGGCTTGTAGTTGCACCCTCGCTCTGCGTTCACACGTCCGCACGTTCACGCGTCCATGCTAGAAATGCAGCTCTACCCCGCAGACGCAGAACACAAGCTCGGCTTCGACGCCGTGCGGCGGCGGCTTCGCGCCCACGCCGCGAGCCCGCTCGGCCGCGAACGGCTCGACGCGATGCGGCCCTCCGCCGACCACGCCCACGTCGAGACGCTGCTCACGCGGACGGCCGAGCTGCAGCAGGCCCTCCGCGCCGACGACCCGGTCCCGCTCTCGCCGCTCCCGGACGTCCGTGACGCGCTCCGGCGAGCCGGGCCGAAGGGCGCGACGGTCGAGGGCGCCGACCTCGCCGACGTCGGCGCGTTCCTCGGGACGGCGCGGCGGCTGCACGGCTATTTCAAAGCGCGACGCGACAAATACCCCGGCGTGGCCGACCTCGCGCTCGGCATCGCCGTGCAGAAAGAGCTCGAAGACCACATCGGCCGGACCGTCGACGAGCGGGGCAACGTCCGCGACGACGCGTCGCCCGAGCTGCGGCGGATCTCCCGGACCCTCGCCGAGCGGCAGAGCCGCCTCCGCAGCACGCTCCTCTCGGCGCTCCGCGAGGCCTCGTCGCAGGGCTACGCGACCGACGAGCAGCCGACGATCCGCAACGGCCGCGCCGTGATCCCCGTCCGCGCCGAGGCCAAGCGCAAGGTGCAGGGGTTCGTCCACGACGTGTCCAGCACGGGGCAGACCGTCTACATCGAGCCCGCCGCCGTGCTCGATCTCAACAACGAGGTGCGCGAGCTGGAACTGGAGCGGAACCGCGAAATCCGACGCATCCTGCAAGAGGTCACCGGGCACGTCCGCTCGCGCCTGCCCGACCTCCGCGCCGCGCTCGACGTGCTCGGCCGCGTCGACGCGCTGCGGGCCCGCGCCCACCTCTCGAACGAACTCGACGCGCTCGTGCCCGAGCTGAACGACGAGGGGCGCGTCCGCATCGTGCGGGGCCGCAACCCCGTGCTGGCCCTCCACTTCCGCTCCAGGTTCAATTCTGACGACGGCATGGAGACGCAGCATGCTGCGTCTCTACGGGATGGCGCTACCCCTCGAACGGTCGTCCCGCTCGACCTCGAACTGAGCGACGAGCAGCGCACGCTCGTCATCACCGGCCCGAACGCGGGCGGCAAGTCCGTCGCGATGAAGACCGTCGGCGTGCTCGCGCTCATGGTGTCGTGCGGGCTGCCGGTGCCCGCCGCGCCCGGCACCTCGCTCGCGCTTTTCGACCGGCTCTTCGTCGACATCGGCGACCAGCAGAGTATCGAGCAGGACCTCTCGACGTTCACCTCCCACCTCGGCAACCTCCGCCGGATGCTCGCCGACGCCGACGACCGCACGCTCGTGCTCATCGACGAGGCCGGCACCGGCACGGACCCGGCCGAGGGCGGCGCGCTCGCGCAGTCCGTGCTCGAAACGCTCACGGCGCGCGGCGCGCGGACCGTCGCCACGACGCACCACGGCTCGCTCAAGGCGTTCGCCCACAACACCGACGGCGTCGAGAACGGCTCGATGCAGTTCGACCAGGCCACCCTCTCGCCGACGTACCGCTTTCAGGAGGGCATCCCCGGCTCGTCGTACGCCTTCGAGATCGCCCAGCGCGTCGGGCTCGACAAACCCGTGCTCGACCGGTCGCGCGAGCTCGTCGGCGCCGGGAAGACCGCGCTCGAAGACCTCATCGCGACGTTCGAGGAGCGGACGCAGGCGCTCCAGGCCGAGCTCGACGACGCGCGGGAGGAGGCGCGGAAGGCCGAGCACGCCCGGCGCTCGTTCGAGGGCCGCAACGAGGCGTTGCAAAAGAAGAAGGACGACATCGTCGGGCAGGCGCTCGAAGAGGCCGAGCGGATCGTCGGCGAGGCGAACGCCCGCGTCGAGCGCACGATTCGTGAGATCAAGGAGGCGCAGGCGGCGAAAGAGGAGACGCGCGAGGCGCGCGAAAAGCTCGAAGGGTTTAAAGTGGATGTCGGGCAGAAAAAGGAAAAGGTCGAGCGGAAGCGGCAGCGCAAAGTCCGCCGCACGCCGAAGCTGCGTCCCGAAACCGTCAAAGTCGAGGGCGGCCCGATCTCCGTCGGCGACCAGGTGCGGATCGACGACGGAAACGCGACGGGCGAGGTGCTCGAACTCGACGGCAAAGAGGCGCTCGTCGCGCTCGGGCAGATGAAGGTCCGCGCCAAAGTCAAACGGCTCATCAAAGTTGGCGGGAAGCGGAAGCAGCGGGTCGAAGTGCGTTCGGGGTCCGGCGGCCGGTCGAAGGGGGCGACGGCCATGCCCGCGCTCGACGCCCAGCGCCGCGTCGACCTCCGGGGCCAGCGCGTCGAAGAAGCGATCCCCGAGGTGATGCGGCTCGTTGACGGCGCGACGATGGCGGGGCTGGAGGTCGTCGAAGTGCTGCACGGAACCGGGACGGGCGCGCTGCGGGGGGCGATCCGCGAGTACCTCGCCACGCGGTCCGAAGTCCGCCGGTTCGACGACGCGCCGTGGGAGGAGGGCGGCCCCGGCGTCACCGTCGTCTCGCTGCGGTAGCCCCTCTGTCCACCGAAGAGGATGAGCCGTCGGGCCGCTATGGCCTGGCGGCTCTCGTTGTATCGAGCACGGCCGGGCGGAGACGCTAGTTGGCGATACACGGGGCGGATAAACAGGCGGCTAGCCTCGCACCCGTTGGCTTTGTTGGACTTCCGTGTCGGCTATCTAAAGTGTCGCTCCGAACATATTTGTGTGTCTCGGTCGATTCTTGATGTATAGCCTCTCTATTTCATTTAAAGCGAAGTTAACACCGTTCACCCGTCGACTAATACCATTCGGGTGAGCTTATCTACACATAAGTAAAAAGACGGGGCCCGAGAGCCCGCGGCGCGATTAACGTGCGCTCCGCATCGACGCCGTGCCACGGCTGGGACCACCGGACATCATCCATGGCGCTCGTCCGCCGGTGCGCAGGCCATCACTCACTGGTTATCAATCGAACTATCATGAGAAGCACGCTTCTTCACACGGCGCTTCTGGGGCTGGTTGCCTTGCTGTTCCCAGCGCTCGCGGCCGCCCAGGACGGCGCCATCACCGGCGTCGTCACGGATGCGGAGGCCGAGGTCCCGCTCCCCGGCGCCAACGTCTACATCGAGGAACTCGGCATCGGGGCCGCCACCGACCTCGACGGCCGCTACGTGATCGAGAACGTGGCTCCGCGCCCGGAGTCCTACCTCGTCCGCGCCAGCTTTACGGGCTACACCGCCGCCGAACTCCCGGCCACCGTCACGGCCGATGAGACGGTCACGCTCGACTTCCCGCTCACGCAAGGGGCGGAGCTGGACGAGGTCGTCGTGACGGCCCTCGGCATCCAGCGCTCGAAGCGGAGCCTCGGCTACTCGGCCCAGGAGGTCGAGGGCGACCTCGTCGAGCGGTCCAACGAGTCGAACGTGGTCAACGCCCTCGCCGGGAAGGTGGCGGGGCTCCAGGTGACCTCGTCGAGCGGGCAGCCCGGCAAGGCCGCCCGCATCACGATTCGCGGCAACTCCTCGTTCACGGGCAACAACCAGCCGCTCTTCGTGGTGGACGGCGTGCCGATCAGCAACGCGGAGGACGTGAACCCCGAGGGGAGCGCGCTCTTCTCCGGCGGCACGATCAACCGCGCCGTCGACCTCGACCCCTCGATCATCGCGGAGGTGAACGTGCTGAAGGGCGCCGCCGCCATGGCGCTCTACGGCTCGCGGGCGGCGAACGGCGCCGTCATCATCACGACGAAGGGCGGCCGCGCCGGCGAGGCCCAGCCCCCGCGCGTCACCTTCAGCTCGAACGTCCGCTGGGACGAGGCCGTCATCGACGGGTACCAGACGCAGTTCGCCCAGGGCAGCCAGGGCTGCTTCCAGGACGGCGTCGGCTTCGTCGACGAGGCGTGCTTCGAGGCGCAGGGCGCCTCCGTCCCCGGCGCCCCCACGACGACGCTGAACTGGGGCCCGAGCATCGACGAGCTGAACCAGAACGCGGCGCTCCTCGACGCCCTCGGCGTCGACGCCGTGCCGACGATCGACCCCCGCGCCGACTTCTACCGGACCGGGCTGAGCGCCGAGAACAGCCTCAGCCTCTCGGGCTCCGGGCTCGGCGGCAACTACTTCCTCTCCGGGAGCTACCTCGACCAGGAGGGGATCGTCCCGGGCACCGGGATGAACCGCGCGAGCCTGCTGGCGAAGTACGGCGCCAACGTCACGGACAAGCTCGGCGTCGAGACGTCGATCAACTACGTCAACACCGACAACGACTGGGCCAGCGAGGGGAACTCCGCCTTCGCCTACACGACGGTGCTCAACTACGCGCCGCTCACCTACGACCTCGACCAGGTCGGCCCGGACGGCGAGCCCGTCAACGTGAGCTACAGCACGAGCCGGAACAACCCGTACTGGCTCGCCGCGCACAACGGGTTCTCCAGCGGCGTCAACCGCTTCATCGGCAGCGTGGGGATCACCTACAAGCTCCTCCCGTGGCTCTCGCTCTCCGAGCGCGCCGGGATCGACACCTACGCCGACACCCGCAAGGGC
This sequence comes from uncultured Rhodothermales bacterium, assembly GCA_964438105.1. Lineage (GTDB taxonomy): Bacteria > Bacteroidota > Rhodothermia > Rhodothermales > JANQRZ01 > JBBSMX01. Next base: position 20,114 of record CAYTJT010000013.1, on the reverse strand, counting down.
GTCTACGACGTCGGCACGCTGGGCCGCCCCGAGGGCAGCGTCTTCGACCAGACGATCAACCGCCGCGAGATCAACTCCGACCTCATCCTCCAGGCGGAGCGGCAGCAGTTCGGCCGGATCGGGCTGGACGTGCTCGTGGGTAACAACGTCAACTACCGGGACTACGCGTTCAACTTCATCAACGGGCGCCAGCTCGGCATCCCGGGCTTCTTCAACGTCGACAACGCCGCGCAGATCACGGCGGACCAGTACGAGGAGGAGCGCGCGCTCGTGGGCGTCTACACGCAGGCCACGGCCGACTACGACGACTGGGCCTACCTCACGCTGACGGCGCGGAACGACTGGAGCTCGACCCTCCCCGAGGGCAACAACTCCTACTTCTACCCGTCGGCCAGCCTCGGCCTCGTCTTCACCGAGGCCCTCGGCTTCCTCAACGACAGCCCGTACCTCAACTACGGGAAGGTCCGCGCCTCCGTGGCCCGCATCGGCAACGACGCCCCGGTCTTCTCGACCTCGACGGTGTTCGTGCAGGCGGCCCCCGGCGACGGCGTCCGCGGCGCGATCGACTTCCCGTTCGACGGCGTCAACGCCTACCAGGAGAGCCTCGTCCTCGGCAACCCCGAGCTCAAGCCCGAGCTCAGCACGGAGTACGAGGCCGGCCTCGAGCTCCAGCTCCTCGACAACCGCCTCCGCTTCGACGCGGCCTACTACGACCGCACGACGCAGGACCAGATCTTCTCGGTCCCCGTCTCGGCCGCGACCGGCTTCGTCGAGCGGCTGCTCAACGCGGGCGAGCTGCGGAACAACGGCTACGAGCTCTCGCTCGGCCTCACGCCCGTCGCCACGGAGGACTTCACGTGGACCGTCGACGCCAACTGGAGCCGCAACCGGGCCGAGGTGGTCGAGCTCGCCGAGGGGGTCGACAACATCTTCCTCGCCGGCTTCACCGGCGCCGAGATCCGCGTCGCGGAAGGCGAGGACGGCTACGGCGTGATCTGGGGCTCCGGCTTCGAGTACGCCGACCCCGAGGTCCACGCCGACCTCTTCGCGGCGAACCCCGGTCTCGAAGAGGGGACGCTGCTGATCGGCGAGGACGGGCTCCCGCTCGTGGCGCCCGCGCTCGGCGCCATCGGGAACGTGCAGCCGGACTGGACCGGCAACGTCCGGAGCAGCCTCTCCTACAAGGGGCTCACGCTCTCCGGCCTCGTCGACATCCGCCAGGGCGGCGACATCCTCAACATGGACCTCTTCTACTCCTCGTTCTACGGCTCCGCCGAGGTCACCGCCGACCGCGGCAGCGCCTACACCTACGAGGGCCTCAACGTCGCCACCGGCCAGCCGAACGACGTCGAGATCGTCCGGGACCAGGCCTTTTACCAGGGCTTCTACTCCGGCGTCTTCGAGAACTTCGTCGAGGACGGGAGCTTCGTGAAGCTGCGCGAGATCAGCCTCTCCTACGACCTCCCGACGCGGCTCGTCCAGCGCGCCGGCCTCCAGGGCGCGACGGTCACGGCCACGGGCCGCAACCTCTGGACCGCCACCGACTTCTCGTACGGCGACCCCGAGGGGAGCCTCGTCGGCGCGGGCAACGGGCAGGGCTTCTACCACAACGTCACGCCCGGCACGCGCAGCTTCTCGCTCGGCGTCCGCGTCTCGTTCTAACTGGATGCGCGGCGGGCGCGGCGCCTCTTCGGAGGTCGTCGCGCCCGAAGCCGCCGGTAACGCGACGTCCCATTTACAGAGCACAACCCCCATGCAGACTCCTTTGAAGCACAGTGTCAAGTATCTAGTCCTGGGTGCCCTGGTGATGGTCGCCAGCGCCTGCGACCTCACCGAACTCAACGACGACCCCAACAACCCGACGGCGGTGCCGGAGAACCTCCAGCTCCCGGCCCTCTTGGCGAACTTCTCCTACGAGGTCATCGGCAACACGGCCGTCCGCCTCCCCGCCGTCTGGACGCAGCAGCTGACCTGGAACGGCACGCAGCCCTCCGCGGCCACCTACGACGTGGACGAGGCCGACGTGAACAACCTCTGGGAGTTCTGGGGCTACACCGACGTCATGAAGAACGCCCGCCGCCTCGCCGCCCAGGCCGAGGCCAACGGCAACCCGGCCTACGCCGGCATCGCGAAGGTCATCGAGGCGTGGACGCTCTCGATCCTGACGGACCTCTGGGGCGACCTGCCCTACTCCGAGGCCTTCGACCTGGACAACGCCCAGCCCGCCTACGACACGCAGGAGGAGGTCTACGACGCCATCTTCGCCCTGCTCGACGAGGCCGTCGCCGACCTCCAGGCGACGGAGAACGCCACGGCGCCCGGCAGCGGCGAGGACTTCGTCTACGGCGGCGACCTCGCGCGCTGGCAGCGGCTGGCCCACGGCCTCGAAGCCCGCTTCAAGATGCGGCTCTCGGAGGCCCCCGGCTACTCCGAGGTGCAGCAGGCCCAGGAGGCCCTCGCCGCCCTCGAGAACGCGTTCCAGAGCAACGCCGACGTGGCGCAGTTCGACTACCTCGCCGCGCCCGGCGGGGAGAACCCGTGGTACCAGTACGCCATCGACGGGAAGTGGGACACGCGCGACCAGCTCAGCAGCTACTACGTCGACCTGCTGAAGTCGCTGCGGGACCCGCGCCTGCCCATCCACGCCCGGCCGGCCGGCGCCGTGGGCAACAACGGGCTCGTGCCCGGCTTCGTGCCGGCGCCCTTCACGGAGGAGGACTACAGCCTCACCGACTCGACCTACCTCGGCCACGTCAGCGGGGCCGCCGGGATCGGCGCGGAGAACGTCTCCTCCATCGGCGCCTTCTTCAGCTCGGCCGACGCGCCGTTGGTGTGGATGAGCTACGCCTCGTCCAAGTTCGTGCAGGCCGAGGCGCTGCTGATCGCGTCGGGTCCCGGCGCGGCGCAGCCGGTCTTCGAGGAGGCCATCCGCGCCGACATGCAGTTCCTCGGCGTCGCCGACGCGGAGATCGACGCGTACATCGCGAACCTCCCGGCGTTGACCGAGGCGGGCGTCGATGCGCGCGAGATGGTCCTGACGCAGAAGTACGTCGCCAACTTCCTCCAGACCGAGCCCTACAACGACTACCGGCGGACCGGCTTCCCGGCGCTCCAGCCGGTGGACGTGCCGGAGGCGCGCGTGGACCTCATCCCGCTGCGCTTCCCGTACCCGAGCTCGGAGCTGTCGCGCAACGCGGCGAACGTCCCGGCCTACGTGCCGCTCGGCTTCGACGCCCTACGCGTGCCCGTCTGGTGGGACACGACGGTGCCGCCGAGCGCCCTGCCGAACCCGACGCAGTAAGGGGCTGACCTCCGGCTGACCCAGTCCCCTGCGACGACGCCCTGGTGCTCTCTCTGAGTGCCAGGGCGTCGTTTCATAAGTTTATTGATGTCGGTATGATTCCAGCTCGACCGACGGTAGAGACGCAGCATGCTGCGTCTCTACGGCGATGAGGACGGCCTCAACGGCGGCGGGTATCCTGACATCGGAGATCGAAATCCGTATCACGTCCATTAAATGAGAAAGGCGGTACCCGTATGTCGGGTGCCGCCTTTCTCTTCGATGTGCCCGGGACTGGGGCACAACCGGGTCTCCAAAATCGGCCTCTATGGTGCCGTAAGGGGTGAAACTGGAAAGTGGGGGAAAGGTAGGGTGAAAGGTGCGGTCCTCTCAGGCTGCTTTCTCGTGCAGCGCCGTCTCGACCCGTACCTCGATCCCTGCCCGCTCGCAGAGCCGGATGAGGAGGTCCGTCGAGAACTTCGAGAGCCGGCCGTGCGCGATCTCGGAAACGCGGGGCTGGCTCACGCCGAGCGCTTCGGCGGCGTCCTCCTGCCGCTCGAAGCGCGAGACGTAGCCCTCCAGTGCGGAGAGGAGCCGGGACTTCACCGTGAGGAGGGCGGCCTCCTCGGGCGTGTGGCCGAGGTCGAGGAAGACGTTGCCGCTGGAGTGCTCAATCGGGTAGGCCATGATGTAAGGGTTTTAGTGGACGAGAGCAGAGGATGGAGGTGTCACTCAAAGCCCCTGTCTCTCCGGTATGCCTCGATGTCTTTGTAGCGTTGCTTCGCCGTGGCGACCACCTCGCGCGGGAACTGCTTTCCCCGCTTCGACTTCTTGTGTACGGAGAGGAAGGCGTAGACGGCTTCAGGAAAACGGGCGATGAACAGGGTGCGGTAGGCTTCGCCGCCCTCGTCTACCTTCACCTCGAAGGTGCCCTTCCCGATCTGGGGCAGTGGCGAGAACCGGGCGGGCATCTCCCCGCTCTGCACTTGGCTCAGGCCGTGGCCGATGTCGTCCTGGACGCCCTCGGGGAAAGACCGTAGCACGGCGAGGGTGTCGGCCCACCACGCGAGGGGCTTGTATCCGGGGGCTTCGGGCATAGGCGACGGAGGGGCGGCGACGGAGGGGCGTACTCATCTTATGCGCAATCGCGCATGAAGGTTTCGGCATGGGGGAGTCTCAGCACAGCCCCCGCTCGGCGAGGCGCAACCCCCGCGCGTGGGGAGGGTGGCGTGGTTGCCGCCGTGTCTCCAATTGGAGACAAGCGCAACCCCCTCCCGGCACCCTCCCTCGCGTTCGTGCTCGGGTTGAACCTCCACCGTCGCCACCTCACGAGCAGCCAGCGCGCCGTGATCGGGCTCTCTATCGAGGAGTACGAGGCGGAGCGGGCGAAGGAAAGGCACGCTGAGTTAGCCGGGCGAGCGCCCTCAAACGGTGGAACTATTTCCACCGTTTCCGACACCGGCAAGGCCCGCGACAAGGCAGCGGAGGCGGTGGGCACCAACGCCCGTTACATCTCCGACGCGAAGCGCATCAAGGCCGACGCGCCGGAGTTGCTGGCCCGCCGTGTGGAGCGCGTCCACCTTCGCTTTCAGCTTCGTGTTCATTGCTCTCTCGGATCGGTGAAGCGGGCGGCTATGCAGCAGCGCCGGTGGTGGGTGTCGGAGGGCGGTTCACGTACTCCACCCGGATGATCGTAGGCTCGAAGCCTGCCGCCTCCAGACGCGCGCACTCAGCCGCCACGTCTTCGTCGGATGGCTCGGCGGTGCCGTCCACCCGTTGAAGGATGGTTCGGCGTTCGCGGGTGCCGGCTGCGGATGCGGTGAGGCGGTCAAGGCGGGGTCGGATGCGGCGCATAGTAGTTCAGGGGTTCAGGTTTGGAAAAGGTCGGCGGTCCACGGCTGGCTGTCCCACGTAAGGGGAAAGGTGCCAGGGAACGGCTCGACGTAGCGGCGGCGGTACTCCTCCGGGCTGAGTTCTACGGCCTCGCCACCACCCGACGCTCCCCACGTCGCTGGCTGTCCACGGTAGAACCGGACGGGAGCATCGGGCGCGTCCTGCTCGATAGCCCACGGCGGGGACTCGACAGGCGTAGCGTTCGTGTCTTCCAGCTTGCGGAGGCGTGTCTTTATGCTCATCGGTCGGAGGGTTAGAAGTCGAGGGTCTGCCCCATCATCGTGATGCGGCAGGCAGCCCGTGGTCCGGTCTGCACGCACACCACAGGGCCGCCGGTGACGATCGGGCCGAACGTCCGGGCACCTGCCGGAAGGCCGTAGCGGGCGAGCACGGCGGCTCTCTCGTCGCCGTGACTGTCGGGCGAGGTTAGCACCTCTACCTCATCGGGCGTCGGCGCGATCGTACGGGTCTGGGTGGCGTTCGGGAGGGCTCGCTGTTCGAGGCGGCTGAGGCGGGTTCGTGTGCTCATGCGTAGGCCCTCGTCTGCTGTTTGTTGTTTCGGTTCTGCATCATCTGCTCCAGTTCGACGAGGCGGGCTTCCAGTTCGCTGGCCTCCACAAGCTTGGCGTAGGCCGTGCAGGCCTGCGTCATCGCGTGGACCGCCTTCAGCGTCATCGTGTCGTCGTCCGCGTTGCCGAGAAGCACGTCCTCGGCCGTGGTGATCGCTTGCCACAGCTTCTTCCGCGCGGCGTCGAGGTCACCCACCTTTCGGATGCGGCGGCGCTTCTTGGCGCGTCGGGCTTTGTGCGGTTTCGTGTCTCCGGGCATAGCTACTTCGCGTTGCGGAGGGGTACCCCCCCTCCCTCTGTTGAAATCGTTGGTCGGGCCATTGGCTCCGCTACCGGCTCTGCCATCGGCTCGGCTAAGAGGAGCGCCTGTTGTACGCCCATACCGTAGACGAGGCGGGCGGCATCGCGGCCGTGCTCGTTCGTGCGGCCGCCCCAGCCGGTGACGCGTCGGAACGTCTCGGCGTCCCACTTCGAGCGCGTCGGCTCGGCCGTAACGACGGGGAGACGGAGCCGCCGGCAGAGGTCGAGCCACAGCTGCACGTCGCGGTCGATCATCCCCACGCTCCGGGCTGCCCGGTCCCGCCGCCGCCCGCTGAGGCTCCGGTGTTTCGCGTAGAGCCCGATCCTCCGGGCGTCCTCGATGACGACGGCGGCGACGGTTTCCGCGGACACGCTCAGGACCTCCGCCGCTTCCCAGAAGGGCATTGCTTCGACGCGGCGGAGCGTCCCGGCGTCGGCGTCGTAGAGCGCAAAGCCGGTGCGGGTGCCGGGGTCGATCCCGGCGAGCAGGGAGCAGCGGTTCTGAGGCTTCTCAGGCATGGGCGGTCTGTGAGCTCGTGGGGGCATCCATCCCGGCGCGCAGGGCGTTGGCGAGCACGTCGGCGTCACCGGGCTTCGCGGCGTACTCGAAGGCGAGGCGGAGGAACACCCGGTCCTCCGGGGTGAAGCGCTCGTCGTGCTGGCGGAACCACCGCTCCATCCTGTTCAGCCGGAGGCGGGTCTCGCGTGGGGTGGGGGTGTCTGCGGAAACGTCGGTCGAGGGGTGTTCAGACTGCGCGCTCATAGCACCTCCCCGTCGAGTCCTTCGCCGAGGTCGTCGGCCTCTGTCCAGTCGGGTACCGGCGGCGCGTCGAGGGTGCCGTCGCCGAGCGGTGCGCGGGGCGCTCCCTCCTCAGATGCACTATGCACTTCCTGCACTTTCTGCACTAACGGGCTGTCGCTTGCACCTCCCTCCGGGGCAAAGTGCAGAAAGTGCAGATGGTGCAGCGGTGCAGTCGCCCCGGCGGAGTCAGCGCGGTGGTACTCCCCGTGCCCGGACTGCTCCGCCAACCCCCGCTCGACGAGGCGGGCGAGCACGTCGAACGCGGCCCGGCGCTCGACGCCCCACGCGGCGGCGACCTCACGCCAGCCGAACGGCTCCGGTAGGTCGGACACGAGGCGGGCGTCTCGGTCGGTCGGCTCGTCTCCGGCGAGGCCGAAGTGTTCGTAGATGCGCGCCGCTTCGTGCCGGAACCAACGGGCGAGCCGGACGGCACGGCGCACCGCGTCGGCCGAGACGGGACCGGGCGTGACGCTGGGCAATCGGTCCGGGTCGGCGGCGAAGTCGGCGAGGTGGAGGGCGAGGGCGAAGCGGGCGACGTAGGACGGCAGCTTGACGAGGGCCGCGCGGAGCGGTCCGGTGAGGCGTTCGTAGAGGTCCGCGTTCTCGTTCACGAAGTCGCCGAAGATGCGGCGGGCCTCCCCGCTCAGGGGCAGGGTTTCATCCGAGGCGGGCAGGGCGTAGACGGCTTCCACCGTCGCCGCGTAGTCCTCCCGCACTTCGGGCGTCACGTCGGCATCACTCCACCGGAGCGCGCGTTCCGGCGGCATGACGAGAAGGAGCCGAGCGAGGAAGCCCGAGTCGAGCAGCTGCCGCCCGGCCCGCTCCCGCAATACGCCCGGCTGGATACCGCCGAGCACGGAGACGTTCGGGCGCTCGACATAGAGCACCTGCTTGTCCCCGCTCTTCCGGTCCACGACGACGGGACGGCCGCCCCATAGTTCGATCCACACGGCAATGTCGGCTTCGCCCTTCGCGTAGCGGTTCATCAGGTCGAACCACCCGGCGAGTTCGTCCCGCTGGCAGAGGAGGCCGCGCGGGTTCTCTTCGTGGATCATCAGCGTACTCTCCACCGTCGCGTCCCCGATCCGAAAACGAGGCCGCGCGGGTTCGGCCGGGCGCTCGGCATCGAGGCGGTCTTTCTTCGAGAGGGCTTCGTAGCGTTCGAGTGCCCGGTCGTAGTCTTCGCGCTCGGCGGCGTGCCGTTCGCGCGCGGCTTTCTCCAGTCGGTAGACGGGAAGCATCGCGCCTTCGATCGCGGGGCTCTTCCCCCCGCCGGAGGAGGCGACGACGCCGAGCCAGAGGGCAGAGGGGTCGAGCCACGACGCCTTTACAGACGCGCGGAACGAGTTGCCCACGGCAGCGGCGAGCACGGCGAGCATGGAGGCGGCGACGAAAGCCACGTCGCACCCGACGGCCGCCGCCTTCGCCCGTGCGTACTCGGCACACGACGGCGGGAGGGCGTCAGCGGGGAAGGGTATCCATTCGAGCGAGGGAGGCGTCTTCTGCCCGTCGCGCCTGCCGCTGGAGCGCTCCCAGTCGTCACGCGCTCGCCCACCTGTACGCAGTCGCCGGTACCGCTCGCTGAGCCAGGCCGAGTAGTCGAGGCCCGCGTCTTTGAGCAGGTTCACGAACGCCCCGGCGTGGCCCTTGTCGAGGCCGCGGTCGTCGTCGGGGTAGTCGGTGCGCTCGCGGGCCGGACTCCACTGTTCCATCAAACCGCGCGCGTCGGCGGCGGGGTGCCCGTGCTCGGCTGCGAACGCGAGGAGGTTGGCGTAGACGCACAGCCAGTACGGATAATCCCCGGAGGTGGCGGGGCGGCGGAGGTAGCCGAGGAGGTCCGCGATCTCGTCGAGGGTGAGCGGCACGTCGTCATCGGGCGGCGGGTTGGGTCTCCCTTGTCGAGCGTCGGATGAGTCAGCGCGCAGCTCGCAGGCCACCGGCTCGGCTGCCTCGTTCACCTTCATGTCGGGGTCGTGCGAGACGTAGCACAGCCGCGCCACGTCCTTGCACCCGAGGTCGAGCGAGGCGCGGGGAAATCGGGCGGCGACGGCGGCCCACACGATCTTGTGCTCGGCATCGCCTACGGGTGGGCGGCACTCGCCGGTCTCTGGGGCCACCACCTCGACGGGGACGAGCGCCCGCACGCCGGTTGCAGAGGCAGAGAGGAAGGTGGCCCGGACGTTCGGGTGGCGGCCGAGCTCGTCGCGCAGGGCGGGCGGGTCCTCCACGTCGTCGAAGTCGAGATCGACGAGGCCGGAGTGCTGGTTGAGCGCGTCGTTCGCGCGGCGGGAGAACGTGCCGGAGAACGTCACGGCCGGAAGGAGGGCGAGCTTGAGCGCGCGGCGCTCGTCCTTCGTCTCGACTGACCGGACGGCGGCCACAGCCTCGGTCCAGCGGCCCGAGCGGATGCCGTCGAGCACGGCAGCGAAGGGGACCGAGCGCGCCGTATCCGGCTTGTTGGCTCGCTCGAAGAGGCTGACGGTGGGGGCGTGGGGTTGCCGCATCAAGACACCACCCCCCGCGCCGCATCCATCGCGGCGTCTCGGCCGAGCAGGAACGGGTAGACGACACGGCCGCTGCGGACGAGCACGCGGAAGCGGAAGCCGGCCACCTCGATCTCCACGTCGGCCCCCGCGATACGCGAGCCGGGGAGGCGGAAGGGTGAGGCGGAGACGACACGCGGGGCTGTGCGCTCCGATTCAGCCTGTAGAACGGCCGAGGAGATCGGGGGACGAGAGACGGGGCGGCTCATGCCTGCTCCCTCCCCACACCTGCGGCGTAGAGTCCGGCGCGGACGCCGGCGAGGAGGTGCGCGAGTTCGCCGGGGTAGGCACGGGCGAGGTCGAAGCCTTCGAGCAGCGCGGTCTCACCGGCCGTGCGGTGGACGAGGGCTTTCTGCTGAATCTGCGCCACCCGGCCGACGAGCGCGGCGGGAGCGGAGCGGAGGGTGGGGGGCCGGAGGGCCGGGGGTGGGAAGACCTGATCGGCAGGCGTGAAACCTGTGGAGGGCTGTGCTGTATTCACGGGTGTAGGCGTTGCGCGGCTCGGGGGATTCTCGGCCCTGACCGAAGCCGCTGGTGAAACGTGAGAAGGCCGGGGAGGCGTGAACCTCCCCGGCCTTCGTTTATGTGGTTTCCCGCTCGACGGTGCGAGCTTCGAGCACCGCCTCGATGGCGTCCACGCGATAGTAGACGCTGGATCCCAACTTGGAGTAAGGCAACGTCCCGTCTGCCCGGTACCGGGCGAGCGTGGGGCGACTCAGGTTGAGCAGCCGCATCGCCGTGTCGTTGTCCACCCAGCCGAAGCCGGGGCGCTCTTCTTCGGCGCTCTGGAGTTGCGCGAGGGCGTTGCGGACCCCTCGCTCTACCGCCTCACGTACGGCGGCGTCGAGTCGGTTCTGGGAGGTGACAATGACGGGGGCGACGGCTTCCATCGGGCATCGGGGTTGGTGACTGCTCCCAATCAACCCCATGAGCACAGCCGCTATCCACCCGGCGTACCCGTCCGTTTGCGTCCGTTGCCGTCCGTTTAGCCCTCGTCGTCCATTCCCAGATCTCGCTTGTGCCGATTCCAAACGTCACGGAGGCGCTTATCGGAAAAGCTATCGGGTGAGAGACCGTTCTTCCGGCAGGCAAGGGCCATCTGCGCATCCTCCGCGAGCCGCTTGGCAATCATTCCGGCAATCTCTGTGAGCGTTCTGCTCTCATCATCTTTGAGCAATTCCATCCGCCATCGGATTATTGGCCCCCTCAGCACGTCCCAGCTTCCAACTCTCGCGCCCCAATCCGGCCCCTCCGGCAGTCCCTCCTCCCACCGCTCGCGCGGCTTCGGCGGTATCCACGGAGACACCCACCCGACCTTCCGATCACGCCGAAGAACGGCGAGCGTCAGTTCCGACTGGAACGTGATCAGGTCGCGCAGCTTCAGGATGTCAACGAGCCTCCGCAACGAGCGGGAGCGACGGATGCCGACGAGTTCCGCCGCCACTCGCCACGTCTCTTTATCGAAGTGGAAGTGAGCGTCCCTACCTGGGGGCTTGTGCTCCAGCCCGTAGGGAGCCATGCGGTCGTCATCGAGGTGGAAATGCATTCCGAGCTTGACGGGCGCATCGCCGATAGAGCCGCCGCCAATGGTCCACCCCTCGTTTCGAAGATCCTGCCACGAGTCTCCGGTCTGCTTTTCGTGGAGTCGTAGCGCCGTCTCCGAAACAGTCGTCTCTTCCCCGTACTCCTCAGCCATCGCGTTACACCTCATCCCGGCGAGGGTGAAGTATTCGGCGTGCCCTTCGTGGACCTTAGCTGCCGCGTCATGCTGCTCCCAATCGGTCTTTAGGTCCTCCAGTCGCTCTTTCACGGCGGCGTACCCATGGGTTCGGAGGTCTTCCCGCGCTTTCTCCCAGAGGGCTTCGATGATCTCTCGGCGCTCCGCGTCGAACGCCTCCCACCCATCTTCCGCCATGTCCTTCTGCTGAATCCACTCAGGCGGATAGAGAGCGTAGTTCAGCGACGGCGTTTCGGATAGGACCCGCTTCGAGAGTCGATTCAGGTAGTCCTCTGGCAAGCTCATTCGTCACCCCCGAAAAGTTCGTCCATCCGAGCATCCACCAGTTGCGCGTCGAAGCCGGCGAGGTACCGCTCCGTGATGGCGAGGCCGGAGTGGGCCAGCGCCTTCGATCTGCGCGTGCTCATCGCTTGCCCTCCTGCTCTGAGAACAGCCCGCGCATCCGCTCGTCGAGCGCGTCGGTGTCGAGTGTGGCGAGGTAGCCGTCGGTGCGGCGGAGGTCGCTGTGCTTGAGCGCTCGGGACACGTCGTAGAGGCTCCAGTCGTTCTTGCGGGCGAGGTCGGCGAAGGTGTGGCGTGCACAGTGGAAACTCACCTTCTCGGTGATCCCAGCCTTTTCGGCGATGTTGTGCAGTTCCTTGTTGGCGAAGGCGTTCCGGCTGGAGAGCGCCTTGTGCATCCCTTCAGCCGTCGTCGTGTCGTAGCGGTCGAGGCCGTCGAAGAGGAAGTCGTCGGGGGTGCCTTCGCGCTGGAGGTACGGCTCGATGATGGCGAGGGCCTGGGGGACGAGGAGGACGGTGTTCGGCTTGCCCGTCTTCCCCATCCGGTAGCGGAGCCGGTAGACCGCCCGCGTCTCGCCGTCGATCACCTCTTCGGTCCTGATGACATTGCGCCGCCGGAGCCGCATCACGTCCGAGAACCGCGTCCCCTGCGTGTAGAGGCTGAAGAGGAACCAGTCGCGGACCTTCGCCCGGGCCGGACCCTTCGGCCCGCGTCGGCCCAGGTCGAGGGCCTCGACGGCTGCCACCTGCTGGAGCGAGAGCTTCGTCCGCTCCGTCTTCTGGACCTTCGGGGCTTTGTAGCTCGGGAACGGGGAGTCGGTCGCCCGCACGACGCCGTGCCGGACGGCTCGCTTGTAGTGGAGCCGGACGACGGTGATGGCAGCGGCGACGGTGCTGGCCTTGTTCTTCTTCTCCGTCATCATCCACCCCGTCCAGCGGTCGAGGAAGGCGGGGGTGAGGCGGCGGAAGGGGAGGGGGCGCTTGCCGAACGCCTCCAGCTTGGCGAGCACGGCGCGCTCCCGGCGCGCCCGCTGGATGTTGCCGCGCTTCTCGACGCCCGCGATGAACTCCTCGGCGAAGTCGAGGAAGCAGTCGGAGTGCCCCTTGCCGACGACGGCGCTCTTCAGGTTCTCCGCCGTCGGCACCTCGCCGAGGGTGAGGAGGCGGAGGCGTTCGGCCTCGGCCGCGTTCAGCCGCGCCTCGATGAGCTGGTTGATCTCCTCGTGGAGGTCGTGCGTCTTCCGTACGCGCTCAGACTTGGGGTTCCAGTGTCGGCGGTGGACGTAGACGCCGAGCGAGTGGTAGAGCGAGCGCCCGGCGTCGGCGAAGCGGAGGCGGATGGGGTGGTGGCCCTTCGGGCTCGTCTTGTGGGTCCAGAGGACGGGGCGGACGGTCGCCATGCCGATGCCGTAGTTGCCAGGGTGAAAGGTAGGGTGAAAGGCAAGCTACGGTATCATCGGGAGTCAGTCAATAGTCAAAGAGTCTCATATCGGCTTTTTTGGCAAAGAGAAAGGCGATACCCGGACTCATCGGGTATCGCCTAATCTCTCTTCTGTGCCCGGGACTGGAGTCGAACCAGCACGCCGGTTAAGGCACACGCCCCTCAAGCGTGCGTGTCTACCAATTCCACCACCCGGGCAGGGGGCTTTCTCGAGTGACTCCGGTAGGGCTCGAACCTACGACCCGCTGGTTAAAAGCCAGCTGCTCTACCAACTGAGCTACGGAGTCAGCGCAGCCCGAAAGGTACGAGGCCAGGGCCACCGGTGTCAATCAGCCGGCGGGGTGCGCCGACGAGGGAGAGCCATAATACGGCGCATTCAGGCCTCCGTCGACCTTTCAGCCTGCGAAGTTTAGGCAAAACCAAAACGGGCGTGCTACCTTGCCGCGCCCCCGCCTCCTCGCATCGCGTCTATCGACATGAAACGACTCGTTCTGCTGCTAGCCCTGATTGCCGCGACGCCCGGCGTCGCGCAGGACGTCGCGCTCGAACTCGTCGGCACCGTGTCGTTCCCGGCGACGGCGAGCGGCAACGGGACCTCCGACGTGTGGGGGTACGCCGCGCCGGACGGCTCGGAGTACGCCATCGTCGGCGTGCTCGACGGGACGGCGATCGTGTCGGTGCCGGACCTCGAGGTGCTCCACACGATCCCCGGGCCGCAGGAGAACGACTTCTACTACCACCGCGACATGGTCGTCTACGACGATCATCTCTACGTCGTCGCCGAGATGCGGGGAACGAATGAGGGGCTGCAGGTCATCGACCTCAGCGGGCTGCCTGGGAGCGCCGAGCTCGTCAACGTCGTGACGACGCCGAGCGACGTGCGCTCACACAACATGGACGTCGATGCCGCGACGGGCTACGCGTACGTCCTCGCGCAGCGCTACGACGGCGTCCGCATCCTCGACCTCGCCGATCCGGCCGACCCGCAGGAGGTGGGCTTCGTGCCGCTGCCGGAGGGGCACGACGTGCACGCGCGCGGCGACACCCTCTACGTCGCCGAGGGGAACGGGCCGTCCACGTTTTCGATCTGGGACGTCTCTGACAAGCAGGACCCCATCCTGCTCGCGCGGCAGCTCGTCCCGAGCAACGGCTACGTCCACAACATCTGGCCGAGCGACGACGGCCGCTACGTCGTGACGACGGAGGAGACCCAGGGCAGGACCGTGAAGGTGTGGGACGTGAGCGACCTCGACGACATCGACCTCGTCGGCGAGTACCTCGGCGCGAACGGGCTGGCGCACAACGCCCACGTCATGGGCGACCGCGTCGTGCTCTCGCACTACCGCGCGGGGGTGACCGTCGTCGACATCGCGGACCCGACGAGCCCCGTCGAGGTGGCCCGCTACGACACGACGCCCGGGAGCGACGCCGGCGGCTTCGCCGGGACGTGGGGCGCGTACCCCTATTCCCCGAGCGGCTACGTCTACGCCAGCGACTTCGACGGCACGCTCACCGTGCTGCAGATGGCGAGCGGCACCACCGCCGGGGAGCCCGCCGCGCCCGCGTCGGCCGTGCTCGCCGAAGCCTACCCCAACCCCTTCCGCGAACGCGCCGCGGTGCGATTCGACCTCGCTACGGCGGGGCCGGTGCGCGCCGTGCTCTACGACGTGCTGGGCCGCGAGGTGGAGGTTCTCGCGACGGGCGCCTTCGCCCAGGGCACGTACGTGCTCGACGTAGATGGCCGCTCGCTGCCGCCCGGCGCGTACTTCTTGCGGCTCGATACGGCGAACGGAGCGCAGACCGTCCACCTCGCTCGCGTCGAGTAACGCGCCCCTCCCGCCCCCTTCAGCGTCTCGCCATACGCATCGTCCTGCTCGCCCTCGCGATGTCGGTCGAGCTGGAATCCTACCGACATCGATAAACAGGATCCGTATTATTTGCAAGCAGCCGCGGCCGCACCCGAATACCGGGGCGGCCGCGTCTGTGTTGAGCCGGACCTCAGCGGGCTACGCGTCGCCGCCCTCGTCGCCGGGGACGACGGTGCGGATGTGGAGATCGCGGAGCTGGTGGTCGTCCACGACGTCGGGCGTGTGGCTCATCAGCTCGGTCGCGCTCTGCGTCTTCGGGAACGCGATCACGTCGCGCAGCGAGGTCGCGCCGGTGAGGTGCATCACCATGCGGTCGAGGCCGAAGGCGATCCCGCCGTGCGGCGGCGCGCCGTAGCGGAACGCGTCGAGGAGGAAGCCGAAGCGCTCCTGCGCCTCGTCGGCGTCGATGCCGAGGGCGCGGAACATCTGCTGCTGGATCTCGCGGCGGTGGATCCGGATCGAGCCGCCGCCGAGCTCGGAGCCGTTGAGCACGAGGTCGTACGCCCGCGCCCGGACGGCGCCGGGCTCGCTCTCCAGCTTGTCCATGTCCTCGGGCTTGGGGCTCGTGAACGGGTGGTGCATCGCGTAGTAGCGCCCCTCGTCCTCGTCGTGTTCGAGGAGCGGGAAGTCCGTCACCCAGAGGAAACGCCACGGGCCGTCGGCGCCGTCGGCGCCGTCGGGGACGAGCCCGAGGTCGTCGGCCATGTGGAGGCGGAGCGCGCCGGCCTGCTCGAACACGGTGGGTCGCGTGCCGGCGAGCACGAGCACGAGGTCGCCCGCCTCGGCGCCGACGGCCTCGACCGTGCGATCCACAAACTCGCTCGGAAGCACCTCCGCCTTGACCGAGGAGTACGTCTCGCCGCCATCGGACGGCAGCTTGAAGTACACCAAACCGCCCGCGCCGATCTGCTTGCGGACGACGTCTTTGTCGAGCCGATCCATTGCGCCGCGGCCGCGGTCGCCCTCGCCAGGTACGCGAATCGCGACAATTGCGCCGCCCGCGTCGACGACGTTGCTGAAGACGCGGAACGGGCAGTCGGCGAACGCCTCGGACACGTCGTGGAGTTCGAGGCCGAAGCGGAGGTCGGGCTTGTCGGAGCCGTAGCGGCGGATCGCCTCGGCGTAGGGCATCCGGGGAAACGGCGTCTCGAGGTCGGTCCCCTTCAGGTCTTTCCAGACGGCGGCCATCATCCCCTCCATCATCTCGTACACGCCCTCCTCCGTCGCGAACGTCATCTCGACGTCGATCTGCGTGAACTCCGGCTGGCGGTCGGCGCGGAGGTCCTCGTCGCGGAAGCACTTCACGATCTGGAAGTAGCGGTCGAGGCCCGCCACCATCAGGATCTGCTTGTAGGTCTGGGGCGACTGCGGGAGCGCGTAGAACTGCCCGGGGTGGACGCGGCTCGGCACGAGGTAGTCGCGCGCGCCCTCCGGCGTCGACTTCATCAGCACCGGCGTCTCGACCTCGACGAAGTCGTGCCGGTCGAAGTAGCGGCGGACGCTCTGGTAGAGCTTGCTTCGGAGGAGGAGGTTCCGCTGGAGCGCGGGCCGCCGGAGGTCGAGGTAGCGGTAGCGCAGGCGGAGCTCCTCGTTCGTGTTCTGCTGCTTCTCCTCGTGCGCCGTGACGACGAACGGCAGCGCCTCGGCCACGTTCAGCACCTCGAGGTCGTCCACCCACACCTCGACGTGCCCGGTCGGGAGCTTCGGGTTGACCTGGTCGGCGTCGCGCTCGCGGACCTCGCCGCGCACCGAGATCACGGCCTCGCTGCGGAGCGCCGAGGCTTCCTCGTACGCCGCCTGATTCACCTGGGGCGAGAACACCACCTGCGTCAGCCCGTAGCGGTCGCGGAGGTCGAGGAAGAGGAGCCCGCCGAGGTCGCGCCGGGTGTCGACCCAGCCTTTGAGCGTGACCGTCTGTCCGACGTGCTCGGCGCGGAGGGCGCCGTTCGTGTGGGTGCGGGGACCGTGGGGAGAGGGCATGGCAGTGCGGTGATGATGAGGACCCTAAAACTATCGGGAACGACGGGAGCGAGAGTGGAAGAATGGAGGAAAGGGGGATAGGGTGTGGAGGGAGAGGAAGGGGTGGAGGGACGTCCCCCTGTCCTCCTCTCTCTTCTTTCCCTCCATCCCTTCCTTTCTCTCTCCTCCCTCCACACTCTCCTTTCCTTATTCCCACTCCCGGTGGCATCTTCCGGGGATGAATCTCACCGATCCCACCGAACACGCCGACGCCGTCCGCGGCGGGCAGCGCCGCGCCGTCGCCCGCGCCATCACGCGCGTCGAGAACGGGCTGCGCGGGGCCGACGCGCTCGTCGACGCGCTCTACCCGCACACCGGAGGGGCGTGGCGCGTCGGCATCACCGGGCCGCCGGGCGCGGGGAAGTCCACCCTCACCGACCGGCTCATCCGCTATTTCCGAGACGCCGGGCAGACCGTCGCCGTCGTCGCCGTCGATCCGTCGAGCCCATTTACGGGTGGGGCGCTTCTCGGCGATCGCGTGCGGCTCCGCGAGACGGCCGACGACGGGGTGTTCTTCCGCAGCCTCGCGGCGCGCGGCGCAGGCGGCGGGCTGAGCGAAGCCACCGAAGCCGCCTGCGACGTGCTCGACGCGGCGGGCTTCGACGTCGTGCTCATCGAGACAGTTGGGGTGGGGCAGGGCGAGCTCGACGTGGCCGAGGCGGCCGACACCGTCGCCGTCGTGCTCGTGCCCGAGAGCGGCGACGCGATCCAGGCGATGAAGGCCGGGCTGATGGAGATCGCCGACGTGTTCTGCGTCAACAAGGCCGACAACCCCGACGCGAACGCGCTCGTCGGCGCGCTCCGCTCCACGCTGCGACTGCGCGCCCACGACGAGACGACGTGGATGCCCGCCGTCGTCAAAACGATCGCCACCGAAGCCGACGGACTCGACGGACTCGTCGCCGCGATGCACAGCCACCGCGATTGGCTGGGGGCGGAGCGGTGGCGGACGAAGCGGGCGGAGCGGCTGCGGCGGCGCGTCCGCCGGCTCGTGCGGGCCGACTGGCAGCGGCGGTTCTGGACGGCAGAGCGCACGGATGCGCTCGACCGGGCGGTCGCGGCGTTCGGCGCGGAGGACCTCGCGCCGCACGCCCTCGCCCAGCGCTTCCTCGACGGCGCAGACGGGGGGTCGGAAAAATCGTAGGGGCGCGGCGTGCCGCGCCCGAGGAATAACGTCATCCCGGACCGGGCGTGATGCATCGCGCCCCTACGGCGGTTGCAGGGGAGGCCGGGCAACAGCGCCGCGGGCACGGGCCGGTGGATCGCCCTGTTATTCCGACCCAATCTTGCTATCTTCTGCACGCTTGTGCCGGCGCGTCTCCGGCGTCCTGACCATCCCCACCCAGCATCCATCATGGCAAAGACCCCAGGCGATGAAATCCAAGACCCCCGAGCCGGCGGGAGCGTCGTCAGCGCCGAGCGCGGCGCGGCGACCGCGCTGGCCGGAGGCGAGGAGTGGTTCGGGCACCCGCGCGGGCTCTCCACCCTCTTCTTCACCGAGATGTGGGAGCGGTTCTCGTACTACGGGATGCGCGCGCTCCTCGTCCTGTTCATGACGGCGCCGCTCGCTGCCGAGAACCCCGGCTTCGGCTTCGCCGACGGGCAGGCGACGGCGATCTACGGGCTCTACACCTTCTTCGTCTACGTCCTCTCGCTGCCGGGCGGCTGGGTCGCCGACAGCCTCTGGGGCGGGAAGAAGGCCGTCTTCGTCGGCGGCTGCATCATCGCGCTCGGGCACTTCACGATGGCCGGGCCGCTCGTCGGGCTGCCGGACCAGCCGACCTTCTTTCTCGGGCTGATCTTCGTCGTGATCGGGACGGGGCTGCTCAAGCCGAACGTCTCCGCGATCGTCGGCGACCTCTACCCCGAAGGCGGCGCCCGCCGCGACGCCGGCTTCTCGATCTTCTACATGGGGATCAACATCGGCGCCATCCTCGGCCCGCTCCTCTGCGGGATCGTGGGCGAGGGCTACAACTGGCACTGGGGCTTCTCGCTCGCGGGCTTCGGCATGCTCCTCGGCCTCATCCAGTACAAGGTCGGCGAGCGGCACCTCCTCGACGCCGGCCAACTCCAGACCGGTGAGCCGCAGGAGGTCGTTCGGACGCGCGAGAAGCGGTTCTACCTGATCGCTGCCGCGTTCGCCGCCGTCGTCGTGCTCGTCGGGTTCCTCATGACGACGGGCACCCTCGGCATCACGCTCGAGCAGCTCGCCGGCAGCCTCGGCGTGGTCGTCGTGGTCATCACGATGGCGTACTTCGCCTACATCATCTTCGCCGGCGGCCACACGGCGATGGAGAAGCGGCGGCTCGGGGTGATCTTCTGGCTGTTCATCCTCGCCGCGCTCTTCTGGAGCGGGTTCGAGCAGGCGGGCTCGTCGCTGAACCTCTTCGCCCGCGACCTCACCGACCGCACGATCTTCGGGACCGAGATCCCGGCTTCGACGCTCCAGCTTATCAACCCGCTGTTCATCGTCATCTTCGCGCCGATCTTCGGGGCGACGTGGGTGTGGCTGGCGAAACGCAACCAGAACCCGAGCATCCCGGTCAAATTCGGCCTCGGCCTGCTCGGCCTCGCTGCCGGCTTCTTCGTGCTCTCGTGGGGCGCCGCGAACGCGACGATCGAGAACCCCGTCGCGCCGACGTGGCTGATCGTGACGTACTTCCTCCACACCTGCGGCGAGCTCTGCCTCAGCCCGGTCGGCCTCTCGTCGATGACGAAGCTCGCGCCGAAGAGCCGCGTCTCGCAGATGATGGGCATCTGGTTCGTGGCGGCGGCGCTCGGCAACCTCTTCGCCGGGCTCATGGCCGGGATGATCGAGGACCTGCCCGCGAGCGACCTGTTCTGGACCGTCGCGCTCCTCGTCGGCGGTGGCGGCGTGATCGCGCTCCTCGCCAGCCCGTTCGTCAAGAGGCTCATGGGCGACGTCGAGTAGGGGCGCCATGCATGGTGCCCCTACGCCATTCACGCATCACGTGGGGGCGACCGACCGGTCGCCCCTACCTATTTCATCTCCATGTCCGATCCGATCCGCATCCCCGTCCAGATCCTCCCCCACGGCGAGGGGCTCGACCTCCCCGCCCAGGCCACCGAAGGCTCCGCCGGGCTCGACCTGCGCGCCGCCGTCGAGGAGCCCGTCGCGCTCGCGCCCGGCACGCACGCGCTCGTCCCCACTGGGCTGAAGCTCGCGCTCCCGACGGGTACCGAAGGGCAGGTGCGCCCTCGCAGCGGCCTCGCCGCGCGCCACGGCGTCACCGTCCTCAACAGCCCCGGCACCGTCGACGCCGACTACCGGGGCGAGGTGCAGGTCATCCTCATCAACCACGGCCTCGAGACGTTCACCGTCGAGCGCGGCGAGCGCATCGCCCAACTCGTCGTGGCCC
>CAYTJT010000012.1:7701-26864 GCA_964438105.1 uncultured Rhodothermales bacterium | reverse complement strand
GCTAAAGCTGTTCGCCTAAAGGCGAAGGTTTCGGACCAGCCAATATGGAAATGAAGATCACCCAAGACGTGCGCGACTACGCCGAAGAGCACGGCGTGGACGTCGAGGCAGCGATCCCGGAGGGGATGCGCGCCAAGGCCGTGGAATTCCGTGAGGGCGGCGGCGAGTTATACCAAGAGGTGTAGTTTAGCATTACGGTCGTCAGTAACATGATTCGTCATAGTCCCATGCCTGCCCAATCCACCTTGCACATACCCGGCCCCGCCCACGTCGAAGCGGCGACCCGTAAGCTCGTGCAAGCCTGCGACCCGCTCCGAGTGCTCGTCTTCGGCTCGCACGCGCGAGCAGCGGCCCGGCCCGGCAGCGACCTCGACCTCCTCGTCGTGCTCCCGCACGTCGAGGACAAACGGGCGGCGGCTATCTCCCTACGCCGCGTGCTGGCGGACCTCCCCGTTCCGAAAGACGTGGTCGTGACGACACCGGAGGAGATCGAGCGGCGCGGCGAGATCGTCGGCACGCTCCTGCACGAGGCGCTGCGAGAAGGGCGCGTGGTCTATGAGCGTGAGGTTATGTCGTGAACGACTCGCTGGCAGAAGCGCAGCGGTGGCTCCGGTTCGCGGGGGAGGACCTCCGGCAAGCCGAAGCTATCCTGGCACAGCACGTCTTCGTACCGCGTCACGCCTGCTGGCTCGCGCAGCAGGCCGCAGAGAAGGCGATGAAAGCCGTCCTCGTAGCCGAGGGCGTCGCGTTCCCTCGCACGCACGACCTCGACCACTTGCGCACGCTGATCCCAGCAGGACGCGCTGTGAGTCGTACCGCTGCCGATCTCTCCGCGCTCTCCGAGTACGCCGTAGACGCCCGCTATCCCGGCGATTGGCCCGACCT
The DNA here is from genome assembly GCA_964438105.1 of uncultured Rhodothermales bacterium. Lineage (GTDB taxonomy): Bacteria > Bacteroidota > Rhodothermia > Rhodothermales > JANQRZ01 > JBBSMX01. The sequence continues at coordinate 25,979 of CAYTJT010000012.1, read as the reverse complement.
TATGGCCGTCGATGCCGATGCAGCGGTGAACGACGCGGCCTTGCTCATGGCTGAGGCGCGACGTGATGTGGCGTTGCTCTCGGATGGGGAATAGAACGGCGCTATTCCTCGCGAGATGCGGGCGGCGCGGGCCGAAGTTCTGCTCGATGCAAGCCTGTCTCGCCCTGCGGGGATCACCCAGGACGTCCGCGACTACGCCGAGGCGCACGGCGTCGACGTCGAGGCGGCGATCCCGGAGGGGATGAAGGCGAAAGCCGAAGCCTTCCGCGCGGGCGGCGGCGAGCTCTACCAGACGGCGCCGAGCCCTAGCGATAGGTTTTCGGGAGATTGACTATTTTGCCGGTCCCCATCCCCTCCCACCTTACACCTCTCGCGTCCAATGGCTTTTCTTAAGTGGCTCGGCCTCGGCCTCCTCGCTCTCCTCCTCCTCGTGATCGTCTGGGGCGTCGCCATCGAGCCCCGGTTCCTCCTCGATACGCAGGAACACGAAGCCGAAATCCCCAACCTCGACCCGGCGTGGGAAGGCCAGCGGATCGCCCTCCTCGCGGACTTCCAGGTCGGGATGTGGTGGGACAACACGGGGATGCTCGAGAAGGCTATCGAGGCCACGGTCGAGGCCCGCCCGGCCCTCGCGCTCATCGCGGGCGACTTCGTCTACACGCCGGACTCGGCGATCGTGCGCGAGGCCGTCGGCTACGTCCGCCCCCTCGCCGAGGCCGGCATCCCGACCTACGCCGTGCTCGGCAACCACGACTACTCGCTGATGAAGCGCGACAGCGAGGAGCGGCCGGAGTTCGCCCGCTACCTCACTGAGCAGCTCGAAGCGGCCGGCATCGAGGTGATCGATAACGAGGCGATCCCCCTCACCCGCGACGGCGGCGGCCCGCTCTACCTCGTCGGCGTGGGCTCGGTGTGGGCGGAGGAGGCGCACGCGATCGAGGCGATCGACGCGGTGCCGGCCGGCGGCGCCCGCATCATCCTCATGCACAACCCCGTCGCGTTCCGCGACCTCCCGGCGCAGTCGGCGCCGCTGGCGCTGGCGGCCCACACCCACGGCGGGCAGCTCCGCATCCCGCTGACCCCGTCGTCGAGCTGGCTCGACATCGCGCGCGACCGGGAGGTGATCGCCGACGGGTGGGCCGCGGACTCCATCGGCGCGCCCGGCAACCGGGCCTACGTCAACCGCGGCATCGGCTTCAGCAATGTGCCGCTCCGCGTGCGCGCCCGGCCCGAGCTCACGCTCTTCACGCTGCGGGGCAGCGAGGGCACGCTCCCCGAGCGCGGGCCCGAGACCGACTCCGGTGCTGCGACGGCCGATTCGGCAGCCGCCGCGACGCAGGATACCTGAGGCCGGCTCAGCCCTGAGCCGCTGCGATCGCTTCGAGCAAGCGTGCCAGCTGGCTCGCCACGCGCTCGGCGACGAGCGCCCCGAGGCGCCGCCGCATCTCGCCTTCGTGATCGAGGAAGAACCGGAGTTCCTCCGCCGTCAGCGCGCCGAGCACGACGCCGTAGAGCAAGTGTTTGAGCCGGCGGTCCTGGGCCAGCATCTGACGCAGCCGGCGCTCCTGGTCGGCCGGGTCGAACGCTGGAAACCCGGGGATCCGCGCCGCCACCGACGCAGCGGTGAGCCGAAGGAGCGCCTCGTTCTGGAGCTTCAGCACGGGGCGCAGCGTGGCGTGGAGGAAGCGCTCCTCGGGCGTCGCGGCCTGCTCCGGCTGCGCGTCGACGAGCGGGCGGAGGGCGGTGAGCGCTTCGTCGCGCGAGGGGGCGCCGGTCATCGCGTGGCGACCTCGGCCGGGTCGCCGTGCTCGGCGAGGAACCGGTTCCACGAGCGCACCATCACCGTCAGCCCGATCGCGCCGATCAGCGCCATCGCGGCGAAGCTGAGGCTGAGCAGCCACTGGCCGCGCTTGTAGGGCTCCAGCACGATCTGGCCGTGGCCCGGCCGCGCGAGCACGGTGATCTGCCGCAGGCCGCGCGCCTCGATGCTCTTCAGGATCGTCAGCGGCATCTCGATCGTCCGCTCCACGGCGGCCGTCGCGCCCGGCGGCACGAACCGTAGCTGCACCTCGCCCCGCGTGATCTCCGAACGCTCGCGCGTCTCGATGCTCAGGATCTCGGCCTCGACGGGCACGCCGTCCGTCGCGGCTCCGCGCTGCTCGAACCCCGCCCAGAACAGGTAGCCGGAGATGAGGAAGAGCAGCAGCGGGAGCGCCCAGAGCAGCCGCGCGACGATCGGGTTCGAGAGGAAGTTCATGGCGGGGTACGACGTGAGGCGTGAGTGTGCCAGCGACAGAGCGATGCAGCAACGCCCCCTTCCGCATTACGTTTCGCGCGGGCGGCGCCTCAGCGCGACCTCGCCAATTTCTCACGCGCCCGCCGGCCCGGTGCTACGCCGCCCAGTGCTACGCCGCCCGGCGCTACGCCAGGTAGAGATAGGGCTTCCACTGATCGTCCAGCCGGCCGATGTAATCGCGGATGAACATCACGTGGCTGGGTCGGAACGGCTTGCGCAGGAGCGGCATCTCGGCCTCCTCGGGCGTCCGGTTGCCCTTGCGGTTGTTGCACGGCACGCACGCGGCGACGAGGTTCTCCCACGTGTCCTTCCCCCCGCGCGACTTCGGCAGCACGTGGTCGATCGTCAGGCGGTCCGCGCTCCGGCAGTACTGGCAGCGGTGGCCGTCCCGGCGGAAGACGTTCTTCCGCGAGAGCATGATCCGCTTGTACGGGACGTGGACGTAGGCCTTCAGCCGGATGATGCTGGGCCAGGGGTGCTGGGCCCGCGCCGAGTGGAGCATCCGGTCGGTGCGCGCGTGGACGAGCTCGACCTTGCGGAGGAAAAGCAGCACGACCGCCCGCTCGACGCTGCACACGCTGAGGGCGCGGTAGTCCTGGTTGAGGACGAGGACGTGTCCGCGGAGGCCACTCATGCGGTGACCCTCCGCCCGGACCGGGCCGGGCTGCGCTCGCGGATGGCGGAAGCTGGAGTAGGGAAGACGCGTCGGGGGTTGGGGGGAGGCGGGCACCTGCGACTGCAACGAGCACGAGGCCTCCCGGTTGCGGAGCTAACGGATCGGTAACACGATGCGCTTTCGGCTGTGACCGTACGGCAACCCGCCAGGAGTATACAAAAAAGGCGGCTCGCGCAACAGGGCACGCGAGCCGCCCCCGTTCCGTCGGGCGGAACCGTCAGGGCGGAACCGTCAGGGCGGAACCGTCAGGGCGGAACCGTCAGGGCGGCGGGCTTACGACTGGACGCGGTACCACGTCTGCGTGCGGCCGATCGCGCTGCCCATCAGCGGCACCTTGATAAAGCCCCGCACGTCGAGCGTGTTGGGGTCGGCCAGCGACATCTTGGCGTTGTACGTCTTGCCGTTTTTCGGGTCGGTGATCTTGCCGTCGTCCCACTCGTCGCCGTCGCGCTCCATGCCTTCGAGGATGACGGCCCCGATGAGGTTCCTCCCCTCGTACTCCCCTTCGCAGATCTCGCAAACGGGCGAGCGGCCCTCGGGGAGGATCTCGACGATCTTGCCGTGGAGCGCGCCGTCCTCCTCGTAGATCTCGACGATGGACCGCGCCTCGCCCGTCTCGTCGTCGATCGTGCGCCACATCCCCACGGGGGTCTGGGCGAACGCGTCGGAGGAAAGGATCAGCAGCGCGATGAGGGCGAGGGCGCCCCGTTTCAGTAGGGTAGTCATAAGGCGAGGTGAGGTTGGTACCTGTAGCGAATGCTGGCCGACCGCGCGACCGGCGGAGGCAGCAGAGGTTGGAGGATGCGGTTGGAACGCGGGGTACGAAGCTAAGATTGCGTTACGCCCCGTACTAATGCAAGTCCCAAAGCAAGTCCCGTTCCAGATAAACTGGGGGCTCGGCGCATCACCCGACCGCTAAGTAGGCAAGCAGAGGGCCGTTCGGAATGGAGGGAGCGGAGGGGATGGAGGGAGGACACCGGGCTCACGGGCCCTCCCTGCTCTCCATTCCCTCCACTCCGGTGATCCTCTCGCTCACAGAAGCGCCGGCGGTGCAGTCAAGGCAATCACGGTGTTCTCGTGCAGACCTACTTAGAGCCCGCCCGTCGCGGCGCCCCACCCGCTCCCGACGGCGATCGCGAGCGCGACGAGCCCGAGCGCGAACAGGCTGAGCTGGAGCGGGAGCACCCACCGCGCCCATTTCTGCCACGGCACGCCGCCGAGCGTGAGCGCGCCCATCAGCACGGCGCTCGTCGGGATGATCATGTTCGTGAAGCCGTCGCCCATCTGGAAGGCGAGCACGGCCGTCTGCCGCGACACGTCGACGAGGTCCGAGAGCGGGGCCATCAGCGGCATCGTGAGGGCGGCCTGCCCGCTCCCGCTCGGCACGAAGAAGTTGATCACGGTCTGCGACCCGAACATCGCGAAGGCGGCCACCGTCGAGCCCGTCCCCTCCAGCCCCGAGGCGAGCGCGTGGAGGATCGTGTCGATGATCTGCCCGTCCTGCATCACGATGAGGATGCCGCGCGCGAGCGCGATGATCAGGGCCGTGGCGACGAGGTCCTTCGCCCCGTCCATGAACGCCTGCGCCGTCCCGTTCCCCCCGAGCCCGCCGACGATCCCCATCACGATCCCGAGCGCGATGAAGAGCGCGGCGATCTCGATGATGTACCACTTGAACACGAGCACGCCGAAGACGAGCACGGCGAGCCCCCCGAAGAACACGCCGAGCACGGCCCGCTGCCGCCCCGTCAGCACGTCGCTCGCCCCCTCCGCGTCGAGGTGCAACCCCTCGTGCCGTTTCCGCTCGTCGATCTCAAACGTGAGGCTGCGGCGCGGGTCCCGCCGCACGCGGCGGGCGTGCCACATCACGAACGCCGTCGTCACGGCCGTCACCACGACCCACAGCCCGACGCGGAAGCCGACCCCGGAGAACAGCGGCACCGCCGCGATCCCCTGCGCCACCCCCACCGTGAACGGGTTGAGGAACGCCCCCGCGAACCCCGCCGCCGAGCCGAGGAACGGGATCGCGACGCCCGTCAGCGAGTCGTAGCCGAGCGCGAGCGCGAGCGGGACGAAGATGAGGATGAACGGGATCACCTCCTCCGCCATCCCGAACACGGCGCCGCCCAGCGAGAAGAGGAACATGAAGATCGGGATCGTGAGGACCTCGACGGCGCGCGACTGCTGCGACGCGCGGACCAGCCGCCGCAGCGACGTCTCGACGGCCCCCGTCTGCTGCAGCACGGCGAACGCCCCGCCGACGAGGAGGACGAACGCGATGATCGGCGCGGCGTCGGGGTCGATGAAGCCGAGGATCGGCGCTTGCAGCACGATGGCGACGGTGTGGAGCAGCCGCTCTCCCACCCCGTCGAAGGCGCGCTCCACGGTGGCGTACGACCCCGGCACGACGACCTCGCGCATCCCGGCGCCTTCCACCATGATCTCGGCTTTCTCGTACGCCCCGGCCGGCAGCAGCCACGTCAGGACGGCCGCGAGCACGATGATCGAGAAGATGATGAGGGTCGTGTCCGGGGCCTTGAACCGGGTGAGTTGCATCAGAGCGGGCGGTGGGCGGCAGAGGTCGGTGGGCGCTCGCGCGGCGAGCGGCGCGTAAATTACTCGGCGCCGCTGAACTTTTGCGCCCTGGCGCGTATGACCCCGGCGACCGCTCCGGCTCAGCTATGCACCGATCGACTTTTCTCCTCAGGGCCTCGCTCGCTCTCCTCGCCGCCGCCGTGGGCTGCGCCGTGCCGGCTCTAGCTCAGCAGAAAGCCGACGCCGAGTCCTCACAGGCGATCAAGGCCGAGCAGATCTTCGTCCACGGCATGACGAAGGCGTACGTCGGCGACCACGACGCCGCCATCGGCCTCTTCGAGCGCGCGCTCGAACTGCAGCCCGGCGAGGGGGCCATCCTCGCCGCCCTCGCCGAAGCGCACGAAGCGCAGGGCGAGGTCTCGTCGGCGCTGTTCTTCGCCGCCCGCGCCGTCGAGGCGAGCCCCGCCGAGGCGAGCACGTACCGCCACCTCGCGGGGCTCCAGATCACCGCTGGCGAGGCCGACGCGGCCGTGACGACCTACGAGCGCCTGCTCGAACTGACCCCGCACGACGTCCGCGCCCTCACCGCACTGGCTCGCATCCAGCAACAAATCGGCCGCTACGAAGATGCCCTCACGACGTATGAGCGGCTGCTCGACGAGGTCGGCGAGAGCGGGGTCGTGCGGACGCGGATGCTCGGCCTCTTCCAGCGCCTCGGCGACACGGGCGGGATGATCCGCACGCTCGAAGCCCTCGTCGACCTCGACCCGACGAACGCCACGTTCCAGCGCGAGCTCGCCGACCTCTACGAGCGCGAGGGTCGCACCGACGCCGCCGTGGAGGCCCTCGAAGCCCTGCTCGCCGAGCAGCCCGACCACCCCGACGCCCTCCGCGACCTCGCCGCGCTCTACCGCTCGCTCGGAGACGAGGACCGCGCCGAGGCCCTGCTCGGCTCGCTCGACGGCGCGCCCGCGACCCCCGACGCCCTGCTCACCCGCGCCGCCGACCTCTACCTCCGGGCCGACGACGACCCCGAGGCCGCCGCCACGGCCCGGCAACTGCTGGAGTCCGCGCTCGACAGCGGGGCCGCCGACGCCTCCACCCTGCTCATGCTCGGCGACCTCCGCTACCGCGCCGGCGACTGGGAGGCCGCCGCCGAGGCCCTCGCCCCCGCGCTCGAAGGCGACCCGACGAACATCGCCGCGTGGGCCCAGCTCGTCGCCGCCCGGCTCCAGGCGGGCGACACCGGCGCGGCCGTCGACGCGGCGGAGGAGGCGACGCTGCTGTTCCCCGGCCAGTACGCGCTGATCCGGATCGCGGCCCTCGCCCACGCCGAGGCCGGCAACGACCGCGAGGCGCTGCGCCACTTCGAAGAGGCGCTCGACCTGCTGACCGACGAGGCGCCCGACACCGAGCGGAGCGCGCTCCTCGCCAACACGGGAAGGCTCTACGCCCGCCTCGGCGACGGGGCCCGCGCCGAGGCCGCGTACACCGGCGCGCTCGACCTCGACCCCAACAACGCCTTCGCGCTCAGCCACTACGCGGCGCTCCTCGCCGAACGGGGCCTCCGCCTCGAAGACGCCCTCGACATGGCGCACCGCGCCGTCGACCTCGCCCCCGACGACGCGGTGTTCCACGAACACCTCGGCGACGTCGAAGCCGCTCACGGTCACGCCGAGGCGGCGCGTCGTCACTGGCAGACCGCGCTCGACCTCGACCCCGGCAACGAGCGCGTCCGGACCAAGCTGGTCGACGCCCCGTGAGCAGGGCATACGGACGGGGTCGTATCGCACGTTAGAATCCGGCGTAGCCCTCTCCCCTGCCCACCACCCCCTCTGCTTGTGCGCCCTTTCGCTCTCGGTCTCGTCGGTCTCCTCGTCGTCGCCGGTTGCTCGTCCGGCCCCCTCGTCCGCGACGCGCCCGACCTCGCGACCCCGGCGGAGTTTCCGAACCACTCGGCCGCGCAGATCGTGACGCTGATGTCCGCCCAGGCGGGGGCCGACTCGCTCGTGGCGTTTTCGAGCCAGGCGAAGGTGGCCGTCCGCACGCCCGACCGCAACGCCGACCTCTCCGCGACGATCCGCCAGCGCGCGGCCGACACGCTCTGGGCGACGGCGCGCGGCCCCTTCGGCATCGAGGTCGCCCGCGCCCGCGCGACGCCCGACAGCTTCGCCGTGCACGACAAGCTCAACGACCGCCTCTACGTCGGCGCCACGGCGGCGGCGGCGGCTTTCCTCCCGACGCCCGTCGACACGCACGAGTTGTTCGCGACCCTCCTCGGCTCGCTTCGGCCCGACGGAAGCGGAGCCGGCTGGACCGTGCGCGTCGATGGCCTGTCCGACGGCGAGCGCTACTACACCCTGGCGGACGCCGCAGGCCGGCATGTCTTCGTCGTGGACCCCTCGACGTGGCGCACCGTCCGGTACGAAGGCTACGTCGACGGCGTCCTCATCGACCAGCGTACGTTCTCCGCGTTCGACCGGATCGACGGGCGTATCCTGCCGCGCCGCGTCGAGATCCGCAACCCGCAGGCCGAGACCGGGCTGACGATCGAGCACCGCCGGCTCTCGCTGAACCCCGTCGATCTCTCGTTCCCGTTCTCGCCCGGCGATGCCGAGGTCGAGCGCCTTCCGTGCCCAACCGCCACCTGCTAGCCCCGTGCCGTCGCTGCGCCTCTTTTCTCCGATCACCCTCCTCGTGCTGCTCGTCGTCTCGGCGTCCCCCGCGCAGGCGCAGGACGCCGAGCGGGCGGCGGCGGAGCAGCGGCTGAACGAGCTGAAGTCGCAGATCGAGGAGTTCGAGCGGCAGCTCACCCGCACGCGGCGGGAGGAGACCGACGCCGCGGCCGCCCTCAGCGAGCTCGACCGCGAGATCGCCGTCCGCGAAGAGCTGATCGAGTCGTACCGGGACCGGCGGAACGCGCTCGACCGGGAGGCCGTCGCGCTGCGGCAGTCGATGGCGAAGCTTGAATCCGACCTCGCCGCGTTGCGTGCGGAGTACGCCGAGCGCGCCCGCAACGCGTACATGCGCGGCCGGATCGGCGACCTCGCGCTGATCCTCTCGGCGGGGTCGATCAACCAGATGATCGTCCGCACCCGCTACCTCCAGCGCTTCTCCCAGCAGCGCCGGCAGAAGCTCGCCGAGATCGGCTCGACGCAGGAGGCCCTCACCGCGCGGCAGGCGGCGCTCGACTCGTCGGCGGCGGAGGTCGAGGTGTTGCTCGCCGAGAGCCGGTTCGAGCAGCAAGCTCTCGCCCGGCGGAAGGCCGAGCGCGCGAGCCTCGTGAGCACGCTCCGGCAGAGGCGCACGGGCATCCAGGCCGAGCTCCAGCAGCGACAGCAGGACATCAACCGGCTGGAGTCGCGGATTCAGGAGATGATCGCCGCCGAGGCCGCCGCCCGTCGCCGCGAAGCCGAGGCCGCCCGCCGCTCCAACAACGCCGCCGCCGCGCGTGCCGCCGAGTCCGAGTTCGTCGAGCTGACCGGCTCGTTCCGGCAGAACAAGGGCCGGCTGCCGTGGCCGACGTCCGGCGTGGTGACCGGCACGTTCGGGACGCGGACGCACCCCGTCTACGGCACCAAGACGCGGAGCATCGGCATCGAGCTCTCGACGCCGCCGACGGCGCCGGTCCGCGCCGTGTTCGACGGCACCGTGATCCGCGTGATGGCGATGCCCGCCTACGGCACCTCCGTGATGGTCTCGCACGGCGACTACGTCACGATCTACGGCAACCTCTCGTCGGTCGACGTGCAGCCCGGGACCGAGGTCCGCGCCGGGCAGGGGCTCGGCCGCGCCGGGACCGCCAACGATCCGCTCGGGCCGGGGCTGTTCTTCGCCCTCTTCTCCGGCGGCGAGGCCGTAGACCCCGCCGGCTGGCTACAGCGCAGATAACTGTGCCCTCACGTCTCGCCGCCCGGTGTCCGTCCGACGATGACGGCGCCGGGCTCCGCAGGATGCGATCTGTTGCGTAGCTTTGCCCCATGCCGAAACGCCCGCTCATCACCGAACGCGACCTCCGCCGCGCCGAAGCCGAGGGGCACCGCACCCTCGTCATCGCGCCGAACACGCTCGTCACGGCTCTCGCCCGCGACTACGCGCGCGACCACGGCCTCACCCTCACCGAGCGCACCGTCACGGAGCCGACGACCGGCGGCACGGCGACGCCCGCCGAGCGCGACGCCCCGCCGCGCACGCTCGCGCTCGGCTGCGACCACGCGGGCTTCGCGATTAAGGCAGCGCTCGCCGAGCACGCCCGCAGCCTCGGCTGGACCCTCACGGATGTCGGCACCGACTCCGACGCGCGCTGCGACTACCCCGACTTCGCGTACGCCGTCGCCCGGCTCGTCGCGCTCGGCGAGGTGCAGTTCGGCTTGATGATCGACGGCGTCGGCGTCGGCTCGGCCATCGTGGCGACGAAGGTGCCGAGCGTGCGCGCGGCGTGCTGCGCGAGCGAGTTCGCGGCGTTCAACGCCCGCGCCCACAACGACGCGAACGTGCTGACGTTGGGCAGCCGCACGACCGGCATCGAGGTCTGCAAACGCATCGTCTCGACGTTTCTCGAAACGGGCTTCGAGGGCGGGCGCCACGCCGAGCGCGTGCAGAAAATCGCGGACGTGGAAGCCCGCTTCCTCCCCGGCTCGGCGGGCGCGCTGTGATCAAGCCCGACGCGATCCCCGTCCGCCGAGCTTTACCGCGGGCCGTGCTTTCGGCCGAAGCCACCCGAACGCTCTTCGGCTCCGGCTACGCGCTCCGAGGCTCCGAGTCCGTGCGCGTGGTCCGAAGCGGTCGGCGCGAGGTTCGGGTGCCCGCCGTGTCCGGGTCGGAGCTGTCGCTTACGCTCGGCGCGCTCGAACGGGACGTACTCGGCGACGGGCCGCCGCTCCGCCTCGTCGGACCTGCGGGGTCGCTGGCTGCGCCTGCGCCGTCGGCCGTCGCGCGGGCGCTTCGGCTTCCGGCGGCGCTCGTGCGGGCGTGGGGCTTGGCGCTCGGTCAGGTCGTCACGGTGCAGGCCGGGGCCGTAGCGTTCGGCGACGTCGTCGTCGAGGAAGGCGAGGGCTACGTCGCGCTCGACCGCGCCGACCTGCTCGCCGCCCGGCTCGGCGAAGGCGACACCGTCCGCTGGCGACCGCAACTCGCCCTCGACCTGCCCAAACCGACCCCCGAATCGACGGAGCAGAACGTTCGCGCGACGGGCCGGCTCATCACGGAAAACGACGTGCGGCAGGCCCGGCTCCGAGGGCAGCGAATCATCGCAGGGCCGGGCCACCTCATCACCCCCGCGGCTCGCAGCCTCGGCCGCGAGCTCGGCGTGCTGGACGACGCTTGAGACTTTATCTTCCGCCGCTCATCGACCCAGCCGCCCTCATGCTCCGCGCTCTTTCCGCCGCCTTACTGTTGCTCGTCTGCGCGTTTCCGGCGCGGGCGCAGAACGCTTCGCCGCAAGACCCCGGCGTGCGCCCCGTCACCCGGACGTTCGCCATCACCGACGCCCGCGTCGTCACCGCGCCCGGCACCGTCATCGAGCGCGGGACGGTCGTCGTCCGCGACGGGTTGATCGAAGCCGTCGGCCCGGACGTCGACGTTCCGTTCGACGCCGAGATTATCGAGGGCGACTCGCTCACCGTCTACGCCGGGTTCATCGACGCGCTCAGCCACGCCGCTATGTCCGAACCGCCCGACGACGATGACGACGACGAGGTCCGCGATCCGGGCAACCCGCCCCGCGACCGCGCCGGGATTCAGCCCGACCGCGACGCACGGACCCTGCTGAAGCCGGACGCCGGATCGGTCGAGACGCTTCGCAACGCGGGCTTCACGGTGGCCCATTCGGTGCCGCGCGATGGGATGCTGGCCGGTCAGGGAGCCGTCGTGCTGCTGTCCGGCGCATCGCCCCACGCCCTCGTGCTTCGGAGCAATGCGTCGCTCCTCGCGCAGTTCGACGGTGCGTCGGGCGCGTACCCCGCCACGCCGATGGGGGTGATGGCCGTGCTCCGGCAGGTCGTCCGCGACGCCGCCCGGCTGCAAGAGGCCAACCGGTTGTATGCCGAGAATCCCACCGGACTCCAGCGCCCCGTCGCCGACCCGGCGCTCGAAGCGCTCGCGCCCTCGATTCGCGGCGAGCAGCCCGTTTTCTTCTACGTCGACGACGTGCTCGAAGCGCACCGCGCGCTCAAAGTGGCCGACGAACTCGGGCTCGAGCTCGTGCTCGGCGGCGTCCGCGAAAGCTCCCACCTGACCGATAAGCTCGGCGCCTCCGGCGTCCCCGTCCTCGCCTCGCTCGACCTGCCCGACGCCCCGGACGACTCGACGGCGGCGGACTCGGCCGCGGCCCCGCCCGAGCCGGTCTTCATCACGGACCGCCGCACGCGCACCTACGCCGACGTGGACGACGAAGTCGACGCGCTCAAAGCGCGGCGCGACGAGGCAGTCGCCTTGTACGAGCGGAACGCGCTGACCTTGCACGAGGCCGGCATCCCCTTCGCCTTCACCACGCTCGACGCCGATGCCGGGGACGTCCGCGCGAACCTACTCCGCATCGTCGGCGCCGGGCTGAGCGCCGACGACGCGCTCGCCGCGCTCACCACGACGCCCGCCGCCCTCCTCGGCGTCGACCGCAGCCTCGGCACCGTCGAGCCCGGGATGATGGCGAACCTCGTCGTCACCGATGGGCCGTATTTCGAGGACGACACGAAGGTGCGGCTCGTGGTCGTCGACGGCCACCGGTTCGAGGTCGACGAAGAGAAAGACTTCGACCCGGATGCCGAGGTCGTCGTCGCCGGGACGTGGGAGTACAGCGTCACCGTGCAGGGCGACACGCAGACCGGCACGATGACGATCACCGACGACGGCGACCTGAGCGGGACGATCGACGTGGGCGGGACGACGCTGCCTCTCGAAGACCTCACGCTCGAAGGCAACCGCCTGTCCTTCAGCCTCAGCGAGACGCCCCTCGGCCCGCTCGATGTGTCCGGCCTCATCACGGGCGACACGTACGAGGCCGACGTCACCGGCCCGAGCGCGCCCCCGCTCACCCTCAGCGCCACCCGCCGCCCGGATTGATGACCGCCCCGACACGCCCGGCGCGGGCGCAGCACGCTGCGCCCCTACGTTTCTCCCTGCGACTCCGCTGCCCCATGCGTTTCCTCTTCCTCCTGTTCTTCCTCGCCCCGGCCGCGCTCGCCCAGCCCGAGACCGGCGACCTGCTGATCCGCGGCGCGACCGTGCTCACCGTCACCGACGGCACGCTCGACGCGACGGACGTGCTCGTGCGCGACGGCAAGATCGCCGAGATCGGACCCGACCTCGTCGCCCCGGCCGGCGTCCGCACGATCGACGCGGAGGGGCAGTTCCTCATGCCCGGCATCATCGACGCGCACTCGCACATCGGCATCTCGGCGGTCAACGAAGCCACGAACCCCGTCACGGCCGAGGTCTGGGTCGGCGACGTGCTCAACCCGCTCGACGTCCGGCTCTACCGCGCGCTCGCGGGCGGCGTCACCTCGGCCCACGTCATGCACGGCTCGGCGAACGTGATCGGCGGGCAGAACGAGACGATCAAGCTCCGCTGGGGGCTGACCGACCCCGAGGCGTACCGGTTCGAGGGCGCGCCGCGCACGATCAAGTTCGCCCTCGGCGAGAACCCGACGCGCGTGCACGGCCGCGGCCGCGGCATCCGTCCCGCCTCGCGGATGGGCGTCGAGATGGTCGTCCGCGACGCGTTCACCGAGGCCCGGCGCTACCGCGAGCGGCAGCAGGAATACGAGGCCGCACGCGCAGAAGGCGCCCGCATGTCGCCGCCGCCCTACAGCCTCCGGCTCGAAACGCTCGCCGACATCCTCGACGGCGAGGTCCTCGTCCACACCCACTCGTACCGCGCCGACGAGATCCTCATGCTGATGCGCGTGTTCGAGGACTTTGGCGTCGATCGGCTCACGTTCCAGCACGTCAACGAAGGATTTAAAGTCGCGCCCGAGCTCGCCGCCTTCGGCTCCGAGGGGGCTGGCGCGTCGATCTTCTCCGACTGGTACGCCTACAAATTCGAAGTGTACTACTCGACGGCGTACAACGCGGCGATCCTCACCCGCAACGGCGTCCGCACGAGCATCAACTCCGACAGCGCCGAGCTCATCCGCCACCTCTTCCACGAGGCCGCGAAGGCGCAGAAGTACGGCGGGCTGAGCGACGACGAGGCCCTCGCGCTCATCACCCTCAACCCCGCGTGGCAGCTCGGCATCGACGACCGCGTCGGCTCCATCGAGGTCGGAAAAGACGCGGACCTCGCGCTCTTCGACGCCCACCCGCTCTCGGTCTACGCCGTGCCGCAGATGACCGTCGTCGACGGCGTCGTCCGCTTCGACCGCGCCGCCGACCCCGACGACGTGCGCCTCGTCGTCGATCCCGAAGAAGAGATCGACGACGCCACCGTCCACGCCGAGCACGCCGACACCTGCCTGCAAGGCGTCGGCGACGCGTGGTGGAACGCCCAAACCGAATCGCTCCGATGACGCTGCTCCTCGCGCTCCTCCTCGCGCTCCTGCTCGCGCTCGCCCCGCCCGCCGCGTCCGGCCCCGACCCCGACGAAGGGCGGCCGGGCACGTTCTACTTCGCCAACTGCCGCATCGAGACCGTCACGAACGGCACGATCGAGCGCGGCGCGCTCGTCGTCCGCGACGGGCTCATCGAAGCCGTCGGCGCGAGCGTCGCGCAGCCCGCCGATGCCGAGACCATCGACTGCGCCGGGGGCACGCTCTACCCCGGCATGATCGACGGCGGGACCCAGCTCGGCCTCATCGAGATCGGCTCCCTGCCCGAGACGCGGGACCAGTCCGAGATCGGCGACGTCACGCCGCACATGCAGGCGCTGACGGCCGTCAACCCGTCGTCCACGCTCATCCCGATCACGCGCGTGAGCGGCGTGACGACCGTGCTCACCGTGCCGTCGGGCGGGCTCTTCCCCGGCACCGCCGCCCTCATCGACCTGCAGGGCTACACGCCGGAGCAACTCGACGCGGGCTTCCGGGGCGTCCGGCTCAACTTCCCGACGGGCGCGCGCCGCGGGTGGTGGGACCGCCGCGAGCAGAAAGAGATCGACGAGCAGCGTGATGAGGCGATGGAAACCCTCGACGACACGTGGGAGCAGGCCGTCCTCGCCGAGCGCATCGCGGCGGCCTATGCGTCCGCGCCCGAGCCGAAGCCGACGCCGGAGTACGTCCCCGAGATGGAGGCGCTCGCGCCCGTCGTCCGCGGCGAGGTCCCGCTCCTCGTCGAGGTCGACAAAGCGTCCGACATCACGCGCGCGATCGAGTGGGTGCAGGAGAAGGGCGTGCGGGCCATCTTCACCGGCGTCGCCGAGGGTTGGCGCGTCGCCGACGAGCTCGCCGACGCGGGCATCCCCGTCGTCACCGGCCCCGTGCTCTCCCTCCCCACGCGCAGCGCCGACCGCTACGACCGGGCCTACGCCAACCCCGGGCTGATGCGCGACGCGGGCGTGCAGGTCGCGCTCCGCACGCAGGAGGTCGAGAACGTCCGCAACCTCCCGTACCACGCCGCCTACGCGGCGGCGTACGGGATGGGCCGCGAGGCCGCGCTCGAAGCCATCACGATCGTCCCCGCCCGCATCTTCGGCGTCGACGACCGGCTCGGCTCGATCGAACCCGGCAAGGCCGCCACGCTTTTCGTCGCCGACGGCGACCCGTTCGAGACGAGGACGCAGGTCACCCACCTCGTGATCGACGGCTACCTCATGCCGCTCACCTCACGGCAGACCGAGCTCTACGACGAGTTCCTGCAGCGCACGCCCGGTCTCCGGCGGTAGCGTCTAAGCTCACCTCTTCGCCTACGCCGGCGCTCGGACGAGCAGCTTCTTATCCATAACTCAAGTTGTGAGGAGTGGCGACACGCCTCCTCCTTTGTCATCCCGAGCCCGTTCGACTGCGCTCAGGACAGGCTCCGCCGAAGGATCTCCCACATCCCAGAATGCTCAGGCAGGGGGGGTTGGCCTGCGGCGAGGCTTCGCATTCTCACTTCGTTCGAAATGACGAGGACATAGGGCACAACTCGGGTTATCTATCCGCGAAAGCCCGATGCCTTCGCAGCCATCTCCGAGAAGCCCGCGCGCCCATCGACTGTGTGCTCTCCGTGGCTGAGGCTTCAGGGACGAGGCTTCGGCAACGACGATGTGATCAGCGCTGCCCAGCTTTGAGACTCCTGAGAACGAAGTCCTCCATCGCTTAGCCCCCTCGCGCAGCGACCCCTTTGAGAAAATGCCAGACGGTGAGCGCGGCCAGCTTCGCCGTCCGCCCGTCGACGTCGAAGGCCGGGTTTAGCTCGACTACGTCCATCGACGCGACGAGCGGCGAGCGGCCCATTTCGTACGCTGCGAAGAGCCACAGATCCGGCGTCAGCCCGGCGGGGTTCGGCGCGCTGACGCCGGGCGCGGCGGCCGACGCGACGGCGTCGAGGTCGAACGTGGCGAGCGTCGGCTCGGCGAGGCCGATCGCGATCGATCGGATGCGCACGTCGGTCAGGTTCCGCCGCCAGACGACCTCGCCGCCGTAGTCGTCGATGACGTCGAGGTGGGCGCGGGCGGTGCTGTGCGGCTGCAGCCCGGCGACCTGATACCGCAGGCACCGGCCGGAGTCGTGCTCCAGCGCCTGCCGGAACGGCGAGCCCGAGTGCGCCCTGTCGTCGTATGGACGCACGTCGGCGTGGGCGTCCCAGTTGAGGATCTCCACGTCGCGCTCCGCGCCGACGTAGCCGAGGAAGTGGCCGAAGCTCGTCTCGTGCCCCCCGCCGAGCACGATCGGCACGACGCCATCGGCGAGGAGGGGCGCGAGCGCCCGGCCGAGCCGCTGCTGATCGGCCTCGACATCGCCCGTCACGGGGACGTCGCCGAGATCGGCGGTGCGGTCGAGGAGCGCGGCGAAGGCGTCCGGGTGCTCGGCGTCCGGGGTGAGCCGGTAGAGCGCGCGGCGAATCGCGTCGGGGCCGGCGGCGGCGCCGGGCCGACCGCCGTTGCGGCGCACGCCCTCGTCCGAGGGGAACCCGACGAGCGCGACAGCCGGCCCCGCTCCTGCGGGGCGGGCGCCGTCGGCGTCGCGCTGCGCGGCGAGCCAGCGGCCGAGGCGGGGGTCGTCGGGCGCGGTGTCCGGGGCGGGAACGGTCGGTCGGATGAAATCGGGCATGGCCGACGTTACGCGCGCGGGGGGAAGTGCGTCAAGGTGTTGTGTGTCCGAATCCTGCCGCCTATTTTCGTGGCGTTCACCCTCACCCTCACCCCTGTGCCCATGCTCACCCGCACCCTCTCCGTCCTCGCCCTCGCGCTCGTCGTGTCCGGCTGCTACCACGCCCGCATCGAGACGGGCCTCACCCCCTCCGCCCAGGTCTACGAGCAGACCTTCGCCTCGGGCTGGATCTACGGGCTCGTCCCGCCGAGCACCGTCGAAGCCGGGCAGGAGTGCCCGAACGGGGTCGCCGTCGTCGAGACCGAGTTGAGCTTCGTCAACCAGCTCGTCAGCGCGTTCACGTTCGGGATCTACACGCCGATGCACATCACCGTGACGTGCGCCGCCGCCGGCTCGGCCTCGCTCGACGCCGAAGCCGTCGACATCGCCGCAGGCGCCGACCGCGACGCCGTTACGCAGGCCTTCATGGACGCGGCCGACCTCGCCGTCTCGTCCGACGAGGCCGTGCTCGTACGCTTCGAGTAAGCGCGGGTCGTCTCTCTGAGACACGAGGCCGAGCGGCACGATGTCGCTCGGCCTCGCCTATTCTGCCCAGACGGTCGCGCCGCCGATCGCGGTGCGGACGCACGCGTTCGGGCGGAGGTGGTAGAGCCAGTGGTTCACGTCCGGCGCGTCGATCACGGCGAAGTCGGCGCGCTTGCCGGGTTCGAGCGAACCGACCTCGTCCTCTAACCCGATGGCCCGGGCGGCGTAGATCGTCGCGCCCTTGAGGGCCTCGGCGGGCGTCATCCGCTGCATCGTGCAGGCCAGCGTCATCGCAAACGGCAGGTGGTAGCTCGGCGCCGAGCCGGGGTTGAAGTCGGTGGCAACCGCGACGGCGACGCCCGCTTCGATCAGCCGCCGCGCCGGGAGCGGATCGACGTGGAGATACAGCGAGGCGAGCGGCAGCGACACGGCGACGACGCCCGCCTCGGCGAGGGCCGCGATGCCGGCGTCCGAAATCTGTTCGAGGTGGTCGGCCGAGACGGCGCCGACCTCGGCCGCGAGCGCGCCGCCGCCGGTGTCGGAGAGCTGGTCGGCGTGGAGCTTGGGCCGCAGGCCGTGCCGGGCGGCGGCGGCGAAGATCGTCCGGGCCTCGTCCGGGGAATACGCGGTGTCCTCGACGAACACGTCGCAGAAGCGCGCGAGGGGGGCGGCCTGCGGGATAATCGTGTCGGTGAGCAGGCGGACGTAGCCCGCGCGGTCGTCGGCGAACTCGGGCGGGACGATGTGCGCGCCGAGCAGCGTCGGGACGATCCGCGTCGGCTGCCCCGCGAGGCGGCGGTAGACGCGGAGCGTTTTCAACTCGTCGGCTTCGGATAATCCGTATCCGCTCTTCGCCTCCACCGTCGTCACGCCGAGTTGGCGCATTTCGTCGAGAAAGCCAGCGGCGCGCTCGGCGAGGTCGTCTTCCGACGCGGCCCTCGTGTGGCGCATCGTGCTCGCGATGCCGCCGCCCGCGCGGGCGATGTCGAGGTAGCTGTCGCCCCGGATCCGCCGCTCGAACTCGTCGGCCCGCCATCCGCCGAACGCGAGGTGCGTGTGGCAG
>CAYTJT010000012.1:0-7691 GCA_964438105.1 uncultured Rhodothermales bacterium | reverse complement strand
AACTCGCGCGCGCGATCGCCGCCGTGGACGATATGCGTGTGGCAGTCGACGAGGCCGGGCACGACGAGCCGCGACTCCGCGCTCTGCCGCTCCTCGCGGCGGAACGCGGCCGGAAGCTCCGACGCCGGCCCGACCCATCGAATCGTGTCATCGGTCCACACGAGCGCCGCGTCGGCGATGGCGTGGATGTCGGCCTGCGCGCCGTCGCTGCGGCAGGTGGCGAGCATGGCGATGTCGGTGAGGACGGGCATCAGTGCAGCCCTCCGACCTCGGCCTCGACGGCCTCGACGAGCGCGCCGGACTGCACGAGGTCGAGGCAGCGGGCGACGTCGCCCTGGAAGTCCTCGTCGTGCTCGCGGTGCGGGACCTCGGCGCGGAGGAAGCGGTGCGCCGCCTCGACGCCGCGCCCCGGCCGCAGCGGCTCCCGGTAGTCGAGCGCCTGCGCCGCCGTCAGCAGTTCGATCGCGAACACGTGCTCGACGTTGCGGAGCACGTCGAACAGCTTGAGCGCGGCCACGCTGCCCATCGAGACGTGGTCCTCCTGCCCCCGGCTCGACGGGATCGAATCGACCGAGGCGGGGTGGCAGAGCACTTTGTTCTCGGAGACGAGCGCGGCGGCGGTGTACTGCGGCATCATGAACCCGGAGTTGAGCCCGGTCTCGCGCATCAAAAACATCGGCAGCCCGTCGTTGCCCTCGACGAGCAGATACGTCCGCCGCTCGGCCACGCTGGCGAGCTCGGCGAGGGCGATCGCGGCGTAGTCGAGGGCGAGCGCGAGCGGCTGCCCGTGGAAGTTGCCGCCCGAGACGATCGCCGGCTCGTCGGGGAAGACGAGCGGGTTGTCCGTCACGCTGTTGATCTCGGTCTCGATGACCCCGGCGCAGTGCGCGAGCGCGTCGCGGCTGGCCCCGTGGACCTGGGGCACGCAGCGCAGCGAGTACGGGTCCTGCACCTTGCCGCAGGTGCGATGGCTCTCGAGGATCTCGCTGTCGGCGAGCAGCGTCCGCACGTTTTCCGCCACGAGCCCCTGCCCCCGGTGCGGGCGGATCGCCTGGATGCGCGCGTCGAACGGCGTCGCGGAGCCCTGCAGCGCCTCCAGCGACATCGCGGCGAGCACGTCCACGGCCGAGACGAGGCGGTGGGCGCGCTCCAGCACGAAGGCGCCGTAGGCGCTCATCATCTGCGTGCCGTTGATGAGCGCGAGCCCGTCTTTCGCGTGCAGCGTGATCGCGTCGAGCCCGTGCTCGGCGAGGGCTTCGGCGGCGGGACGCGTGCCGGTCCCGTCGTCGGTCCAGAAGGCACCGCGGCCGAGGAGCGGGAGCGCGAGGTGCGCCAGCGGCGCGAGGTCGCCCGAGGCGCCGAGGCTGCCCCGGCTCGGCACGGCGGGGACGAGGTCGCGCTCGGCGAAGGCCAGCAGCCGCGCGAACGTCGACTCGGAGACGCCGGAATAGCCCAGCCCGAGGGCGTGGATCTTGAGCCGGAGCATCAGCCGGGTGACGTCCTTCGGAACGAGCGGCCCGACGCCGACGGCGTGGGAGACGACGAGGTTGCGCTGGAGCCGTTCGAGGTCGGCGTCGGAGACGCGGACGCGGGCGAGCGCGCCGAAACCCGTGTTGATGCCGTAGAACGTCTCCCCGCTCGTGAGCGCGGTTTCCACGACCTGCCGCGACGTGCGGACATGCCCGGCGCCCTTGCGGAGCGCGGCGAGGCTCCGATCGAGGTCCGCGTAGAGGGTCGCGACGGCGAGGTGCGTGTCGGTGTTCGAGGGGTCGTGCAGCATGGGGTCGGATGCGGTGAGGCTGGAATCTAACCCCACCGAACTTACGGCGGGCCGGGCGCGTGGCGGGCCGGGGCGAGAGGACGGCTACGACGGAAGCGGGCATCCCGAATGGAGACGCCGATCTTCGACCCGCGACGACCTTCCGCTTACCTGTGCGCTGTCGCCTCGTCGAGCCAGCCGCCGACGAAGCCGGCGCGGCGGAGCCCCGCGACGAGGGGAGCGCAGCCGCGCATGAGCCGCCAGACCAACCCGCTCCGGTGGTTCTCGATCATGACCACGACCGGCCCCTGATCGATCCCGAAGTGGTGGGGCGAAACCCATCCGTCCCCATCGGGGAAGGTGGGGTTGAAGCTGCAGAGGTAGCCGTAGCGCCCGATCGCGTCGGGATAGACCCGGTTGACGTGGTGGAGGGCGCGGAGGACCTCCTCCGGCGCGAACGGGAGCGAGGCGGCGACGGCCCACGGCGAGAGCGTGCCGTCGTCGAGCCCCCACGGTACGCCGCGAGCGCGGTAGCCGTAGAACCTCCGGGCCTCGCCCCCCGCCTCTCGCACGGTAGGGCCGGGGCCATCGGAAGCGGTAACGCCCCAGCAGTCCTCGCCGTAACCCGCGAGGCCGCGCGTGTTGCGGCGCGCGTACGCCCGCTGCACGAGCGTGGCACGCCGCGAGTTCTCGAAGTAGTCGATCCCCCGCTCGCGCACGTACCCGTCCTGGATGCCGCGGAAGTCGACCCAGAGGTGCGAGAGCTGGTGGGTGAAGAGGGGGCCGGCGTAGAGGTGCTCGATGCCGTAGAGCTTTTTCCAGCGATACCCGCGTGCCCACGCCGCGTAGCTCGCCGCCGGGAGCGGGTGCGTGGGCGAGCCGAGGCCGAGCGCGTAGAGCAGTAGCGCCTCGTTGTAGCCGACCCAGCGGTAGGGCAGGAAGCCGCGCTCCGGCCGCCACCCGTGCGTGACGGCCTCGCCGGGGCCTGCCCCGGACTCCGATCCGGGGCCGAGCGCCCACGTCCAGTCGGCGCGGCGGTAGATCGCGTCGGCGAGGGAGCGGAGCTCGCGCTCGTCGTCCGTGTCGCCGTCGAAGTAGGCGGCGGCGGCGAGGGCGCCGGCGAAGAGGAACGTCGAGTCGATGGTGGAGAGCTCGCACGTCCACGCGCGGCATCCCGTGGCGGGGTCGAGGAAGTGGTAGAAGAACCCGCGGTGGCCGGTGGCGTCGGGCGCCTCGCTCTGCTCGGCGTGCCAGAGGAAGCGGAGGGTGCGGAGGGCGCGCGCGACGGCGTCGGCGCGGGCGAGGAAGCCGCGCTCGGCGGCGACGGGGTAGCACGCGAGCCCGAGCCCCGTCGCGGCGATGCTGGCGACGGCGTCGGGGCGGGTGTTGTCCTGGACGAGACCCGTCTGCGGGTCCGCCTCCTCGACGAAATAGAGGAACGTCTGCCGCTGGAGCGTCTCCAGCACGGCGTCGTCCCCCAGGCCGAGCGCCTCGGCGTCGCGCACGTCGGCCGGCGTGTCGGGAGCCGGCATGTCGGGGGCATCGGGGAAGAAGGAGGGCGACATGGAGCGACGGGCGAGGGGACGAAGCGGAGGGGTGGAAGGGCGGGCGCGGGTCCGGGTTCCACATGGCGTCGCCTACCCCTCCGTTCCCTCGGGGCGGGGGTGCCGGTTTACGAATGCTCGACGCCAGCGCTAGTTACGACCCAAAGCTCTCCCCCTGGACCCGTAAGTCACGCGCAGGGACGCGTCCCGTAGCGGGGGGTGATACCAAATCCGCTTGCACCGTTGCGGCACCCCTGCAAAGGTCGGTGTGATAAACGCCGTAGTAGGGGCATGGCGCGCCATGCCCCTACGCCAACGACTCGTCAGAGCGCAACGAAGCAGCCGGATTTTGTGTGAGAGGTCTCAGCACTGATCGACCACCCCCAGCCCCTCCTGTCCAGGAGGGGAGCTATTTCTCTGCGGTTACTGAACGGTCTTTGAGAGAGGGAGAAGGGGACCGAGCGCGCCGCCACGTTCCCTTGCCGCGCCCCGCGCCCGAGTCAGAGCCCCCTCCCTCCTTTCTCCCTCCTTACTTCTTCGGACCTGCCGCGAGGCCGTTGGGGTTTGGGACTCGCGTGCCGTAGCATAGGGCGGAACCCGCGCGCGCGGCGGCGGTGTGGACTCTCGCCGCGCCTCGCTCCGCCCCTCTCCCCCTTCGCCCGCTCGCCTCGTGCCTGAGCCCGTTGAGAACCCGTTCGACCTCGAAGCCCTGGCGGCCTACGCCCGCCGCATGGCCCGAACGCAGACCGTGACGATCGAGCCGCGCCGGCTCACGCGCCCCCCGCTCTTCCTCCTCCGCGAGGCGTATCGCGGCCTGCCCGAAGCGTACCGCGCCCTCAGCCGGGCCGCGAAGGAGAAGCAGCCGCTCACGCCCGCCGCCCACTGGCTCCTCGACAACTTCCACCTCCTCCGCGACCAGGCGAACCAGGTCCGCGAGGGGCTGCCGTGGTCGTACTACCGCGTCCTCCCCCGGCTCGACAGCGGCCCCGACCGGGGGCGGCCCCGCGTGTTCGAGGTCGTGCACGCCCTCGCCCAGCACACCGACAACGCGCTCGGGGACCGGCAGATCGCCCCGTTCATCTGGGCCTACCAGGAGGTCTCGCCCCTCCTCCTCTCCGAGCTGTGGGCGCTTCCCTCGGCGCTCCGCCTCGTCCTCCTCCAGAACCTCAGCGCCCTCGCGCAGCAGGTCGTCACGGACCTCGAGGAGCGTGCGGCGGCGGCGGCGTGGGCCGGCCGCATCGCCGAGCACGCCGAGGGGGACGCCGGCGACGTCGTGACGGTCCTCGCGGGGTTGGCCGAGCGGCGCGCGACGCTCTCCGACGCCTTCCTCGTCACGCTCTCGACGGCGCTGCAGGGGCAGGGCGCCGCCGCCGCGCCCGCCCTCGACTGGGTCGAGCGGCGGCTCCGCGCGCGCGGGACCACGCTCGACGCCGTCACCCACCGCGAGACCCGCCGCCAGAGCCACCGGCAGTTCAGCGTTGCGAACGCCGTGACCTCGCTCCGCGAGGTGGGCCGGACCGACTGGCCCGACCTCGTCGAGTCGCTCTCCGTCGTCGACAACGCGCTGCGGCGCGATCCCGCCGGGGTCTACGCCGCGATGGACTTCCCCACGCGCGACCGCTACCGCCACCGCGTCGAGGACCTCTCGCGCCACGCCGACGCGACGGAGCTCGGCGTCGCCGAGCGCGCGCTCCTCCTCGCCGCTGACGCCGGCGCACCGGAGGACCCCGACGTACCGGGGGAGACGGCGACCGAGCCCGCCGGGCACGTCGGCTACTGGCTGGCGGGGCCGGGCACGGCCAGGCTGGAGGCGCAGGTGCACTACCGGCCGCCGCTCGGGCAGCGGCTCCGGCGGTGGGCGCGGGCGCACCCCAACGTCACGTACTTCGGCCTCGTCACGGGCTGGGCCGCCGTGCTCTACGGCGTCCTCGTGCTCCTGCTCGACATGATGACGCCGCCGCCGCCGGGCCTCGTCGTCCTCACCGTCGCCGTCTCGTTCCTCCCCGTGCTCGACCTCTCGGTCGCGCTCACGAACTGGCTGCTCACGCGCGTGATGCCGCCGGACATCCTCCCGAAGCTCGCCTTCGAGGAGGGCCTGCCCGACGCGTCGCGGACGTTCGTCGTCGTGCCCACGCTCATCGACTCGCCGGAGAGCGCGCGGCGGCAGGCAGAGCGGCTCGAGGTCCACGCCCTCGCCAACCCCGACCCGAACCTCCGCTTCGGCCTCCTCACGGACTTCCCCGACGCGCCCGCCCAGCACACGCCCGGCGACGCCGCCACGCTCGCCGCCGGCCGCGAGGCGATCGCCGCGCTCAACCGCCGCTACCGCGACGGCTGGGGCGACAAGTTCTTCCTCCTCCACCGCGAGCGCCGCTGGAACGCGGTCGAGGGCGTGTGGATGGGGTGGGAGCGGAAGCGCGGCAAACTCGAAGAGTTCGTCCGCCTCCTCCGCGAGCCCGACGCCGCCACGTCCTACGTCGCGGTCGAGGGCGACGTCCGGGCCGTCGCCGCGGGCGACGCGTTCCGCTACGTGCTCACGCTCGACGCCGACACCGAGCTGCCGCCCGAGGGCGCGGCGGCGCTCGTCCGCACGGCGGCGCACCCGCTCAACCGCCCGCGCTACAACGCCGCCCGCACGCGCGTCGAGCACGGCTACGGCATCTTCCAGCCGCGCATCGGGATCGGGGCCGAGGCCGGGCACCGCACCGGCTTCGCCCGCGTCTTCGCCGGGTTCGCCGGGATCGACCCGTACACGACGGCCGTCAGCGACGTCTACCAGGACCTCTTCGGCGAGGGGATCTTCACCGGGAAGGGGCTGCTCGACGTCGACGCGTTCCGGACCGTGCTCGAGGACGTGCTGCCCGAGAACCGCATCCTCTCGCACGACCTCCTCGAAGGGCTCCATGCGCGCGCCGCCCTCGTCACCGACGTCGTGCTCTTCGACGACTATCCCTCGCACTACGCGGCGTTCGCGAAGCGGCTGCACCGGTGGGTCCGCGGCGACTGGCAGATCCTGCCGTGGCTCTTCCCCGCCGTCCCCGGCCCGGACGGGCGCTGGCGCCGCAACCCGGCCCGGCTGCGCGGGCGGTGGAAGGTGTTCGACAACCTCCGGCGCTCGCTCACGCCGCCGGCCGTGCTCGTCTTCCTCCTCCTCGGGTGGACGGTCCTGCCGGGCTCGCCTTTCGTGTGGACGGCGCTCGCGCTTGGCGTCCTCGCCTTCCCCATCTACGCCCCGTTCACGAGCGCGCTCCTCGCCCACCCCCGCGACGTGGTGTGGCGGAGCTACCTCCAGGGCGCCCTCACCGACGCCCGGCAGTCGACGGTGCAGGTGGGGCTCTCGGTCGTCTTCCTCGCGCACGAGGCGTATGTGATGGTGGACGCGGTCGGGCGGACGCTGTGGCGGATGTTCGGGAGTCGGCGGCGCCTGCTCGAATGGGTGACGGCGCAGCAGGCCGAGCAGCGGAGCGGGCGGGCGCCGGGCCTCTGGTTCTCGATCCTCTGGGGCGGCCTCGTCCTCATCGTGCTCAGCGTCGTCAACCCGCTCGCGTGGGTCGCTGCGGCCCCGTTCGTCGCGGCGTGGGTGGCGGCGCCGTGGGTGGCCGACGCCATCAGCCGCCCCATCGAAGAGACCGTCTACGAGCTCGACGACGCCGAGCGGGCGCGGCTCCGCCTCGTCGCGCGGCGGACGTGGCGCTACTTCGACGCCTTCGTCGGGGCGGAGGACCGCTGGCTCGCCCCCGACAACTTCCAGGAGCAGCCCTTCCGCGGCGTCGCCCGTCGGACCTCGCCGACGAACCTCGGCCTCGCGCTCCTCGCCGCCCAGGCGGCCTACGACTTCGGCACCCTCTCGCGCAGCGCCCTCCTCGACCGCCTCGCCCACCAGCTCGGCGCCATCGACGGGCTGGAGCGCCACGCCGGCCACCTCTACAACTGGTACGGCACCGAGACCGGCGCCCCGCTCCACCCCCGCTACGTCTCGACCGTGGACTCGGGCAACCTCGCCGCCGCGCTCGTCGCCCTCCGCGAGGGGCTCCGCGAGACGGCCACCGCGCCGTGGCCCGCGCCGGGCCTCGCCGCCGACGTCCGCGCCGTCCTCGCCGCGCTCGACGAGGTGATCGCGCGGCCCCGCGCCGACGTCACGGGCGAGAGCACGCGGCTCGTCGTCGCCTTCAGCGCCGACCTCCCCACGCGCTACGACGAGCTCCTCGCGCTCGACCACGACGTCGAGGTCCTCCGCGACGCCGCCGCCGACCTCGCGATTCGCTCCTCGGCCGACCGCGAGGAGTTCCTCTACTGGGCGAGTCAGCCGTCTCTCCGCCTCCGCGCCGAGCGCGAGGAGCTGGAGCGGTTCGCCCCGTGGCTCCTCCTCGACGCCGACGCCCCTCCCG
>CAYTJT010000011.1:21122-27153 GCA_964438105.1 uncultured Rhodothermales bacterium | reverse complement strand
ACCTCGACCCCCACGTCGCCGACGGCATCCACGACCTCCTCATCCGCCTCCACCGGCAGGGGATGACGGTCCTGATGGCGACGCACGACTACCGCCTCGTCCGCCGCTTCCCAGCGCGTACGCTCGCGCTCACCAAGCGCCGAATCATCGAAGTCGCGCCGGAGGGGATGGGCGCCGAGGAGTAGGGAGTGGAGGGGACGGAGGGAGAGGAAGGGGGAATAGACAGGAAATACGATGGCTGTGAAGCACTACAAGGAGCTTGGGGTGTACGGCCTGGCCGTGGAGGTGCGGAGGGCGGTTTTCCAGCTGTCGAAGACGTGGCCGAAGGAGGAGCGCTACGCGCTGACGGATCAGGTGCGTCGGTCGTCGCGGTCCATCGGGGCGAATGTGGCGGAGGCGTGGGCGAAGCGGCGCTACGAGCGACATTTTGTGAGCAAGCTCACCGATGCACTCGCCGAGGCGGAGGAGACCGTGGTCTGGCTCGATGTGGCGCTCGAGTGCGGATATCTCGACAAGGAACGGCACGCGGCACTGACGAAGCGCTGCCGCCAGATCTGTGGCGGCCTCGTAAAGATGATGCGTGAGCCCGGCTCGTGGTGCGGTCCCGCCGGGCTCGTCCGCGAAGGCCCGGCCGACTACGTTCCTGAGTAGCATTCCTCTATTCTTTCCTTTCCCTCCGCCCCTTCCACCCGCTCCTTTCCCTCCACCACCTTCCCCCGCGCTCGGGCCATTCCGCGTCCCGGCGGGCATAAACCCCTCACTCTTCGCCGGGGCTCCCTATATTCGGCGGGCGCCTCGCGCGCGCCCGGTCCGATTCCCACCCACACCAACGCCCCGCCCGTTCTATGGAGATCCTCGACACCATCGTCAGCACGCTGGAGTACTACGTGTGGTCCTGGCCCGAAATCGGCGGCGAGCTGTCGCTGATCGTCATCGCCCTCCTCGGCGTCGGCATCTTCCTCACGCTCCGGCTCGGGTTCATCCAGCTCCGCCACCTCGGGCACGGGTTCGCCGTCACGACGGGGAGGTACGACGACCCCGACGAGCCCGGCGACGTCCCGCACTTCCAAGCCCTCACGACGGCGCTCTCGGCGACGGTCGGGATCGGCAACATCGCGGGCGTAGCGATCGCGATCCACTGGGGCGGGCCGGGCGCGCTCTTCTGGATGTGGGTCACGGCGGTCCTCGGCATGGCCGTGAAGTATTCCGAGGTCACGCTCGCGCAGCACTACCGCGTCGTCGAGTTCCCGGACGGCGACGCGAAGGCGTGGGAGGGCTCCGTCTCGGGCGGGCCGATGTACTACATCGAGAAGGGGCTCGGCAAAAACTGGAAGCCGCTCGCCGTGTTCTTCGCCGGGGCGCTCATGATCACGAGCTTCCTCACCGGGAACGCCGTGCAGGCCAACACCGTCGCCGACATCGTCAACACCGAGTTCGGGATCGCGACGTGGATCACCGGGCTCGTCACGGCGAGCGTCGTCGGGCTCGTCATCATCGGCGGGATCGGGCGGATCGGGAAGGTGACGGGCGTGCTCGCCCCCGCGATGGCGCTGATCTACGTGGCGGGCGCGCTGATGATCATCTTCGCCAACATCGGCGAGGTGCCGGCCGCGTTCGCGCTCATCCTCACCGAGGCGTTCAACCCGTCGGCCGGGGTCGCGGGCACGGGCTCGGGCGTGTTCCTCCTCACGATGATGTGGGGCGTCCGGCGCGGGCTCTTCTCGAACGAGGCCGGGCAGGGCTCGGCCCCGATCGCCCACGCCGCGGCCAAGACCGACGAGCCGGTGAGCGAGGGCGTCGTCGCCCTGCTCGAACCGTTTATCGACACGATCCTGATCTGCTCAATGACCGGGCTCGTGATCATCACGACGGGCGTCTGGAACACGCCGATCCCGACCGAAATGAACCTCGGCTCGGGCGACGTGACGTACGTCGCGCCCGACGAGCGCGGCGTGTTCGCCGGCGGCGACGCGCCCGAGCGGATCGCCGTCGAAGGCGGCGTGCCGGTCTACGACGGCGCCATGCGGCAGTTCGCGTGGCACGACGTCGCGGTCGAGCAGCTCTGGATCGACGAGGCGCGCGACACGCCGTTCACGGGGCAAATCGTGCAGGACTACGATGACCCCGCGACGCCCGCGCAGGAGTCGCTCACGGCCGCCGTCGACACCGAGGGGAATGCCTACTTCACGCTCTACGGCGACGCGATCGAGACGGCCGCGCCGCTGACGAGCGCCGCCTTCGAGAAGGGGCTCGACAACTACGGGCTCGGCGGGCTCGGCAAATTCATCGTGCTGATCTCCGTCCTCCTCTTCGCGATCTCGACGAGCATCTCGTGGAGCTACTACGGCGACCGCTGCGCGAACTACCTCTTCGGGTCGGGCGGGATCCTGCCCTACAAAGCCGTCTTCGTCGTGATGCACTTCGTCGGCGCGGTCGCCAGCCTCGCCACGATCTGGGTGATCGGCGACGTGGCGCTCGGCCTCGTGACGTTCCCGAACCTCATCGCGCTCGTGCTCCTCTCCGGCGTCGTCGTGCGGCTCACGAAGAGCTACTTCGAGCGGAAGCCGTGGCTCGAAAACGCCGAGGTCCACAAGCGCGTCGTGGCCGAGAAGAAGGCGGCTAAACGAACGTAGAACTCCGAACGACGAATGACGAGCGAGTGCCCCGAGCCTCCGTTCGTCGCTCGCCGCTCGTAACTCGTAGCTATGCTCACCGTCGTCGACCACCCGCTCCTCCGCCGCGACCTCACGATCCTCCGCGATCGGCGGACGCCGCACGGCCGCTTCCGCAAGACGATCGGGGACGCCGCCGCGATCCTCGCCTACGAGGCGATGCGCGACCTCCCGCTCGTGGAGGAAACCATCGCCACGCCGCTCGAAGAGACGACCGGCTACACGTTCCAGGACGACGTGACCGTCGTGCCCGTGCTGCGCGCCGGGCTCGGGCTCGTCGATGGCTTCGTCCGGTTTCTGCCCGAAGCCCGCGTCGGCCACCTCGGGATGTACCGCGACGAGCAAACGCACGAGCCGGTCGATTACTACGCCAACATTCCCGACGCCGTCGAGACGGGGATCGTGTTCGTCGTGGACCCGATGCTCGCCACGGGCGGCAGCGCCGACGGCGCCATCGCGCACCTCAAAAAGCGCGGGGCGAAGCGGATCCGCTTCGTCTGCCTCGTCGCCGCGCCCGAGGGCGTGCGCTACCTCGAAGAGCGCCACCCGGACGTGGGCATCGTGACCGCCGCGCTCGACCGCGAGCTCGACGCCAACGCCTACATCCGCCCCGGACTCGGCGACGCCGGCGACCGCATCTTCGGGACGTGAGGGGTTAGTCACTAGTCATTCGTCACTTGTCACTGGTTCCACATGCCGCATCCGAATGCTCCGCAGCAAATGACGAATGACAAAGGACGAGTGACCGACAGCGTCGTGCCCCACCGCCGGCTGCTCGTCCTCCTCCTCTGCCTCGCCGGAGCCGCCGCGCTCGGGCTGCAAGTCGAGCCGTCGGACGTGCCGACGCCGGAGCCGACCGTCGCCGACGCCCCCGTCACGCTCGACGCCGCGCCCGCCGACGAACCGGTCGAGGAAGCGCCGACGTGGTTGTCGATCATCCCCGCGCTCGTCGCGATCGGCGCGGCGCTCGCGTTCCGGCAGGTCGTGGCCGCGCTCTTCGCGGGGATATGGATCGGGGCGTGGATCCACTACGGCTCGCTCGCGGGCGCGTGGTTCGGCCTGCTCGACACGATCCAGGTCTACGTGCTCGGCGCCCTCGCCGACGCCGACCACGCCGCGATCATCCTCTTCACGCTGATGATCGGCGGGGTCGTCGGGATCATCCAGAAAAACGGCGGCACGCAGGGCATCGTGGCGTACGTCGTGGCGTGGGCACGCTCGGCGCGGCGCGGGCAGGTCGCCACGGCGCTGCTCGGCACGGCCATCTTCTTCGACGACTACGCCAACACGCTCATCGTCGGCGGCACGATGCGGCCGATCACGGACAAGCTGCGGATCTCGCGCGAGAAGCTCGCCTACATCGTCGACTCGACGGCCGCGCCGATCGCAAGTTTGGCGCTCGTCACGACGTGGATCGGCTACGAGGTCGGGCTGATCGGGACGGCCGTCGCCCAGCTCCCGGGCTACGACGAGGCGGCGTACTCGGTCTTCCTCAACTCGCTCCCGTACAGCTTCTACCCGATCCTCGCGCTGGGCTTCGTCTTCGCCATCGCCCTCTCGCGCCGCGACTTCGGGCCGATGCTCCGCGCCGAGCGCCGCGCCCGCCGGACGGGCCAGCTCTACCGGCCGGGCTCGAACATCGAGCACGCCGAGAAGGAGTCGAGCGTGCTCGTCCCCACGGGCGACACGCCGCCGCGCGCGCTCAACGCCGTCATCCCGATCCTCGTGCTCGTCGTCGGCGTCGTCGGCGGGCTCTTCGCGACGGGGGAGGGCGACGGCATCCGCGAGATCATCTCCTCGGCCGACTCGTACCGCGCGATGATGTGGGCGTCGCTGCTGTCGGTGGTCGTCGCCGTCGGGCTCTCGGTCGGGCAGCGGATCCTCTCGCTCGAAGAGGCGCTCGACGCGTGGTACGCGGGGATGAAGGCGATGCTGCTCGCGATCGTAATCCTCGTCCTCGCGTGGGCGCTCTCCGGCGTCAACGACGTCCTCGGCACCGCCGAGTGGCTCACCGATCAGCTCAGCGGCACGCTCGCGCCCGGCTTCGTCCCAACGATCGTGTTCCTGCTCGCCGCCGCGACGGCGTTCTCGACGGGGTCGAGCTGGGGGACGATGGGGATCCTCATGCCGCTCGTCGTCCCGCTCGTGTGGGGCGTGCTCTCGGCCGAGGGCATGGCCGACCCCGAGCACTACCACATCCTCTACTCGTCCGTCTCCGCCGTCCTCGCCGGGGCCGTCTGGGGCGACCACTGCTCGCCGATCTCCGACACGACGATCCTCTCGTCCCTGGCCTCGTCGTGCGACCACATCGACCACGTCCGCACGCAGATCCCGTACGCCCTGCTCGTCGGCTTCGTCGCGATCCTGATCGGGACGATCCCGGCCGGCTTCGGCGCGCCGTGGTGGCTGTGCCTGCTCCTCGGCGCGGGCGTCCTCCTCACCGCGCTCCGCACCTTCGGCGAGCCCGTCGAGGGGGAAGAGGAGCCGACGCACCGACGAGTCGAAGAGCCGGTGATCGAATGATCGCGGGGATCGGCGTGCGCGATGCTGGGTCTTTCGATTTATCGTTCTATCGGGTCCTCGTTCCGTGTTCGACGTTATCTACCTCGACAACCACCTGCTCGTCGTGCACAAGCCGGCGGGACTGCTCGTGCAGGCCGACCGCACCGGCGACCCCGACCTGCTAACGCTCGGCAAGGCGTTCCTGAAGGAGAAATACGACAAGCCGGGCAACGTCTTCCTCGGCCTCGTCCACCGGCTGGACCGGCCCGTGTCGGGGGTCCTCGTGCTCGCGCGCACGTCGAAGGCGGCGTCGCGGCTGAGCGATCAGTTCCGCCGCCGCGCCCCTGACAAACGGTACCTCGCCCTCGTCGAGGGGCGGCTCGACGGGGCGGGCACGCGGGAGGACTGGCTCGCCAAAATCGACCGGCACGTGCGCGTCGTGAAACCGGGCCACCCGAAGGGCAAGCGCGCCGAGCTCCGCTGGCAGGCGCTCGCGACGGAGCGGCGGAAGGCGGGCGATGTCACCCTCGTCGAGGTCGAGCTGCTGACAGGGCGGGCGCACCAGGTTCGCGTCCAGTTCGCCGCCCTCGGCACCCCGATCCTCGGCGATCTTCGCTACGGCGCCGCGCGCGCCTTCGACGGGCGCAACCTCGCGCTCCACAGCTACCGGCTGGAGATCGAGCACCCGACGAAGCGCGAGCCGATGGCGTTCGCCGCGATGCCGCCCGCGACGTGGCAGGGGTACTTCGACGAGACGGTGCGGGACCTCGTGCACGTGCTGTGAGAGACCGTTTTGGAATCGCTCTCCCCCTCCCTGCGGAGTGGGGAGGGGGTGTCGGCAGAGCCGACGGGGGAGG
>CAYTJT010000011.1:0-21112 GCA_964438105.1 uncultured Rhodothermales bacterium | reverse complement strand
TCGAAGGGAGCGATTGGCCCCGGACGCCCCCCTCCCCGGCCCTCCCCCCGCAAGGCAGGGGGAGGGAGAACAACACTCAAACGGTCTCTGCGGAGCGCGTCGTACCGGCCCACCGTGCCCGGCACGATCCTCGACGCCCGCCGCTACACGTAGGCCCCCAAAAACCGTAAGGGTGCAGCAGGCTGCGCTCCTACCTTCGAACCGACGCCAGCCACGATCTCAACCCCTCGGACCGACATGGACTTCACGCTCGACCCCATCGAATGCCGCGTCGTGGGCGCGCTCGCCGAGAAGGCGCTCGCCACCCCGGACTACTACCCGATGACGCTCAACGGCCTCGTCGCCGCCTGCAATCAGAAGACCGGGCGCGACCCCGTGATGGACCTCGGCGACGACGACGTGGCGCGCGCGCTCGACCACCTGATGCGGCAAAACCTGGCCGGGACGAGCGAGCGGGCGGGCAGCCGCTCGACGAAGTACCGCCACCTGCTCGACCACCACTTCGGGCTCGACGAGGCCGGGGTGGCGGCGCTCGCCGTGCTGCTGCTGCGCGGGCCGCAGACCGTCGGCGAGGTGCGGAGCCGGACCGGGCGGCTGCACGAATTCGAGTCGCTCGACGCCGCCGAGGCGACGCTCCGCAGCCTCGCCGAACGGGACGAGCCGCTCGCGGTGGAGCTGCCCGTGCAGCCGGGGCGGAAGGAGGCCCGGTGGGCGCACCTGCTCGCCGGTCAGCCCGAGGTCGACGCCGAGGAGACGCCGGCCCCGACGTTCTCGGCGGCGATGCAGGCGGCCCGCTCCGAAGGGGACCGGATCGAGGCGCTGGAGGCCCGCGTCGAAGCGCTCGAAGATGAGCTTCGCGCCGTGCAGTCGGCGTTCGCTGCGTTCAGCTCTCAGTTCGAATAAGATCGATTTATAAAGAGCGGAGAGGGGTGACATAACGGTGGCAGCGGGGCGCGGTATCCTGAGGGGTTCACAGACGGAGGACCCGATGGAAAACCACACGCAGACCCCCGACATCCCGACGCCCGAGCCGACGAACGCGCAGATCGCCGACGTGCTGGAGCAGATGGCCGCCGTGCTCGAAGAGCGCAACGTCAACCCGTACCGCATCGGCGCGTACCGCACCGCCGCGGCGACGATCCGCGAGCACGCGCGCCCGCTCGCCGAGGTCTACGCCGAGCGCGGCGTCAACGCGCTCATGGAGCTGCACGGCGTCGGCGAGAGCCTCAGCGCGCACATCGCGCGCTACATCGAGACGGGCCGCCTCGGCCGCCGCTCGCGGTCGGACGATCAGTTCGACCCCGTCGTGCTTTTCGCCTCGATCCCCGGGGTGAGCCGCGCGCTCGCCCGCCGGATCGTCGACGAGCTCGGCGTGACCACCCTGGATGCGCTCGAACGGGCGGCGTACGACGGGCGGCTCCTCGCCGTGAAGGGCGTCGGGCGGCAGACCGTCGCCGCGCTCCGGCTGCAGCTCAACAGCCTGCTGCAGTGGACCGCGCTGGAGCGGCGGCAGCGCGTCCGCCGCGACGCGTACCGTCTCGCCACGCTCGCCGAGGCCGTGCCCCCGGTGGAGCCCGACCCCGCGCCCCCGGCCGCTGCGGCGCTTCGCCGCGCGGCCTGACCGGGAATCCGAAACGCCGGGTTCAGGGACGGCGGTGTCCGATCAGGGCAGACCTGGGCAGATTGGGGCAGCCACGAGGGCCAGGGCGACCCTCGTGGTCGCCCTGGCCCTCGTGGTCGCCCTGGCCCTCGTGGTCGCCCTGGCCCTCGTGGTCGCCCTGGCCCTCGTGGTCGCGGGTTGTCACGCCCCGCGCTGCGGCGCGAAGTCGAGGAAGCGGGCGGCGACGGCGGCGGCGAGGTCCGGCGAGTTGCCCCACGCCCGGTTGTTGGCGATCACGTGCAGCGTCCGGTCGGCTTCGAT
Source organism: uncultured Rhodothermales bacterium (assembly GCA_964438105.1). Taxonomy (GTDB): domain Bacteria; phylum Bacteroidota; class Rhodothermia; order Rhodothermales; family JANQRZ01; genus JBBSMX01. The sequence continues at coordinate 19,191 of CAYTJT010000011.1, read as the reverse complement.
CGCGCGGTAGGCGAGCGCCGTCGTCTCGTCGATCATCTGCCGGGCCTGCTTCGTCTCGGCGAGCTCCGGCGCCGGCCCCTCGAACGGGTACGCCGCCGCGAACGCCTCGCCGTACGACATCCCGCGCGGGTTGAGCAGGCGGAGCACGACGTTCCCGTCCGCCGCCGGGAACCGCCCGCCGACGCGCTCCCACTGCTCCTTGATCGACGGGAGGTACTGCCAGTGGCTGAACACGAAGCCGAGCCCGCGCGCCTCCAGCCAGTCCACGTACGCCGGGACGAGGAGGTGCGGCGAGCGGACTTCGAGATGCGTCTGCACCTCGTCGGGCACGTCGCGGAAGAACCCGTCGAGGTTGGCGACGAACTCCTCCGGCGCGGGCGACTCGGCGACGCGGGTGTACTCCTGCTCGAAGAGCACGCCGCGCAACCGTTCGCCGAGGAGGTCGGCGGCGGGGTCGAGAAACTGACGGACGTACGCTGGGGCGTCGAGGTACGTCGGGTTGTCCTCGTAGCGCGGGCCGCCCTTCCCTCCGCGCCGGAGCGTGCGGGCGGCGTAGGCCTGCGGCGCTTTCAGCAGGAAACGGGCGTGGTCGGGGGCGTGCTCGGCGTAGGTCTGCAGCACGAAGTAGTTCGACCCCGGCTCGCCGTCGTCTTCGAGCAGGGGCCGGTAGAACGTGAAGTCGATTTCGAGCACGGAGAAGTGCTCGAAGTAGTCCACGACGGAGGCAATCGGCAGCTGCCGCTCTTCGAACGACTCGCCGCGGATGCGCTTTTTCCGCGTGCTGATCTCGCTGCGCCAGCGCTCGGGGTAGACCTGCCCGATCCACGCGGCGTAGCGGTCCGACGCCGTGCCGAAGGCGAGGCGGGGGTGGACCTGCCGGAACTCGTAGCGGGCGAGGGCGGCGCGGCGGGTGGCGATGTCAGGCAGAGACACGGGACGAGGGGGGCGGGTCGGACGGAGCGGGTCCCGACTCCACCCCGGTCGCGCCGTCATCGTTCCCCTGCCCGACGGCGCCCGCGCTCTTGCCCAGCAGACGGCGCTTGACGGCGAAGAACGTCATCACCGAGCCGGCCGCGATGAAGAGGTGGTAGGCCATCAGCCGCCACGCCAGTAGGGTCGGCCCGACGAGGCCCTTCGGCAGGAGCGGGGCGAGGAAGAGGAGGTAGAGCCCCTCGATTCCGCCCGAGCCGCCCGGCGTCGGGACCGCCATCGCGGTGAGCATCATGGCGCCGGTGCGGACGAGGAACGTGAACGCTTCGAGCGCGGGGTACACGCTCAGCACGACGAACAGGAGCGTGACGTAGCGCGTCAGCCAGATCCCCGCCGACCACAGAAAGCCGATGACGAAAAAGCGCGGCGGCTGGCCGCGCAGCACCGACGCCTGCCGCCGGAGCTGCACGAGCTCGCGGCGGACGCGCCCCTCGAACCGGCGCAGCCACTTCAGCCGGACGACAGCGGTCGCCGCCTTCTCCAGAATGCCCGGCCGGATGAGCGTGGCGTACGCGAAGAACACCGCCCACAGCATCATCCCGACGAAGTAGGCCGTGAGCGTGCCCGCGCCCGCCGCGCCGAGCGCCGGGGGGAATACGTCGATGTAGATCGTCGTGAGGAGGATCAGCGGGATCGAGACGGCGAACCAGATCTGGTCCATCAGCATGGAGAACAGCAGGATCGCCGTGGCCTCGCCGACGGGGATGTCGTTGTCCTTCGCCACGAAGTACGCCGCGAGCGGGGCGCCGCCGACGGCCGACGGCGTCACGGCCGACATGAAGTCCCACGCGAGCGCGCCGCGCATGCCGTGCAGCAGCGTGAGCTTGCCATGCGAGATGTAGTGCAGCCGCGCGCCGCCTAGCGTCAGCCGCAGCCCGACCGCCGCGAGGGCGAGCCCCAGCAGGCCCGCGTTGAGGTTCCGCGCCATCTCGCGGAACGTGTCAGGCTCCCACGTGAAGTAGAGGATCGCCGCCAGCACCGCGACGCTCAGCGACACCGGCAGCAGCAGCCCCCGGACGGAGAGCTGCTTCGACTGCTCCTCGGGTTCGACCGAGGCGACGGGTTCGACGGGGGGGATGCGGTCAGGCATGCGTGAGGGGCGGGGCGCGGCGGCCAAAAATAGGCCTACCGGCGGAGCCGCCGCAGGCAGTACGGTGAAGAGTGCGCGGGAAGCGGCTCGTGCCTACGGGGCCGACGCGTCCGGGGTGTCGCCGCGCGTGTCGCCGCGCTCGGCCGCCACGGCGTCGCGGAGCTTGCCGTAGGTCTCGTGCAGCGCCTCGGGCAGCACCTTCGTCTCGCCCGTCACGGGCATGAAGTTCGTGTCGCCGCGCCAGCGCGGGACGACGTGGACGTGGAGGTGGTCGGGGATGCCCGCGCCGCCGGAGAGCCCCTGGTTCATCCCGACGTTGAAGCCGTCCGGCCGGAGCGCCGCCTCGAGCCAGCCCATCGCGCGGTCGATGAGCGCGGCGATCTCGCGCTGCTCGTCCGTCGTCAGGTCGCGGTAGCGCCCGACCTGGCGGTAGGGGACGAGGAGGAGGTGCCCGTTGTTGTAGGGGTAGAGGTTCATCACCACGAACACATCGTCGCCGCGCCACACGACGAAGTGCTCGGCGTCGTGGTCGGGGTCGGCGGCGATCCGCGAGAACACGGACCCCTCGCCGTCGGGCACGCGCTCGCGCTCGAACGTGGCGAGGTGCTGCGAGCGCCACGGGCTCCACATGCGGTCCATAGGTTCAGGGGACAGGGGACAGGGGACAGGGGACAGGGGACAGGGGTGTGGGGGCTTGCTATAAAGGATAGCTGGAACTGCAACAAATAAGAGCGTCAGAGAAGGGCAGATACGGACATTTGAAGGTAGGCGGGCGATGCAAAAAGACAAAACGCGCCGCGACAAAATGAAACGGCCGCGCGCCGATGAACGACACGCGGCCTCGTGAACGGAGGTGGCCAGCGGCGGCGTCAGAGGGTCTCGGAGAGGCCCTTGGACAGGGTGGCCGGCTTGACGGTGAGGCGCTCGGCGCGTGTGATGGTGATGCCGTCGATGTGCTGGATCTGCTCGCGGACGTCGGCGCGCTTGAGGCCGTTGCGGTCGATTGAGATCTTCTCGACGATGAGGTGGTCGAGGCCGGCGCGCACGAGCTGCTCGATGATGGCCTCTTCTTGGTCCTTGTCGTAGGAGACCTTCTCCGGGTTCTGCCGGATCTGGAGGATGCCGTGCGGGAGCTGCACGCTGGACTCGTCGCCGAAGAGGCTGCGGCGCTTGCGGCGGACGAAGGTGATGATGGTGGTGAGCGCGCTCTGGATCTGGAGGTCCAGCTCGGCGATGTCGCCGGCGTAGGCTTCGCGGGCCTTGGCGATGCGCCGCTCCATCTTCTGGTCGAGGGCGTCGCGCTGGTGCTTGAGCTCGCCGATCGTGCAGAGCAGATCGTCGAGCTCGTCGGTAGTGGTGACCTTTTCCGGGACGGTGAGGGCGTCGGGCATGAGGCTGGGGGTTGTGAGGTGAGGGGGGAATTAAGCCGCCTTGGCTGCGGCGGCGGGAGAGGCGTCGAGGCGGTCGAGCGCGCTGAGGACCCTGTCGGTGATGTCCGGTGAGGCCGTGCCGGTCTTCACGTTGTGCGCGCTGGCCTGGCTGACGCCGGCGAGCTTCGCGAGGTCGGGGAAGGACAGGCCGTGGAGGGCCATCCGCTCGTCGATGGAGAGGCGGACGGTGCGCTCGTCGACGCGGTCGTAGCCGGCGAGCATGGCCTCGCGCATGGCCGTGGCGACGCCGAAGTCAAGGGCGAGCGGGACGGTGTGCATCTTCGCGAGGCGCGTCCGGGTCTTCTCCTCGATCGCGTCGCCAAAGCGGAACTGGAGGTAGGCGTCACGCTCGGGGAGCGTCATCCACCCGTCGGACTCTTTGAGCTCCAGTGTGAGCGTGCGCCAGTAGACCTCCTCTTTCCGCTGGAGCTTCTCCAGGAGGGGCGGGTGGCCGACGAGGAGAACGCCGAAGAGCGGGCCTTCCGGGAAGCGGATGCCGAAGCCGCGCTCGCGGAGCCCCTTGAGGTCCATGAGGAACGCGGGCGTGAGGTTGTGCGCCTCCTCGATCACGAACGTGACGCGGCGGTCGTTGGCCATCTCGGAGCCGACGATGCGGAGGAACTGGTCCGTCCGCATCGTGAGGTCCCGCTTCGGGCTCTCCTGCGCGATCTGGATGGCGGCCTCGCTCATGAGGTGGCCCATCCGGAGCTTTTCGAGGTCGGGGTTGCGGACGTAGACGAAGGAGTACTTCGTCCGGGAGCGGGCGCGGCAGCCGGCCTGTGCCATCCGTGCGAGCGTGCTCTTGCCGGCTCCGCGGTCGGCGATCACGGCGGCGAGCTGGTTGTTGTCGATTGCGCTCTCCAGCTCGGCCTGGTACATCTGGTGCTGAGCGGAGACGTAGGTAGGGAGCGTCGGCGGGAGGCCGAAGTGCTTGAGGAGCGGAGCGGTGAACTGGGTGTTCATTGCGGCGGAGGTTGAGGGTTGATTAGTGAGCGGAGCGGTCGTTCCAGCGGTTGACGACAGCGAGGACATCGTAGTCTGTCGGCCCACTGGCGCAGCAGTCGTAGCACACGACGAAGCCTTTGTAGACGTCGCTCTCGAACGGCTCTTGTAGCGACGAGATGCGAGCGCCCGAAGGCTCCTCGATGTCGAGGTCGTCGGACCCGCAGAAGGGGCAGAGTTCTAGGTCGTGCTTGCGGCCGTTGCTGTCGGCGATGCGGACGGTGGGCATGGCTACTGGGCTTTTTTGCGGCGGAGGATCTCGGTGCAGACGGCGTCCACCTCTTGCGCGGTGGCGTTGTCGATCACCATCGGGTCGAAGACGTGGGCGAAGTCGTCGTAGAAGAGAGAGGCGGCCTTGAGCCGACGGTTGACGAGGAGGCGCGCGTCGTGGGCGGTGATGGGCTCGGGCTGCTCGGCCTCGGCGGCGCGTGTGAACGGACTGTCGGGCTCGACCGTCTCCGGCTTCGGCGGGAGGTAGCGGACGGTGCTCTCCTGCGGCGTGCCCAGCGGGCGCGCGATCTCCTCGGCGGCGGCTTTGTCGTGCCGGGTGCCGGCGGTGTCCTGCGGGCCTCGGAAGTCGCCGATCTGGTTCGGGTAGAAGGGCGTGAGGCGGAACGGCTTCATCTGCCGCTCCAGCGCTTCGGCCACGAGCTCGCCGCGCGCGTTCCGGTGGACGATGATCCGCTCGCCGGCCACGGCCTCGGGCGCCTCCCACTTCTGTCCGCCCATGTTGACGGTGCAGTCGAGGCCCACGGTGCGCTCCTCGGCGCGGCACGCGATCTCAACGACGTCGGCGTCGGTCGAGCGCGGCGGGTAGGCCCGGATGCTGGTCCGGTAGGCGTGGGCGCGGGTGCCGCGGAGGATGGGGTGGGCGAGGTCGGCGTCCTCTCCTGCGAGGTGCTCGTGGAGCAGGCTGTTGTACTCGGCGAGCCAGATGGTGCCGCCGTCGCCGAGGCGGGTGGCGAGGTCGAGCTCGAACCGCTGCCACGTCGAGCGCCAGGCGCTCTCGATCTTCCCCTGGCTCTGGCTGTTGTAGGGGCGGCTCGTCTGGATCTCGATGCCGAGGGCGTCCGCGGCGGCGCGGAACTCCTTGCGCCGGGCCGTCGCGCCGTTGTCGAGCTTGAGCACGTGCGGGAGATACCGCATGGGGTGGTCGTCCTCATCGCGCGTCCAGCACCACTGGAGGAAGTCGAGCGCGATGAGGGCGCTCTCGCCGGAGGCGGCGTACATCCGGCAGAGTCGGAGGCGGGAGTAGGAGTCCTTCACCTGCACGAGCCACGTGCGCAGCCGGTCGTTGCCCTGCTTGTAGTGGAGCTCGCGGCCGGCGATCTCCAGGAGGTAGTCGCTGCGGCCGTCGTCGTACGAGCGGAGCTGGAAGTACTTCGAGCGGGACCAGTCGAGCTGGTGCTCCTGGTTGGCGAACTCCGCCTCGATGCGGCGGTAGGGTTGCTCCTTGCGGAATCCCATTTCTCTGAGGCGTCGGTTGACGGTGGATACGGTGAGGTCGTCGGCTCCTTCGATATTCATGTCCTGGAGGATCTGGATGCACCGGTCGGTGGCGAGCTCGCGGCTGCCAAGCCCGAGCTGCCGGCTGCGGCTCTTGATGGCGGCAATGCGCTCGATGAGCGCTTGCGGGATTTGCTTCTGGCGCTGCACCGTCTTCATCGGCTCGAACTTCTTAGCGAGCTCTCTGTAGATTGTGGTCGGATGGCAGCCGAGCCGTTCGGCGTGGCGCTCGACGACGGCCCGCTTCATGCCGTGGCCGGCGGAATCGAGGTCACGTTTGATGGCTGACCAGTCAGCGTTGAGCATGCGGTCTGTGCTGGTGCGGTTGTCGAGCCTCCGGGGTCAGTCCACCCCGGAGGCTCTGCGTTTATTTGAGGCGCTTGAGCCCGGTGATGACCTTGGTGGCCTGCCGGAGGCGGAGGTTCTGCACGGGCTTCACGACGTTCTCCGGGAGGCCGAGCTGGCGGCGGATGAAGCCCTGGAGACGGCGGGGGTCGTCGGCCCATCCGAGCTCGTGTTCGAGACGGGCGATGTAGTCGGCCTGTGGCTGGGTGAGGAAGCCGGCGAACCCCGTGCTCCCCCGGCCCTCGTAGCGGCCGGCCCACGGCTCGTCGCCATCTTTTTTCTGCGGTGCCGTTGCCGACTCACGCTTCGAGCCGCCCGTATCTGGGTGAGGGGCCTTCGCTCGGCGGCGAGCTGCGGGGTTGCCGCCCTGCTTGCGGATGGCCTCTTCGAGCTCGCGCTCGGTGAGCTGCTTCGTGCTGGTGAGGCCGTACTCGGCGGCGAGCCACGCGCGGTACTGGTCGTCCGTCCAGCTCTTGGCGGCGACGATGGCGCGGAGCTTCTGGCGGAGGCGGCGGACCTTCGCGGATGCGGCCTTGACGTGCTTGGAGGGTTTCGCGTGCGCCATGGCTCAGCGGGCCTCCCCGGTTTCGGTGATCCCGAAGTACTCGACGCCGAGCTTTTCGAGGAGCTCAGAGTCGCGGTGGTCGAAGACCTCGCCGCCGCCTGCGAGAACCTGCCTCGCGTAATCGGAGGCGCACTCGTGGCACTGGCGGAACTGGTCCACGCTCTCCCACGGCTCGGGGCACTTCGGGCAGACGAGGCGCTCGTGCGTGGCGAAGCACATCAGCTTCGTCTCGACGGGGCGTCCGTAGTCACGGCAGCAGTACGAGCGCTCGATGTAGCCGCCTTTGCTGATGATCCAAGCGACGTGGTAGCGCTGCTCTTTGCGAGCGCGCTCGAAACGGATCTTCTGGTCGTCTGAGAGGGAGGGGTTCATAGGTCTATTGAGGACAGAGGTGGTTCAGGACGTCGTAGCATTCCAGCGTGGCGCGGGTGTCGCCCTCGCAGTAGCGGGCGACGTCGTCGATCCTCCCGGCCTCGACAGCGGACGCGACCTGGCTGCCGTCGATCTCGCCCTTCGGACTCTCCACGCCGAGGAGGTCGCACGCATCGGCGAGGGCGACGCGCTGCGGGTGGAAGGCGTGCATGAGGTCGAAGTGGGGCTCGCCTCGCCAGCGGTGTGTCGAGAGGAGGCGGCCGGCGATCGGCGGGAGCTGGATCGCGTGGCGGAGCGAGCGGGCCTTGAGGAACGGGCTGTCGAACTGCTTCCCGTTGAAGCTCACGACGAGCGCTCTCCTCAATCCGTCGTCGTTCTGGAGGTCGGCCCAGAAGCGGGCGAGGAGGTCTTCCTCGGCGTCGGGCGTGGCAGCCGTCCAGCTCCGCGTCGCGTAGGGGTCGAACCGGGTGACGGGGAGGTGGCTGTCACGGGATGGCTCCCGTGCAGGCGAGGCGACAGAGACGCAGCAGACCCATCCGAGCCACGGGTGGAGGCTGCGGACGAAGCGGCTCGCGTCGTCCGGGTCCCGGTCGGGATCGCGCTCGGTGAGCCGGTCGAGCTCCTTGCGGTAGCGGCGCATCTGCCGCTCGCTGAACGTCTCGATCGGGAGCGGGCACGTCTCGATGTCGAAGGCGAACCGGCTCATACCGTCACCTCGTACCAGGCGTCCGGCGCACCGAGGCAGTACCACGTCTCGCCGTCGAGGAACTCGACGAGGACGCAGCTCTCGGTCCGCCGCGAGCGGCGGGAGTCCACGGGGCTCACGCGAACAACCTGGCTGATGTTGGCCTGAGCGAGCACGACGGGCGGGGCGTACGACGGCATCCCTGGCTTGAAGTCGAGCTTCTTCACGTTGACGAGCATCTATTCCTCCTCTCGGTCGGGGTCCGCCATGCGGCCGAGGCGCTCGCGGAGGACGCGGGCGACGGCGGTGGCCGTCGGGCCGTCGGCCTCGGCGAGGTGGCGGACGTGGTTGACGAAGTCGCGGGGCTGGACGTCGATGAACGTGGCGAGGAGGGCGGCCTCGAACGGGGCGAGGGGCTCCACGGCTGGCGAGGGGTGGCGGAGGTCGCTCATGCCGTCCCTCCCGCGTCCTGCTCGTCGAGCTGGGCGAGGATGGCGTCGTCGAGGTCGCCGGCGTGGACGCGGCCCCGCTGGGGGACGGGCTCGCCGGGCTCGGCGAGGAGCTGGTCGACGCGGTAGAAGACGTCGCCGTAGGCCGCGCCGAAGCGTTCGAGGATGCCGTCGAGCTTGCGGCGGAGGTCGCAGAGGTCGTGCTGGAGCTCCTCCGGGTCCTCGGTCGAGACGCCGACGCGGAAGAGCTGCTCGGCGAGCTCGTTCATCGTGGTGCGGGCGAGGGCCATCTGGCGCTCCTTCTCCTCCAGCTTGCCGGCGACGGGGCCGTAGCGGGCCTCCAGGCGCGTGGCGCGCTGCTTCGCGTCCTCGGCCTGGTCCACGAGGTCGGCGCCGGCCTCGGCCTCGGCCTTGAGGCGGGCGTTCTCCTCCTCGATGCGGCCGGTGCGGAGGCGGTGCGCTTTGCGGATCTGATCGATCTGCGTGCTGAACTCGCTGACGGCGAGGGAGCGGATCTCGTCGAGGTCGAGCGTGGTGCCGTCGGCGAGGCGGACTTCGCCGGAGCGGACGACGCGGGTGACCTCCTCCTCTTCGAGGTTGGTGAGCTCCAGCATCTTCCCGAGGCCGAGGCCGGCGATCTGGCGGAGCGCGGGCGGGGCGTCGTCGAACGGGTCCCCGTCGGAGCGGGACATCGATGTCCCGTCGTCTTCGCCGGAGGGGAGTCGCAGCATCGACGTGACGTTCCCGGCGTTGAGGTAGGGCGCGAAGGTGCGGCCGATGCGCACGAGCCGATTCGCGTGGCGGCGCGTGCTGTGGAGCTTGTTCTCGCAGTACTCCGTCCAGGTGGAGTACCCCATGTCGAGGTAGAGATGGTCCTCCCGGATGTGGTGGAGGCCGATGGCCTGGATGAAGGCGCCGGCGTCGACGAGGAGCTGCATCTGCGCGGCCTTCTGCTGGCGCTCGGGCGTGCTCTCGATCCAGTCGTCGATCTCGGCGCTGTACGAGACGGGGGTGGCGATGACCGCTTTAGAGGTGGGAGCGGACGGGACATCGATGTCCCGCTCGTCGTCTTCGGTGCGGAGCGTGTGGACGGTGGCTGTCATTACGATCTGGGGGTGCGGGATGAGGTGGCGGGGATCGACGGGGACGGGGCGGAGCGTGAGGCCGACGTCGGAGCCGAAGTGGCGGGCGCCGAGTTGGAGGGCATCGCCGAGGTGCGGGGCCGCGACGTCGAGGGCGGTCGCTCGGCCGGTGGATGACGCGGTACGCCCTCACGCGGCCTTGCCGGCGGGGACGGCGAGGCGCTCGACGCGCTCGGCGATGCGGATAGCGACGGCGGCGACCTGGAGGGCTTCGGTGCGGATGGCCGCGTGGTTGGGAGCGACCCACAGGTTGTGGTTGACCGCCTGGCCGAGCTCGCCGACCTCCTCGGTGAGGATGCCGAGCTGCTGGTGCATCGAGGCGGGGAGCGCGCCGTGCTGTTCCTCGGCGGCGATGATTTCGCGGTAGCTGTCGGCGAGCGCTCGGTTGAAGCGGTTGGGCGGGAGGGTGCTCATGAGCGGAGTTTGCGTTTGTAGAAGAAGTCCCTCAGCTCGGGCTCTCTCTCCTCAAGGAGGCGGGAGTAGCGGCTGGTGTAGGAGTTGTTGAGCTTGAGGTCGGAGTTCGGGTCGTCGGTCTCGATGTCGTCCTCCCAGCGGAGGACCTCGTAGAGGGTCTTGATGGAGTAGCGCGTCCACCCGCGCCGCCGGAGCTGGAGGGCCTTCGTGCGGAGGCGCTCGTAGACGTGCGGGTTCGCCCGGTGGAAGGCCCAGAACCGCGCGTCGAGTGGCGCGTCCGGCGTGCCGTCGAAGAGGGTGGGCTGTGCGGGCGTCTCCACGGGTCGAGCAGCTACGAGGTCGCGGCGACGGCGCCGTGGTGGATCGTGAGCCGGCGGAGCAGCGCGCGCTCGACGTCGAGGTCGGGGACGGGCCGGGCGAGGCAGACGAGCCGGCCTCGCAGCGTGCGGACGTGGGCGAGATCGACGCGGTAGCGGGTGCCGTCCTTGGCCGAGGCCGCGTGCTCGCGGACCTCGACGCGGACGATGACGGAGGCGTGCTCGGCGCGGAGCTTCTGCTCCTCGACGGCGCGGTAGGTCTGCAGCTCGGGGTGGTCGTAGCGGACGCCGTTGAAGAGGAGCCCTCGGGAGGTGACGATGCGGAGGTCTTGCATGGCTCAATCGGGTTGGTGGATGGAGGAGACGAGGAGCCGGCCGTCGGGCATGATGCGGAGGTCGAAGGCCGAGCGTGGGAAGAGCACCCAGAGGACGAAGCCGGCCCAGAGCAGGCGGAGCGTGGCGATGTCGCTGTCGGAGACGTGGACCATGAATCAGGCGGGTTCGGTGATCGGGGCGGTGGAGGCGAGGTGCCGCTCGGCGGCGCGCTCGACGGCCGTCTCCATCGAGGAGGGGTAGTGCGTCCAGTCGGCGAGCTCGGCGAGGTCCCGGAAGGACCAGCGGAGCTCCATGCGGTCGGCGCGGAGTTGGAGCTTGAAGCGGAGCCCTTCGACCTCGCCGGTCACGAGGTCCACCCACTCCTGGGAGGGGTCGTAGGGCGGGCGGGATCGTTCCTGGTCTGGGGTCTCGGTAGCCATCAGAGTGCGGCGCTGACGGCCTCGGGGAACGAGCGGGACATGGATGTCCCGTCGGCCTCGCGGAGGTCGTTGTAGATCGTCTGGCGGCTGACGCCGAAGCGGCGGGCGGCGCGGGTGGCGCCCTCGCTGCGGGCGTAGAACCGCCGGAGGGCCGGCTCGTCGTCCGTCCCGATCGTGGGGTCGGGCTCGACGGTGAGGCCGCGCGAGACGGCGATGCGGCGGACCTGGCGGGCCGAGCAGTCGAGGCGCTCGGCGACGAGGGCGGCGGAGAAGCCGGTCGAGATCATGAGGGCGACCTGGTCGTGGTCGAGGCGGAGGTTCATCGGGGTGCGGGTCAGGAGGTGAGCGCGTCGGCCTCGGCCTGGAGGTCGCCGAGGGCTTCGCGGATGGCGTCGCAGGCGGCGCGGAGGGTGCGGCCGTCACGGGCGTCGTGGGCGGTGTCGGCCTCGGCCATGGCGTGGACGATGCGGACGAGCTCGTCCTTGATCTCGCCGTTGGAAGTGCCGGAGGCGCGGCGGACGACGGCGTACTCGGGGCAGAGGAAGACGTCGGAGAGGCGGGTCTCGCCATGGCGGCAGAGCCAGCGGGCGAGGCGTTCGGCCTTCGAGGCGGCGAGGTCGGCGTCGCCGGAGCGGACGTTGTAGAGGTGGCGGTCGGAGACACCGGCGACCTCGGCCATCTCAGTGACGGTGAAGCGGTTGTCGGAGATGACCCGGTTCAAAGCCCGTGCGAAAGCCGAAGAGGTTTCGAGGTGCGACATAGGGGGGCGGGTGGTTAGGCTGTGAGACATGCGAAAAGACCGATCACGCAGCACTGGCGATGCCACGCGGGAGCCGCTTGAGCTCGTCGTTGATGAGCCGGCGGATGGCGGCCTCGACGCGGGCGGACGAACGCCGCCCGCTAGCGACTTTATAGATCATGCCCTCCGAGACGGGAGGGTCGAGGCTCTGGGCGAACTGCCCGGCCGTGATTCCGCGTGCGGTGAGCGCGACGCGCAGCAGTGTGCTGGTGTCCATTGTTCGGGCTATCTTGGTGATGAGTACAGGACCCGACACCAAGAATACAACAAACGTGCATCGCAGTCAAGCGGATTAATGCACGTTCGACATATGGAAGAGAAGAGCGATGCAGAAATGTTGGCCGCTAGGCTGAAGGACACCATCCTTGATAGCGGCCAATCCCAGAAGGAAATCGCAGAAAGAGCCGGTTTGGCGGCGAATACGCTCTCTAACTACGTCACGGGCAAGCGAACTCCAGATGCTCTCATCGCTGCGCGCCTTGCCCAAATGTTGGATGTCGAGGTGGGTTGGCTTCTAACGGGTGAGGGATCACGCCACTCCATCGACATCGTTCGTAGGCCAGCAATCGACGACTTAGTAACCCAGGTGCGCCAGAGTGAGGAGCACGTCAACGTGCCGATCTACGAGGGGCCGCTCGGTGCGGGCAGTCCTGGCGAGCCGAGCGATGCCATCATCGGCTACGGTTCCTTCCTCCGTCGGTGGCTGACGCGAGAGGTGCGGATCGACCCGCTGAAAGCGTTCGTCGCCCCGGTCTACGGGGACTCGATGGTGCGCGTGCTCTTCGACGGAGACCTCGTGCTCGGCGAGCACATCGAGGAGTACCAATCCGACGGCATCCATGCGGTCGTGCTCAACGGGGATCTCTACGTGAAGCACCTGGAGCGGACGGGGCCGAGGACCGCTCGCCTCAAGAGTGAGAACACCCGCTACAGCGACATCGAAGTCACCGAGCATGACAGCTTCCGGATCCTTGGCCGCATCGTTCGTCGCCTCACCGGCCTCTACTAAGCCATGCGCTACGCTTTACTGCTGTTGTTCTTTCTACCTCATGTCGCAGCCGGCCAGCAGGTCTACTCGGCTGGAATAGGGACGGGATTTGCCAAGATCTCAGATGAGAGGGAGGCTCAGGAGACAACCACCGCAGTTCTTTTCGTCTCCTTCGGGACCGGCCGGTTCGTTTTCTCCCTGGAGGGAGAGGGCTATACCGCAGAGTACCTCATCGTAGAAGAGACTCCGGCGGATCCCCCTCTGCCTGGTTACTACTGGGACTCTAGCGTTGACCGATGCCGATCCAGGGACACCGGTCGGTTCGCACCGAGCTCCTATTGCGGCAGTCCAGGGTTCACGAGCGAGTACACGGACTTCGAGGGGCGCGATGTCTTCGCTATCCGAGCCGAAGGAGTACTGAAGCTGGCACAGCAGGATGGGCCATCTGCGCCTCGCCTCACTATAGGCCCTGGCTTCAGATTCGGATCGGACGTGCAAACCTTCTTCGGTACAGCAGGAATCCTCTTCCCGGTCTATACCTACGAGAGTGGTCTTGCCATCGAAGTGTGGGGGCGGAGCAGCGTAGGCTCCGGATACGCTACGGGGCAGCTCGGATTGTCAGTCACTCTTTGGCGATAGACACACACGCTCTATGAGAATCCTTGCTTCGGCTTTCGCTCTACTCTTCCTTGCAGGCTGTCACCAAGACCCGCAGCCGGGTGAGATCTATCGCCACCAGGAGACCGATGCGACGGTTGAGGTTGCGAGGTTGGGGCCGGCCAGCGAGTTGGTCCAGTACTACGAACAGTACAACGCCGAGATAGCGCAAGCGCATGGGAAGGGCGAGGCCAGCACCCTTGTGGCGATGATGGCAGTGAAGACTCCGGAGCAGGTGAGTGGAGACAGCGATTCCCCAGCCGTGGCCTATGAGGTGACTGAGTGCGTGAGGCATCCCAGCGGCTCTGCCTACTGGGAAGACGAGACCGGCGACCGCAGGACGTGCCTAGACCTGACACGGGTCGTGATCCAGCCGGTGGATCAGTTCCTCGATGCCTACGAGCGTGACTAGCTCACCAACAGCCCCGGCCGCTGGGTGAACGCGACGAGCTCGCGGCTGCCGGAGCGGACGCGGACGAACCGCCCCTCGCTCTGCTCGGTAGCGAAGAGATCAGGCTCCCAAAGGTGAACGCACCGCCACCCGCCGCAATTTTCAATGACGGGCTCGCGGTTCGCATTGCGAAGCAGGAGGATCGTGTCGAGTGAGCAAATCTGCCCGACCATCGAGCGGCAGAACGGCCGCGTCCCAGTCGTGACGAGGCCCACGTACTCGAAGTACTGCACCTCGGCCTGCAACGCTTTCTCGACCTTCAGCACGCGGGCGTAGCGCATGAGCTGGCTTTGGGCGAGGGTCTCCGCGTAGGCGTTCACCTTCTTGCTCACGCCGATGAGCCGCCGCGCGGCCTCCTCGGGGCTCTCGCGCTCGACGAGCGCGATGCGGAGACGGCGGGCCACCTCCTGGACGGTGTCCTCCTTGTACCGCCCGATCTCGGCCGCGAGCGTCCGCTCGATGGCGCGGATGCGGGTGTGGTCGCGGCGGAGGTCGAGGCCGAGGTCGCGGTAGTACTCGTTCGTGAGCTCGACGATATCCTCGTACGCCTGCTCGACGTCGCGGACGATGCGGGCGTAGACGGGGCCGAGGATGCCGCGGAGCACGCGCGCCAGCTCGGCGAGGTCGGTCCGCTCGATCGTGCCCGAGGCCAGGAGGTCGAGCAGCTTGCTGCGGAGGAGGCGGTAGGCCGCCTCGGGCCGGGCCTCCTCGACGAGCGCGAGCAGCTCGTCGGTGTACTCCGCCAGGCGCTCTCGGTCGACGGCCACGGGCTACTCGACCTCGACGCGGACCTGGACGACGTGCTTGACCGCCTGGCCCGCCGCGTCGCGGACGGTGCCGACGTCCTCGACGTGCGCGGTGGCGCCCGTCTCCCGCTCGAACTCGGTGAGGAGGCGGAGGATCTCGCGCTCCAGCTCGGCTTTCTTCTGGCGGATCTGCTCGACGGTCATGGGGCGGCGGTCTGGGGAGACGGTGAAGGTACTACGCCGCAGCCCGCCGGGAGTTGATCTCGATCTGGACCTCGATCACCTCGTAGAACTTCTCGACCGTCTTCCACTTGTACCCGCACTGGAGGCAGAAGTAGCGGCGGACGGCCTCCCGCCCGCTCGGGGTGTACACCTTCCCACCCATGTTGTGGATGGGTCGGGGGACGTCTGCGGAGGGTACGAAGCCTTTGTTCTCACATTCAGGGCAAGTCAAGACCTTGGACATGTGGTGGTGTGGTGGTGGTGGTGGGAGGGCTCAGTACGGCAGCCACGTCGCGCGGACCATCACGAGGGCGAACCGGTCGTCCGCCAGCAGCGTCTCGCACTCGATTCCCGCGTCGAGGTCGATCCTGTACTCACTAGCCCCGCTGGAAACTATCGAATTAGAGCATAACCAGACGGCCAAATTATCGGCAAGCGCGAGGGCATCGGCCTCGGCCTCGGCCTTGAGCAGGGCGGCGCTCTCGGTGCCGACGAGGAGGTCGCAGACGGCGCGCTCGCGCCCGCCGCGCTGCCACTTCACGGGGAGCACGAGGCAGCCGGGCGTGACGGCGGCGAGCTGGCCGTCGCTCTTGGCCTGGCCGGCGTAGTTCTCGACGATGCGGAAGCCGAGATCGTGCCGGTTTGCCTCGATCGTGCGGCGGACGGTGGTGCGGAGGTCTTGCATGGCGGGTGGGCTCTGGGGTTAGCGGAACCAGGTGCCGAAGCGGCGCGGCTTCGACTCGATCATGGGCGGGGTGCCGGCGGCCTCCTCCTCCGTTGGCGCGCCGAGGCGGAGCTCGCCGCTCCGGTAGCGCTCCAGCTCCTTCACCGCCTTGTCGTAGTCGCGGATGATCTGGGGCCGCTTCTGCGCCTCGAACTCGGTGTCGCCATGGAGCGAGCAGAACACGTGCTTGCGCACGAGCGCCATGAGGAGCGGGTCCAGCTCGTCGGGGAGCGGGTCGTCGACGGCGACGTAGCGGCGGAGCTCGCGCTCGGCCTCTTCGACCTGGAGGGCGAGGGCGGCCTCGGGGTCGCGCTCCCGCTGGAGGAACGTCTCCCACTTCGGGAAGCGCTGCTTGACGGCGTCGGTGGCGATGAGGGGCATGGCTATGCGTCCAGGCTGACGGTGAGGAGGTCGTTGACGTGCTCGCCGACGAGGCCGCCGATCTGCTCCTCCTGCTCGGAGCTGAGGGCGTGGAAGACGCGGCGGACCTTGCCCTTCCCCGCTCCCTCGACGTTGTGGTAGCGGGCGATCGTCGCCGCCCGCGCCTGGTCGAACTGGACGGCCACGCTGCGGCGGTCCTGCGCGACGACGTGGTCGAGGTGGGTGAGCATCGTGTCGTACTTGTTGACGACGATCCGGGCCTCTTCCCCCTTGCCCTCGCGGCGGACGCCGTATTCGAGGTTGACGACGGCGGAGGACGTCCCGTCGGCGGCGTCTTTCAGCGCCGCGTAGGCCGGGTGGTAGTCGGCGAAGGGTTTCCCGTCGGCGTCGAGGCCGCGGCGGGTGCGCTCGCGCTCGGTCCGGATCACGGCGAGGCCGATCCGGTTGAGGAGGCGCTGGTCGTAGAGCCCCTCGGCGAGGCGGTCGAGGCGCGGGGACGCGTTGTCGCGGAAGACGTCGCTCATGCGGCTACCTCCACCCCGTCCAGGACGGCTTCCCGAAGAGCCGCTCGTGATCGGGCTTCACGGCCTCGATGCGGTTGCCGCCGCCGACGTAGCCGGGCACGAGGAGGAAGGCCGTGGCCTCGGCGTCGATGATGTCCAGCTTGGACTTCCCCTTCCCGAAGGCGACGAGCTGCGCGCGGTGGAGGTCGTAGTCGTTCCCGCCGAGCCCGTCGGCGTGCTTGTGCCGGCCGGTCTTGTAGGGGTGCACGAGGTTGAGGATGCGGCTCTCTTTCGAGGAGCCGTAGTACTCGGAGCGGAGCTGCTTCGAGTAGTGGACGATGATGGGGAGGGCGTCTTTCGTCTCCTCGCACCACATCCGGTACCAGGGCTCGGCGTGGCGCCACTGCTCGAAGTCGTTCTCGTAGCAGAGCACCTTCCAGTGGGCGCGGAACCGGTCGCGGAGCGCGGCCACGTAGTCGAAGAGGTCTCCGAAGGGGTCGGTGCGGCCGTAGACATCGAGGAGGACGGTCTCCTTGCTGGAGGTGTAGCCGACGGTGGCGAGCCCCTTGAGGCAGGCGAGCGGGCTGGTGCCGTGGGAGGGGTCGCAGGCCGTGACGGAGGCGAGGATCTCGACGAGGTTGACGTTCACCGTCTTGATCCAGTCGCCGTCGAAGACGTGGCCGATCACGAGCGGCTGGTCCATGAAGTCCCCGGCCCAGACGTCGAGGGGCATCCCCCGCTCATCCTCGCCGTCGCCGTCGCGGAGGCGGATCCAGTACTCCGTGGGGAAGACGGCGGGCCAGGTGCTCTCGCCGTCGGCGTCGAGCGCGGGCAGGCTGTAGGCGCGGCCGGGGTAGCGCTCTTTGAGGACGGAGATGGGGCAGTCCGTCGTGATGGAGTTGCCGAGGACGAAGGCGAGCGCGTCGGGCTCCATCTGGCCACGGACCTCGCTCTCGATGAAGTTGACGACCTTCTCGTTGTCGCGCTCGCTGTCGACGGACTGCCGGTTGTAGAGGTCGTCGCCGATGAAGAGGGCGATGCGGTTGAACTCGTCGTCGAGGATGGAGCGGAGGCCCATCCGGTAGGAGGCGGCGACGAGGTGGACGCCGTTGATGATGTGCCACCCCTTGAGGTCCTGCTCGACCTCGACCTCGTAGTCGTAGCAGAGGAGGCGGTTGCGCTGGATGAGCCGGCTGAGGGCGGCCGTCCGCTGCTGGGCCGTGTCGTCGTCGCGGAGGGCGACGTTGACGATGCCGGTGCCGAGGTCGCGCCCGAGCACGACGCGGCGGACGCCGAACCCGATGAAGACGAACGCGCTCTTGCCGCAGCGCCGGTGGCCGCTCACGTAGCGGAACCCGTCGTCCCACTCCAGCTCGGCGAGCTCCTCGTGCAGCTCGTTCCACGGCTGGTCGAAGATGCCGCCGAAGTAGGTCTTGCAGAACTCCAGCGGGTCGCCGTCGCAGCGCCGCCGGCGCTCGCGCCGCTTGTCGGGCGTGAGGTCGGTCTCCCCGGCCTGCGTGATGGCCTGGTCGAGGAAGCTCTCGAAGGAGGCGTCTAGATCGCGTAGGACGCGCGCGGAGGCCACGGGGGCTGTCGGTTACGGGTGGGAGGGCGTGCGGCGATTCTGGGGGCCGCTGAAAGGGTCCTGAAAGGGTGTCCGGGCTCGGGGCGATCTGGCCCCGGCCCGCACACGCCTCCGAGGGGCCGGATCAGTCGAGGTTCAGCTTGAGCTGCCCGGCGGGGAAGCTGAGCGGATCGGCGACGGCGGCCTGCCAGTTGACGGTGCCGCCGAGCGCCTGGATGACCCAGGCGTTGCCGCCGGAGGCCGCGTCGAAGAGGACCATGTGGCTGGCGCCGTCGTCGTCGTCGGGGTCACCGAAGCTCTCCTCGTTCGTGTTGGCCGCCTCGGTGGGGTCGCCCATCACGGCGAGGTCCCACTCGACGGCCTGGCGGGCGTAGCCGGTGAAGGTGGGCTCGGTGATGTTGCCACCGGCCTCGGTCGGGGCCGTGGAGGAGAGGGCGACGTAGAGGGTCTCCGGGAGGGGGTTGGCCGAGCGGTACGCGGCGTCCTGGAGGAGGAAGTCGAGGATTTTCTTTTCGGCGAAGTTGGTGAAGGCTCCCATGGGGGTCCGGGTTAAGTGATGGTGATGGCGACGTCGGCGTCGATGGTCTGGCCGTGGTCGGTGGAGACGAGCCAGCGCATCGTGTAGCGGCCGGGCTCGCTGGGGTCGAGCCAGAAGGCGAGCCGGTTGCCCTCGACGTCGCGCGCGGTCTCGCGGATGTCGAGGCCGGCGGCCTGCTGCTCGAAGTCCCCGCCCTCGTAGATCTCCAGGCTCTCGACGGCGGCGAGGGACTCCCCGGCGTCGAGGTCGGGCACGGTGACGCCGAGGCGGGCGCGCTCGCGCGCGGAGTAGGCTTTCTCGAAGCTGGCGAAGAGGACGGCCATCGGGGCAGTGGGGCTAGCGGTGGAGGGCGACCAGGCGCGGGCGCTCCGGCAGCCGGGCGATCCGGCTGCGGCGCGGGAGCGGGACGGTCCGGACGCGCCTCGGGAGGACGGCGAGCGCGACCGGCTCGGGGACGTCGAGATAGCCGCCGTCGAGGGCGGCCTCGGCGGAGGCGCTGCCCCCGGCGAGCGCGCTCATGAACCGGGCGAGCTGG
>CAYTJT010000010.1:0-27214 GCA_964438105.1 uncultured Rhodothermales bacterium | reverse complement strand
CCGCCTCGCTTGCGGTCGCAGGGGCTACGCCTCTGCTCCCTGCTGCGCGGGGCTGTCCCCCTCCGGCCGAGGGGGACAGGTCAGGCGCACCTGAGCGCAGGGGCAGAGTCCCGGAGGGTCGAGACCCGGAGCGATGGGTGCCTGAGCGGGGGGAGCGAGGTAGCGTACGCTCGCCCTGCCCCCCGCTACGCCCACTTGTTCTCGCGGGCGTCCACGCGCTGCCATAGCGCCTCCTTCAACGCGTCGAGCCCGCGCTGCGCCACGGCCGAGACCGGTAGCACGTCGATGTCGTCGGGGAAGCCGGAACGCGCGTCGGCCACGAACGCATCGAGCATGTCGGGCGGGAGCAGGTCCGTCTTCGAGAGCGCCACGATGCGCGGCTTGTCGAGGAGGTCGGCGTTGAACGATTCGAGCTCGCCGAGGAGCGTGCGGTACTGCGCCCCCGCGTCGTCGGCGTTCGCGGGGATGACGAACAGGAGCACGGCGTTGCGCTCGATGTGCTTGAGGAACTGGATGCCGAGCCCCTTCCCCTCGCTCGCGCCCTTGATGATGCCGGGGATGTCGGCCATCACGAACGAGCGGTGGTCGCCGAGGTAGACCATCCCGAGGTTCGGCTCGAGCGTCGTGAACGGGTAGTCGGCGACCTTCGGCTTCGCCGCCGAGATCGTCGAGATCAGCGTGCTCTTGCCCGCATTCGGGAAGCCGACGAGGCCGACGTCGGCGAGCAGCTTGAGTTCGAGCGTGACGTCGCGCTCTTCGTTGGGCTCGCCGGGCTGGGCGTACGTCGGGGCCTGCCGCGTCGCGCTTTTGAAGTGGACGTTGCCGCGCCCGCCCTTGCCGCCCTGCGCGAGCACGACGCGGTCGCCGTCGTCGAGCAGTTCGCCGAGGAGTTCGCTCGTGGTGGAGTCGCGGACGACGGTGCCGGGCGGGACGCGGAGCACGATGTCGTCGCCGCTCTTGCCGGTCTTCTGCGCCTTCTGCCCCGGCTGGCCGTGCTCGGCGAAGTGGTGCCGGTTGTAACGGAGGTCGAGAAGCGTGTAGAGGTTGTCGTCGGCGACGAGAACAACCGAACCGCCGTGCCCCCCGTCACCGCCGTCGGGGCCGCCCTTCGGCTCGTACTTCGCGCGGCGGAACGTGGCCGCGCCCGGGCCGCCCCGGCCACTGCGCACGCTGATGGTTACGTAATCGACAAATTTCATGGAGGGTCGTTCGCGGTGAGTGGTTCGTTGTGGGAGGTCGTCCGGCTCGTCGGCGCTCGCTGTAGGCGGCGATGCGTACAGTGAACGGCTTCGGCAGCCGTAGGTTTGGCGGCCCGCCGTTCCGGCCTCCGCGGTCGGCCCGGCCCCCACGACGAACTACGAACCCCATCCACGAGCGAACCCCGTGAGCGACCTCAAAGATGTCACCCTCTACACCGACGGCGCGTGCAGCGGCAACCCCGGCCCCGGCGGCTGGGGCGCCCTCCTCCAATTCGGCTCGCAGGAGAAGACGCTCAAGGGCGCCGAGCGCGAGACGACGAACAACCGGATGGAGCTGACGGCGGTGATCGAGGGGCTGCGCGCCCTCCGGGAGCCGTGCCGCGTCGCCGTCCACACCGACAGCGCTTACATCGTCAACGCCTTCCACGACGACTGGATCTCGGGCTGGAAGCGGCGCGGGTGGAAGACGGCCGGCAAGAAGCCCGTCAAAAACCGCGACCTGTGGGAGGCCCTGCTCCGCGAAGTCGAGCGCCACGAGGTCACCTTCGTCAAGGTCAAAGGCCACGCCGACGACGAGCGCAACAACTACGTCGACGGCGTGGCCGTCAGCGCGGTGGATGACCTCCGCGTCGAGCTCGGGCTGAAGTAGCCCCCCGACACCCTTGCGGTCGCTCGCTTCGCTCACTCTCGGCTTCGCGTGCCTGTCCCCCTCGACGAGGGGGACAGCTCCGTGAGCGTTGAGCGCGACAGCGCGATGCGAGCGGTGCGGGGGGTCCACGCACAATTCCCCGCCGTTCGGGTTCGCCCTGTTCTACCTCCCCGGCCTCGCCCCGCCCGTGGGTCATCGACCGCGCTGCGGGGCTACATCCCGAACGACGCCTTCAGCCGCTCGGCGGCGAACGCCTGCGCCTCGGCGGCCTGTTCGAGGACCGGGTGCATCCCGAAGAACTCGTGCGTGACGCCGGGGTAGATCCTGCGCTGCGCGTCCACGCCCGCCTCGATCATCCGCGTGGCGAGCGTCCCGCCCTCCGCCGCGAGCGGGTCGATCTCGGCGTTGATCACCGTCGTCGGCGGGAAGCCGTCGTAGTCGCGCTCGATGAGGTTGACGTAGGTGTAGTCCTGGCTCTGCCACTCGGGGGTGTAGTAGTCGAAGAACCACGCCATGAGCGGGCGGTTGAGCGGGTACGCTTTCGCGTATTCGTCGTAGGTCGGCGAGTCCACGTCGCCGTCGGCCACGGGGTAGACCGCGACGACGTGGGCGGGCATCGGTGCCCCGCGCTCCATCGCCATCAGCGCCACGGCCACGGCGAGGTTGCCGCCGGCGCTCTCGCCGGCCGTCGCGATGCGGTCGGGGTCGCCGCCGAAGCTCGCGGCGTTCCGGGTCACCCACTCGTACGCGGCGTACGAATCCTCGTGCGCCGTCGGGTACACGTGCTCCGGCGCCTGCCGGTACGCCACCGAGACGACGATGGCCCCGGTCTTCTCGGCGAGGGCGCGGGCGCCGGGCTCGTACGTGTCGAGGTCGGCGATGACCCAGCCGCCGCCGTGGTAGTAGACGACCACGGGGAGCGGGGCGTCGCCGGCGTCGAGCGGGGTGTACATCCGCACGAGCACGCTGTCGGCGTCGCCGACGGGCACGAGCGCGTGGGCGATGTCCGTCATCGGCTCCTGCGGCGGGAGGCCGGTCTTGGCGAGGATCGCCGCGGCGGCCTCGGCCGGGAGGACGGCGTTGCGGAACTGGAACGGCGTCATCCGGGTGGCCGGCGTGGGCGGTTCGCTGGCGAGGAACTGCTCGACCACGGCCTGCATCTGCGGGTCGATCGTGGGCGCCCAGTCGAAGGGCTCGCCCGAGGGCTGGACCTCGCGCGGGTCCGTGGCCTCGACGTCCGGGCCGAGGTTGGGGGTGAGCTGCGCGGCGGCGGGCGGGGCGATGAGGAAGGCGAGGCTCAGCGCGCACAGCGCGAGCGATAGGCATGACGAGCAAACAGCGTGGGACATGGCGCGTACAGCAGGAGAAGGGAGACAGCGAGAGGGGCGAGGTCCGAGAGGGGGCCGGCGAGCCGGCAGAGGACCACCTCCCCCTAACGCGCCTCCGCCTTCTAAGTTCACCCCCCCACCCATGAGCAACCCCTCCCCCGGCGTCGAATACGACATCGACTTCCGCGAGCGCCCCGAGTGCTACGAGATCGGGCGCGGCGAGCGCGGCGTGTTCAAGGTGCAGCCGTACAAATCGGAACTGCTCCCGCTGTGGTCGTTCAAAACACCCGACGCGGCGCGCGAATCGTCCGCCGCGATCTGGCAGAAGTTCGAGGCGTACCGCGAGGCCGAGGACTTCGTGGGGATGGACATGGCGCGGAAGTATCTGCAGATGGGCTACACGCGGGCGATGCGCTACGCGAAGTACCCCGGCGGCCGGAAGTACGACGCCGACCGCAACGTGCGCGCCCCCCAGCGGTGGGCCGACGCCGAGAAGCGCGAAGCCGCGCTCATCTTCGACGAACGACTCAAGGCGGCGAAGGCGGACGCCACGTACCAGCGCCTCCGCGACGCCCACCGGCAGCGCGACCGCGGGGACTGCTGACGTGCCCCGGCCGCGTGTTTGTCGCAGATTCGCTGCCGGGCGGGATCTATCGCCCCGCTACTCCGTGGTGGGCCCATGCCTTCACTTTCCCCGCCCGACAAAGCCAACGCGCTCTCCGACGCCCGCGGCGTCAGCCGCCTCGTCGTGAACGCCGTCGTCGGCATCACGGACATCGTGGAAGACGTGCACCGCGCGATCGTGCGGCTCGCGCCTCCGCTCGGCGCGGTCGCCCCGGGCCAGACGCGCGGCCTCACCGGGTTCGTCTACCGCCGTGTACGCGGGACGACGCGACTGACCGGGACTGGCCTCGACGGCGCGCTCGCGCGGCTCGCCCCCCTGCTCGACCGCGAGCGCCCCGGACCCCGCCGCGACGCCCTCGTCGCCGTTCTCAACGGCGTCGTCGGTGACCACCTCGCCGCGACGGACAACCCGCTCGCGACCCCGATGCACCTCCGGCACGACGGCCGGCGCCTCGGCCTGGACTCCGAGGCGCTCGCCCGCTTCGGAGCGCGGCACGACCGGCTGCTGATCCTCGTGCACGGCCTCTGCATGGACGATACCGGCTGGCGCCGCGACGGGCACGACCACGGCGTGGCGCTCGCGCGCGACCTCGGCGTGACGCCGCTCTACCTCCGCTACAACAGCGGCCGGAGCATCGCCCGGAGCGGTCGTGACTTCGCCGCCCTCCTCGACGCGCTCCTCCGCGCGTGGCCCGTGCCGGTCCGCGAGCTCACGATCCTCGGGCACAGCATGGGCGGGCTCGTCGCCCGAAGCGCGTGCCACTACGGCGAGGCCGCCGGGCACGCGTGGCTGCCCGACCTGAAGCGCCTCGTCTTTCTCGGCACGCCCCACCACGGCGCGCCGCTCGAACGCGCCGGCCACCTCGTCGACCGCGCCCTCGGGGTGAGCCCGTACACCGCGCCGTTCGCCCGCCTCGGGCTCATCCGCAGCGCGGCCGTGCAGGACCTCCGCCACGGCACGATCCTCGACGAGCACGAGCGGGTCCGGCGGTCCCCTCGCGTCCCGCTCCCCGACGGCGTGGCCTCGTTCGCCGTCGCGGCGACGACGCAGCCCGAGCCCGGCGGCCCGCTCGATGCGCTCCCGGGCGACGGCCTCGTGCCCGTTCGCAGCGCGCTGGCCCGGCACCCCGACGGCGCCCGGACGCTCACAATCCCCGACGCGCACCGACACGTGGGCTACGGGCTGCACCACTTCGACCTCCTCGGCAGCCGGGCCGTCTACGACCGGCTCCGCCGCTGGCTCGGCTGACGCCGCCGGCACCCCGCCGACGATCTCGGCGGAACGCGGGGCTTCGGTGGGCAGGGGGCACCTCTCACCCCTCTCCCCTCCACACGGTGCCTCCTATGCGAGCCCTCACGTGGTACGGCCAAGGCGACGTGCGCGTCGACACCGCGAAGCAGGCGCTCATGGCCTGCCGCAAGGGCGGCACGCTCTCCGTCCCCGGCGTCTACGCCCAGACCGTCACGGTCCCTTTCGGCGCGGCGATGAACAAGGGGCTCACGTTCAAGATGGGGCAGACGCACATCCAGCGCTACCTCGACCCGCTGATGCAGAAGATCCGGAGCGGCGAGATCGACCCCTCGTTCGTGATCACGCACACGGCCCCGCTCGAGGACGCGGCGAAGATGTATGGGACGTTCCGCGACAAGGAGGCCGACTGCGTCAAGGTGGTGCTCAAGCGGTTCTTCGAGCAGCGGACCCCCCCCTGCCTCAGGGGCCGACTGCGTCAAGGTGGTGCTCAAGCCCTGACCCCTCCGACGGGAACGGCCGTCGAGATGGTTTGGCGGGCGGCGGCGCGGACCGTCGCCCGCTTTGTTGTTGCGCGACAGGTCCCTCACACGGGAACGCCCGGCGGTTGTAGACTTCACGCCCCCTCACCAACGCACCGCACCGTGAAGCTCGTCGGCACCCAGCTCGCGTATTTCTTCCGTGACCCGCAGGCCCGGCAGAACGTCCGGGCCCTGCTGAAGTACGTCGCCTTCGTGCTCGTCGTCGTCGTGGCGTTCGCCGAGATCTTCCACCTCATCATGGTCCACGTCGAGGGCGTCGACCACTCGTGGGTGACGGGGCTCTACTGGACGCTGACGGTGATGAGCACGCTCGGCTTCGGCGACATCACGTTCCAGAGCGACCTCGGCCGCGTCTTCAGCCTCGTCGTCCTCCTCTCGGGGATCGTGCTGCTCCTGATCGTGCTGCCGTTCGCGTTTATCCGATTTTTCTACGCGCCGTGGCTCGAAGCGCAGATCCGCACGCGCGCCCCGCGCAAGGTGCCGGCCGGGACGTCGGGCCACGCGATCATCTGCGCCTACGACACGATCGCGCCGGACCTCATCGCGCGGCTCAAACAGGAGGCCGTCCCCTACTTCGTCCTGCTCTCCGACGCCGCCGCCGCCGCCGAGCTCTACCTCGAAGGCGTCTCCGTCGTCGCGGGCGACGCGGACAACACGGCGACGTGGGAGAAGCTCGGGCTGGCGGATGCCCGGCTCGTCTTCGCCAACCGCTCCGACGTCGAGAACACGAACATCACCCTGACCGCGCGCGAGATCGCGCCCGACGTGCCGATCGTGGCCGTGGCCGGGAAGGAGGACTCCGTCGACGTGCTCGAGCTCAGCGGGGCCAACCACGTCCTCCCGCTGAAAACCTGGCTCGGCGAGCAGCTCGCCAGCCGCGTCGACGCGCTCCGCACGCAGGCCCACACGATCGGGCGCTACCGCGACCTCCTCATCGCCGAGCTCCCGGTCCACCACACCCCGCTCGTCGGGAAGACCATCCGCGAGTCGCGGCTGCGGGAGATCGCGGGCGTGAGCATCATCGGGGTGTGGGAGCGCGGGCGGCTCCAGCCCGCGCGGCCCGACCTCGTGCTGAACCCCAACAGCGTGCCCGTGCTCATCGGGACCGAGGAGCAGTTCGAGACGCTCGACGACCTGCTGATGATCTACGGCGTCAACCCGAACCCCGTGCTCGTGCTCGGCGGCGGGACGGTGGGGCGGGCGGCGACGCGGGCGCTCCAGCGGCGCGAGGTCCCGGTCCACCTCGTCGAGCAGAGCGAGGCGCTGTGCGAGCGGCTCGGCGGGCTCTGCCAGGGCGTCTTCGCCGGCGACGCCGCCGACTACGCCCTCCTCAAGCGCGCCGGCATCATGGACGCGCCGTCGGTCCTGCTGACCACGAACGACGACGCCGTCAACATCTACCTCGCCTCGTACTGCCGCCACCTCAACCCCGAGCTCCGCATCGTCAGCCGGATCACGCACGGCCGCAACTCCGAGTCGATCCACCGCGCCGGGGCGGACTTCGTGCTGAGCTACGACGCGCTCGGCGTCTCGGCCGTGCTCTCGGTCCTCCAGGGCCGCGAGCTCGTCGTGCTCGGCGAGGGCATCGACCTCTTCTCGACGGACCTCCCCCGCTCGCTCTGGGGCCGGACGCTCGCCCAGACCGGCATCGGCGCGAAGACCGGGCTCAACGTGATCGCCGTCCAGCACGACGGCGAGCTCGTCACGAACCCGCCCTCCACGATCCCGCTCGAACGCGGCGCCGAGCTCGTCATGCTCGGCGACGCCGCGCAGCGGCAGGAGTTCGTCGAGCACTTCGGGAAGTGAGCGGCGGCGCCCGACCGGCGCGTGCTAGCCGTCGAGGCCGAGCGCGGCGCGGCGCTCGACGTCGGCGCGGCCGTTGAGCCCCCAGTAGGCCATCATCTCGCGGTCGCGGCGGGTCGCCGTTGTGCTGAGCGCTTCGGCCCCGGCGCCGCGCGTCTCCGTCCACCGCTCGACGGTGTGCGGGAAGTCGGCGGAGAAGGTGATGGCGAGGGTCCGGTCGAGGTCGGGGTAGGCGAGCGTGTAGGTCCGCAGCCCGGCGTCGGCGTCCGAGAGGGTCGCGGTCGCCTGCTCGGGCGCGAGGTCGCGGTGGCTGAGGCGCTGGTAGATCGTGCCGGGGACGAGGCGGACCTCGCCGGTCGGGAGCGCGTCGGGGTTGAGGCGGAGGAGCGTCCACAGGCCGTCTTCCAGCATGGCCCCGTCGAGCGTGCGGTCCTGATCGCCCTCGCCCTCGAAGTACGAGAAGAGCTGGAGCCGGTAGCCGTCGGCGAGCCGGTTGAGCTGGGTGAACGTGTGCCCGCACCACTCCTGCGAGCTCGTCGTGACCTTCAGCGTCGGGCCGTGCTGCTCGCGCTGGACGGGCGTGAAGACCGAGGTCATCATCGAGTACGGGTAGACGCCGGTGAGGAAGTTCCGCGTCGCGTTCAGCTTCAGCACCGTCACGGCGCCCTCGGCGTTCGGGTCGTCGGCCTTGACCTGTTCGTCCTCCAAGAAGGGCTCGGTGACGTAGATCAGCACGGCTTCGCCGGGGTGGGTCTCGCCGTAGCGGGCCTGCTCGAGGTCGTAGCTCGTGATCTCGGCAAGGCCCTGGTACCAGTACGCCGCGAACGAGTCGGCGGGCACGCTCACGTCGGCGGCTTCGACGGCGGCGGTGCGGACGGGCGTGGCGGGCGACTCGGGCTCCACCGCGTCAGGCGACTGGCACGCGGCGAGGGCCGTGACGAGCAGGGCGAGAACGAACGGGCGGACAGGCATGGCGGCTGGCGTTGGGTTCGTCTCAACATACCCCGCACCCGGGCCGCTGATCCTCACACCCGCGTCACGCCAGCCGACCTGCCGGTTGCCGTGGGCGAACGCGAAGTCGGCGTAGGCCTGGCGGGCGACGCCGAACCAGCGGTCGGCCTGCTGCTGATGTCAGGTCGAGCCCGCCCTAGAGCAGCTACGCGTTGTGCTGCCGCGCCGTCATCCCGAACGGGACGCCCGTCTCGAACGCGAGCGCCGGGTTCTTGCCGACGTACGGGTCCTTGCCGACGTGTAGTACCCCGCCGTGTGGTCGATCGCGACGGTGCGGTTCTGCACGGCGTCGAGCACTTGCAGCCCGGGGACGATCTCGCCCGCCGGGTGCGCGCGGATCTCGAACTGGCCGTCCGTCAGCGCGGCGCCGCGCTCGGCGAGGGTTTCCGACGCGTGGTAGATGATGTCGGACGAGCGGGGAAAGCTGGAGGCGAGCCGCCAGCGGACCCGCCGGCCCGCGACGGCGGGCGCGCCGTCAGACTCTGCGTCGGTGTCGGCACCGCAGCCGACGAGCGAGGTGGCCGTGGCGGCGGTGGCCCCGAGCGCGGCGTGTCGGATGAATCGTCTGCGTTCCATGCGTCCGTCGTTGGTGATGCCGGAGGATAGCCCGCCGCGCCCGAACCCGTCAACGCAAACGCTTGCCGATAACCGCAAACACACGAGCCAGGAACCGATTAGCACGCGTCGCGTGCCATGCCTATTCTTTGTGCTATCTACTCAGTGAACAGCACGACCATGATTTACAAGATGACCATTCCCATTCACCATGATTATCAGCTTTGCAGACTCAGAGACAGAAGACATATTTAATGGAGTTTCCAACAAGCGCAGCCGCAAAAGGCGCCCTCCCAGATTGTGGAAGGGCGCGGCCGAAAAGCTCGATGCGCTTGAGGTCGCGACCAAACTTCAGGATCTCACGATCCCCTCAGGAAACAAGTTGCACCCCTTGAGGGGTGACCGCGAAGGACAACACGCTATCTGGATAAACGACCAATACCGGATCTGCTTCGTTTGGACGCCGACAGGCCCAGACCGCGTCGAGATCACTGACTATCACTAGCCAAACTTAGCTGTGCCTCGCATTCCTACCCACCGCCCGCCGACGCCACCCGGTGACATGTTGCTCCATCAGTTCATCGAGCCGATGGAACTCACGCAAGCGGATGTGGCACGCGCCATCGGTGTTCCGTACCAACGCCTCAACGAGGTGGTCCGTGGCGTGCGTGCCGTATCCCCGTCTACCGCTCTGCGGCTCGGCCGTTACTTCAACACCTCGCCGGACTTCTGGATGAACCTCCAGCTTGCTACGGATCTCTACCGAGCGCAACAGGCCGAGGCCGAAGTCCTCGCCTCTATCGAGCCCGTTACACCCTGATCGGATCCGCCCCTACTCCACCGTGCCCCGTCCGCCGAGCGCGTTGACGAACGCGGCGCGCAGGGCCTCGACCTCGGAGCGGCGGACGTGGACGACGAGTTCGGTGTCGTCGCTGTAGTGCTGCTCGGCGATCTCGGCGTCGAAGCGGTTGACGGTGTGCATCGCGGGCGAGGTGTCATCGTACGCGAAGCGCAAGCGGACGGGCACCCTCGCGACGTGCTCGACGATGCGCGCCGCGTCGAGCGCTTCGGACGCCGCCTCGCCATACGCCCGGACGAGCCCGCCGACGCCCAGCTTCGTCCCGCCGTAGTACCGCGTCACCACGACGAGCGTGTTCGTCAGCCCGCGCGCGTCGATCTGCCGGAGGATCGGGGCGCCCGCGCTCCCGCTCGGCTCGCCGTCGTCGCTCGACCGGAACGCGGCGCCATCGGTCCCCAGCCGCCACGCCCAGCACCAATGGGTCGCCGCGTGCTCGCGGGTGCGGACGGCGGCGAGACGCGTCTCGGCCTCGGCCTCCGTCGTGACCAGAAAGGCCTCGCCGATGAAGCGCGAGCCCTTCGTCTTGGGCGGCTCCGCGAGCGTGGGCCGGGCGATCGTTCGGTACGTGTCGGTCATCGAGCGGTCGGGAGCATTCTACGGCGTATTCACGACGCGGAAGGTACCGCCGCCGCCCGCCGGCTTCACGGCCCGGTATCTTTCGACCATGCCGTTTCTCCTGCTTCTGGCCGCCTTCCTCGCGGTCTTTTCCCCCGCTCAAGCCCCCTCCGACGACTCCGTCCGCTCCGTCGCCGCCGCCCCCACCGACGGCGCGATCGCCGTGGACGGCCGCCTCGACGAAGCGGCGTGGCAGGCGGCGGGCGTCGCGTCGGACTTCGTGCAGTTCGAGCCGGACGAGGGCGCGCCCGCGTCGTTCGAGACCGAAGTCCGCGTGCTCTACGGGGCTGGGGCGCTCTACGTCGGCGCGGTGATGCACGACCCCGAGCCGGGGCAGATCCGCCGCCCGCTCAGCCGCCGCGACGACGACGGCGACGCGGCCGTGTTCGTCGTCGGTATCGACGGCTACCTCGATCGGCGCACGGCTTATCAGTTCGCCGTCACCGCCGCCGGCGTACAGCTCGACGGGGCGCAGAGCGGCAGCAGCACGGACGAGTCGTGGGACGCCGTGTGGGACTCGGCTGTCCGCGTCACGCCCGAAGGATGGGTCGCCGAGCTCGCGATCCCGTACTCCATGCTGCGGTTTTCCCCGTCGAGCGAGCAGACGTGGGGCATCCAGTTCGAGCGGTCGATCCCGCGCCGGAGCGAAGAAGTATTCTGGCAGCCCGTCACGCGCGACGAGCAGGGCGTCGGGGTCATCTCCGGGCGGTTGACGGGCCTCCGAGGCATCACGCCGCGGCAGACGCTCCAGGTCCGCCCCTACACGCTGTCGCGGGCGCGCACGTTCGAGTCGGACGACCGCCCCGGCTCGGCCGAGGCGACGCTCGGCGCCGACGTCGGCGCCGACGTCAAGGTCGGCCTCGCCTCGAACCTCATCCTCGACGCCACCATCAACCCCGACTTCGGCCAGGTCGACGCCGACCCCGCCGTGCTCAACCTCTCCACGTTCGAGATCTTCTTCTCGGAGCGCCGCCCGTTCTTCCTCGAAGGCACCGCGATCTTCGACTACACGATCGACAGCGGGCGCGACGGGCGGCTGCTCTACACGCGGCGGATCGGCGCCGACGCCCCCATCATCGGCGCGGCGAAGCTGACCGGGCGGACCGGCGGCGGGCTCTCCGTCGGCGGGCTCGCCTCGGTCACGGGCGCCGAGTTCTCTCCGGCGCGCTTTTTCGGCGCGGCCCGCGTCAAGCAAGAGCTCAGCGGGCGCTCGACGGTCGGCGCCGGGCTGACGTACACGGACGCGTTCGACGCGGCATCGGCGCGCGGCGGCGTCCGCGCGCTCCTCGGCGGCGGCGACTGGGATATCCGCCTCGGCGACGGCACGTACCGCTGGGACGGGGCCGCGACGGCGAGCGTCCGCACGGCCGCGGCGGGCGGGACGGCCCCCGACGAGCGCGGCTTCGCCCTCTACACCGGCCTCGACAAGATCCGCGGCAACACGACATGGGGCAGCGGCCTCCGCGTCTACTCCGACGCCTTCCGCCCCGACGACCTCGGCCGCCTCCGCGAGGTCGACCTCATCCGGCTCGGGCTCGGCGGCGGCACGTTCCTCAACGGCGGCCACCCCCTCGGCCCGTTCCGCCGCGTCCGCGTCAGCCTCTCCGGCGACCAGACGTGGAGCTACGCCGAGCGCATCAACCGCGGGTTCTCCGGCTCGGCGGGCGCGGATTGGGAGTTCATGAACTTCAGCGAGCTCGACCTCGGCATCGGCTTCGGCGGGCTCGGCGGGCTCGACGTGCGCGAGACGCGCGGGCTCGGCCCGATCCGCAACCAGCGGACGATCAGCGCCGGCCTCTCGTACGCGACCGACTCGCGGCGGCAGCTCCGGCTGGAGCCCGGCGTCGGGGTCTCGTTCGGCGAGGACGGCGCGGTCGGGTGGGATACGGAGTTGGAGGTGGACTGGACCGTGAGCGACCGCGTCGACCTCTCGCTCGACGCCGAGTACGGCTCGGTCGACGGCCGCCTCGCGTGGGCGGCGAACGAGCTCCTCGTCCGCACCGCCGACGGCTACGCCATCGGCGCGTCGAGCGGTCGCCCCGATTCCGATGACCTCGTCCCGTTCGACGACCGGGGCACGCTCGACGCCGCGCTCGCAGGGCTGCCCGTCTACGACGACCGGCCGGGCACGTACTACCTCCCCGTCTTCGGCGCGCGCGACACGCGGCAGTTCGACCTCGCCTTGCGCACGAACGTCACCTTCCGCCCGAACCTCTCGCTCCAGCTCTACACGCAGCTTTTCGCCGCGCGCGGGCGCTTCCGCGATACCCGACTGCTGGCCGACGCCGACGACCTCCGCCCCTTCGACGCCTACCCCAAGCGCCGCGACTTCTCCCTCCAGTCGCTCCTCTCGAACGCCGTGCTGCGGTGGGAGTACCGCCCCGGCTCGACGCTCTTCGTCGTCTGGAGCCACACGCGCCAGGGCGAGGACGACGCCGCGCGCTTCCGCGACGAGCCCGGCGCATCGCCCTTCGCGACGCCGACGCTCACCCAACTCGGCGACACGTTCGCGATCTACCCCGAGAACGTGTTCCTCGTCAAGCTGAGCTACCTGCTGATGCGGTAGCCGTACGTCAGCCCTCGATCTCCGTCACGAGTTGGATCTCGCGGAGCACGCCCTGCACGCGGAAGCACTCCTCGAACTCGCCTTCGAAGACGCAGTCTTTCCCTTCGGTGTGGACGGTCCACGCGTGCTTCTCGGCCTGCTGCACGGAGCAGCCCGTCGCCTTGATCACCTGCCGGATGACCTCGTCGAACGTGTGGATCTCGTCGTTGTAGAGGATCACCCGCCACGGCGTTTTGATGCGCTCCTCCGTCTCGTCGACCGCTTCCACGTCCGGCGTCGGCGCAGCGGGGGCGGCAGAGCGGGGCGGAGCGGTATCGGGGAGCGGGAGCACAGGCGGCGTCACGATGCTGCGGATGGGAGCGGGCCCTGTCGTCACGCCGTGGCCGTCGCCACGCGCTCGACCTCGACGGTGAAGTCCTCCATCACCTCGTTCGCGAGCAGCTTCTCCGCGGCCTCGCGGGCGACGCGCTCCGCCTCGTCCGCGCTCTCCGCATCGACGCGCAGCTCGACGAGCTTGCCCACGCGCACGTCGTCGACGGCGTCGTAGCCCAGGTTGTCGAGCGCGTGGTGGATGGCTTTGCCCTGCGGGTCGAGGATGGACGGGCGGAGGACGATGCGGACGGTGGCTTTGAACACGGGGCGTCAGGGTCGGGGGTCGGGGGAGACGGGGGGCGGGTCGTCGCTATCGCCGGAGGCGGCGCGCACGGCCCAGCGGACCGCCCCGCCGATCCCGATCGCGAGGTAGACGGTGGCCGCGATCAGCAGGCCGATCTCTTGCAGGAATAACGTAAGCAGGAGCCCCGCGGCGAAACCGAGAAATCGCCGCGGATAGGCCCGCAGGTTCGCCGAGTTCGGTTGCGGGAGCGCCGGGAAGCGGATCGGCGAGACCATCAGCGTCGAGAGCACGACGACGATCGTGATGAGGATCGAGATCTGCCGCCGCTCCAGCACGTCGAACCACCCGGCGTCGGCGAACGTGAGGATGAACACGACGACCGTCCCGGCCTGCGCCGGGATCGGCAGGCCGACGAAGTACGTCTGCTTCTCGTCCGGGCTCGCGATCGTGTTGAACCGCGCGAGGCGGACGGCTCCGAAGAGCGCGGGCAGGCTCGCCAGCAGCGCGCCCCAGAGCGGACCGAGTTGGTCGAGCCCGAACTCGTAGAGCAGGAACGACGGCGCGACGCCGAACGACACCACGTCGCTCAGCGAGTCGAGCTCGACGCCGAAGTCGGACGAGACCCCGGCGAGCCGCGCCATGAACCCGTCGAGGAGGTCGAAGAACGCGGCGAGGACGACGAGCCACGCCGCCGCCTCGAGGTTGCCGGCCGAGGTCTGGATCAGCGAGAAGAACCCGGCCAGCAGGTTCATCAGCGTGAAGAAGCTCGGCACGGCCACGCGCGGCACGCCGAGCACCTTGCGGCGCCGCTGTCGGAGGATGGGGCCGGGGCGGGAGCGGCGCCCCTTGGACGGACGGGGACGCGAGGGCTCCGGAGCGGCAGAGGGGTCGTCGCTCATGCGACCTCGGCGAGGCTGGTAGCGAGGGACGCCGCAAGCGCTGGCGCGGAGGCGATGAGGAAGAGGCCGTCGCGGACGCGCTGCATAGACGTCGAGAGAGGAGAGGGGCAGGGAGGTGCAAGATACGAGTGAGCCCCCGATCGGTTTTGCCGTCGGCGCTTCGCCTGCCGCTCCGCGTGCCATCCCTCACGCCGGGCAGCGCGGCCAAAAAAAAGGGCGGGCCGGTACCCGAGGCACCGGCCCGCCAAAACGGTTCCTGACGCGACAGCCCTTCTTCCATCGGCTCGAAAGCCTCGTCGGGTCCGGAGACCTTCGGCAGCGTCACGTCGGGGATTATGGGCCGTCAGGCCGCACCCGGAGACACCGGACAGAATAGCAAGCTGGTCCTTGCACCGAACGACGCACTCTGAGAGCCGAAGCTCTGAAAGTGCGGTTCCGCATGCTGCGACCTGCACGCATCAGAACGACGGAGTCGAACTGTGGTGTTGTTGAACGTCCGCCGTGCAAATGCACAACAGTCGATCAACGGCCGCCCAGACACACTTCTCCGATGCTTTCGTGAACGAGTCACGCGTGAACGAGTCACGTCAGCGAGGCGTCTGCCACGTCTCCCGTACGCTCGGTTGGACCGGGCTCATCGGGCGGGTGGGCTTATCGGGCTCGCTCGGCCTGCCTGCTTCACCGTTCCCGAGGGAACCGGCGGTGCAGGCGGTCGAGTAGCACTACGTCCTCGCTGCTCGGCATCGGCGACCTCATGCAGCCTGGAGAACTTCAGTCGCGTCAAGGAACGTTTGTGCCCGAAGGCACTGCGCTTAAGTAAACGCGAAGGGCGCGTGAAGTCAAGGATCGCCTAGGGCAACTTATGCACAAGTTATCGAGAGGGTTATCCACAGACCTCGCTCGGCGACCTCCCTCGACCGCAGGCGCCCTGGGCCGAAAAGCCCGACCGCGAGGGCCAGGCTTTTCAGTGGCGCGACTGCGGAGCGGCGATCGGACGCGCGGCTCCGTCTCAGGCGGCATGAGGTAGGGCAAAAGTACGATGCCCTCCCCGCGCAGTCAACCGTTTCTTATCGACAATAACAGGCATCCTGGCGCTACGCCCCGCCGTCCCCCTTTTCGATCCGATTGGTCACAATACAATAACAGCTATGCCCCCTCGCGGTGTTACCCCGTTGCCCGCCGGACCCGGACAGGAATCCGTCTGGGACTACCCCCGCCCGCCTCGCCTCGAACGCGTCGCCCGCGCGGTTCGGATCGTCTTCAACGACATCACGATCGCCGACACGAACCGCGCCCTGCGCGTGCTGGAGACGAGCCACCCGCCGGTCTACTACCTCCCCCCCGAGGACATACGGATGGAGCACCTCGTCCCCCGCTCGCACACGTCGTTCTGCGAATGGAAAGGGCGAGCGGTCTACTACGACGTGCGCGTGGGGACCGAAGCGGCCGAGGCATCGGCGTGGGCCTACCCCGCGCCCGTCCCGCGCTTCGAGGCGCTGCGCGACCACGTCGCCTTCTACGCCCACGAGATGGACGCCTGCTACGTCGGCGACGAGCGGGCGCGCGCGCAGCCCGGGGGGTTCTACGGGGGCTGGGTCACCGACGACGTCGTGGGGCCGTTCAAGGGCGCGCCCGGGAGCTGGGGTTGGTAGTCCGCGCTGGGCTCAGTCCGCCTTCAGCGTGCCCGACCGGATGAACTCGATCGTGCGCTGGCGCTCGCGCACGACGAGCTCGACGCTCGCCCGCTCGCCCGAGGCCACGAGCACGTCGGTCGTCTCCCGCTCGAAGTGGTGCCGCTCGGGGAGCCGGGCGTGCACGACCCGCACCGTCCACGGGCCGGGGCGGAGGTCGGTGAACAGGAAGCGCCCCTGCCCGTCGGTGATCGTGCGGTAGCGCCCGGTGCCGTCGGACGCCTCCAGCACCACGTTCGCGAGATCGACCTCGGCGAGATCGACCTCAGCGGCCTCGGCGGGAGGCCGGACCTCGGGGGCCCGCAGCGCCACGCGTCCATCGATCGAGCCGCTCTCGACGACGGGCAGCACGAGCGGACCCGCCGCCCCGTGCTCCGTCACCTCGACGGCCATCGGCATCTCGGCCAGCGTCGTCCGGTCGAGCCCGATGCTGGCAGGATCGAGGCGGAGGTAGTGCATGCCGGCCTCGGGTGCCGGAAGCGTGAACGCGCCGCGCTCGTCCGTCATCGCCACGGCGCCGCCGAGGAGCACGAGCGCGCCCTCCACGGGCTCCTTCGTGGTGGCGTCGACCACCTCCCCTACGAGGGGCGCGCGTTGGGGCGCGAGGCCGAGGTCCAGCCCGAGGGGCAGGGTGTAAGCGAACGCGTACTGCGGGACGATGCTGCCGCGTCCCGCCGCGCTGATGCGGCTGCGGACCGACAGCCGCGACCCGGACGCGAGCGTGTGGTCTACGCGGAACTGGGTGACGACGTACCGGAAGTCGGGGCGGCTCTGGTCGACGCTGAAGTGCATATCCGCGCCGACCCGGGTGCCTCCGCCGACGCGCGCGCCGACGTGCGTGGACAGCTGCCACCGGCGCTGGTCGCGCGCCGCGTAGATCTCCGCGCCCCGCACGTGCTCCACGGCGAGGCTGGCTACGTACGACTCCACGTTCAGCCGGACCTGAGCGTTGTAGCGGTAGAAAGGTCGGCCGGCCTGCTCTGCGCTCAGCCGAGCGCGCCCCGCTTCGGCCCCGCCGCGCAGCGTGAGCAGCCGGTGCGGGTCGAGGCCGACGCGGAGCCGGGCGGCGTGCTCGCTCTGCTCCGTAGCCCGCCCGGGGGCGGCGATGCGCACCGAGCGCCGGTGGGCCGAGAGCGACAGGAACGTGCTGCGATCGAACAGCCGCCCCGTGAGCCGCGCGCCCGCCTGCCCGTACCGCTCGCTCCGCTCGGAGGGCGGCGCCCCTTCGAGCGCGGTGTAGGTGCGGCGGTGGTCGCGCCACGCCCCTTCGAGCTGGAACCCCGTAATCGGCTGCCCCGACACCGCGACGGACCGGAGCGCCGTCCCGCGCAGCGTCCCGACGTACTCCGGGCTCGAGCGCACGTAGCGCGTCTCGTAGCGGAAGCGCGTATCGCCCCCCCCGAACCGGAGCGCGAGCGCTTCCCCACCTCCCGTGCTGGCCCCGACCTCCGCCTCGACCGTGGCGTTCGCGTAGGGCACGACGCGGCCCTCGACCGAGACCACCTCGCCGTTGCGGAAGCCCGACGAGCTCAGCAGGTTGAGCCCGATGCGAACCTCGTCGGCCACCTCTTGCTCGACGCGTAGCCCGCCCTGGGCGGCCTCGACACCGGGGAACCGGCTCTGCTGGTAGTACCCGCCAAACGAGCGAGACGGCGTCCGGAACCGGGCCTCGCCCCCGAACCCGTACACCCCCACTTCCGTCAGCGGGGAGAGCGCGTAGATGTCATCCCCGAATTGGAAAGCGAGAGCCTCGCTGGCGTAGCGAAAGCGGTACTCGTCCCGGCGCACGAACGGCGAGTTGGGTTGGGAGGTGGGCGTTCGCAGCAGAAAATCGACGTGGGGCCGATCGGGGTCCTTCGTCGGCAGCGACGCGACCCGAAGCTGCGGGCCGATCCCGCCCCGCTGCCCGCCCGCCAGGAGGGCGATCTCGATGGGGTAGCGGTCGCCGTCGTCCTTCATCGGGCCGGTCGGAACGAGCTCCGTGGTGGCGCCCGTCTGCGCCACCTCCTCGTCCCCGACGAACGCGAGGAGCCGGACGTAGTGGCGCCGGCGGCTCCGGAGGTCGCTCGGCGCCGTGACCCGGACGGCGACGTCCTGCGCGGCCCCCGCGTCGAGTTCCATCACCGCCCGCTCGACCTCGGCGGTGCCGCTTCGCGCGTGCGCTTCGAGCCGGAGGCGCAGCCGCGCGTTGCCCACGTTCGCGAGCAGAAACCGCGCCTCGTAGGCAGAGCCGGCGGGCAACACCGGGGGCGCGTCCAACGTCGTGATCTCGAGGGCGCGCTCTGCCCGCACCGCTACCGTCAACACGCCCTCGCTCGGCTGAAACGAGCCCCCGCCCGACCGCACGCGCAGGCGGACTTCGTAGGTGCCGGGCGCCGTGTGGGCCGGCACGCGGAAGCTCAGCAGCCGGGTCGCGCGCTCGTCGGGCGCCAGCGACATCACCGGCGCGGCGAACAGGAGGCTCCACTCCGCCGGCAGGTGCACGTCCGCTCGGACCCGGCGCGGCTCCGACGCGGGGTTCGTCAGCCGGAACGCGGCCGACACGATCTCACCCGGGGCCGCCTCGGCGTGCCCCGTCCCCACCGGCTCCACCCGCACGGGGCGCTCGCGGTCGTCATCCCCGCTTGCCTGGACGGGAAAACTCAGCCAGGACGCAAGGAGGAGAAGGCCGACTCGGTAGGCGGTCTGGACGCGCAGGGTGCTATGGCGGGGTCCCCGTTGCACGATGGTTACAGCTCCAGGGTGTACTGCGCCCCGACGACGTTCTCCTCGCCCGAGTCCACGACGATCAGCGCTTCGTAGCGCCCCGGCGCGAGGTCGGAGAGGTCGATCTGCTGGCGGATGGACGTGCCGGGGTAGATCCGGTTGGCGGCCCCGTCCCGGCGGCCCTGCGCCGCCCCGTCCTCCGCGTACAGCTCGACCCAGACGGTGGAGCGCGCGAAGCGCTCGCCCCGGTTTTCGAGATCCACTTCCAGCACGCGCGCGCCCTGCCGGTTCGTCTGGAGGCTCACCTGCTGGAAGTCGATGGCGGGCTGGCTGTCCCCGACAACGTGGGACGCGAGCTGCACCCCGTAGCGGGTCACCTGCCGGACGCCGTACTGCGGCGTGGCCTCGTCGGCGAGGGTGGACTCGGCCGAGGTGCGCGGGATGCCCTCCACCATCAGCATGCTCCAGTAAGTCCCGTCCGGCGAGACGTCGTCGATCTCCGACGGGACCGTCACGCGGTACTGTACCTGGACCGTCTCGCCCGGCGCGAGCGTCATGAAGCGCGGGGTGAACTCGACCCATCCCGCGTTCGAGCGGGGCATCGAGCCGGCCGCCTCGTAGCTGTTGCTCCCGTCGGCGTGGAAGTAGTAGTCGGTCTGGTACGCCTTCGCTTGCTGGACCTCGTCGGTGCTGTTCGCCACCACGATCGTCCCCTCGTAGCTCCCGCCGGGCTGCACGGTCCGGTCGTCGGAGAGGGGGCTCCGCACGACGACCTGCGCGGTCGCGGAGCCCGCCACGAAGGTGAGAAGGAACAGTAGAGCGGTGCGTCGCATCGCGGTCATTGGTCGGTCATGGTGAACGTGACGGTATGGACGTCCTCGCCGCTCTCTTGCCCCGGGGCCACCGATGCGGTGTAGCGGACGAACCCCAACCCGCTCTGCCTGTTGCGTATGTCGCGCACGAGGTCCTGGGGAGACATCCCGTCCACGAGCGTGATCGGCGGCTGTGCCGTTCCTCGCCCCAAGGCCCCGACGACCTCCACACGGAGGGCGTAGACCTGACCCGGCGCGCTCGTCTCGACCGTGATCTTCTTAGGCCGGCGACGGCCGACCCACAGCAGCAGCGTGGAGGCGTCGGAGGCGACGGACTCCCCGCCGACGACCGTCGAGCCGTCGACGTGGAGCTCGATCGGCCCTCCGAGCAGCACCATGGACTGCGCCTGCGGAGCGGACGAGAGGATGAAGCCCAACGCGAAAAGAGCGGCGACGCAGAGGTGCCGCGGCGGTAAGAAAGGGGCCCACATGGGATAGCGTCGTTGGCGGCGACGACGGAAAAAGCGGCGCCCGCGGACCCGTGCCCGCGAGCGCCGTCCGACGGCTTACATGTCGGTCAGGGTGTACGTCACCGTGCGCAGCACGCCCGCGGTCGGATCGGCCTCGGCCGTCGCGGTGGCGGTGTACCCGATCGCGACGTTCGTCCCGTAGACGTGGGACATCCCCGTGACGAGGTTCTGCGGCGCGGCCGAGAGCGTCGTCTGGGTCGCCGTGCCGGCCACGCCGGAGCCCGACGCCGTCGGCGTGCCGAGCAGCACGTCGAGCGAGATGCCGGCGGGATAGAGCGCGTTCAGCTCGCCGGTGATCTTCATGTCCTCGCTGTTGGAGGTGATGTTGTAGCCCGTGCTGTTGTCGGTCGCCGACGCCTCTTCGTCCCCGGCGGCGTCGATGCCGGTGATGGTGATCGTGACGTCGCCGTCCGGGATCTCGAACTCGTTGACGGAGGGCACGACGATCGTGACGTCCTGGTCGTCGCTCTGCGCCTGGGCCGATGTGGCGAAGGCGGTGCAGAGCAGGAGCACCATAAAGGTGGTGGTAATGCGCATGGTTGAACCTCGTTTGTGGGTAGAGGGCTAGAAAAACTGTAGCGGGGTGCCGCGGAGCGCCGAGCGCCCCGACAGGCAGAAAACGCCGCCGGAGTCGGCCGCGCTTCCGCCGCAGGCTTGAGCAATCGGCACGCCACACCCTCTTTTTCCAGTCAACACAAGCGCTTGGACATGTGCCGAAGTGCGCTTACACATGTTCACCGTCTCTTCGCACACCCTGCGACGAGCTGTTCCGCCCTCGTGCGACGCCGAATACCATTACGTTTCGTGACGCGGACGTACCATTCCCTACGCCGCGCTCGCCTTCGATCCCCGGCTCCCCCCCTGCCTCAGCAGTTCTTCTACAGCCGAACGCGCGGTCGCCTGTACCTTAGCAGCACCCCCTCCCCACCCTCCCCCCCGACCCTATGGCGCTGAAGCAACCCCTCGGTGCAGCCGACGTCGCGTGGCTGCGCATGGAGACCTCCGTCAATCCGATGACGATCACCGGCATCCTCGGCTTCGGCGAGCCGATGACGCTGGACACGCTGAAGCAGATCATCGAGGAGCGCCTGCTGATCTTCGCGCGGTTCCGGCAGCGCGTGGTCTACGAGGGGGGCACGGCGACGTGGAAGGAGGACCCGCACTTCGACCTCGACGCCCACGTCCACCGCATCGGCCTCAACGAGCCGGACCAGAAGGCCTCGCTCGAAGAGCTCGTGAGCGACCTGATGAGCTCGCCGCTCGACCTCGCGAAGCCGCCGTGGCAGTTCCACCTCATCGAGCGCTACGACGAGGGGAGCGTGCTCATCGGCCGCATCCACCACTGCATCGGCGACGGGATCGCGCTCATCCAGGTGCTCATCTCCCTCGCCGACGAGGAGTTCGACCCGAGCCGGGCCACGCCGAGCTACGGCAAGGACCCCTCGAAGGGCAGCCTCGTCGGCCGGCTGCTGCGGCCCGTCGGGAAGGCCGTCACGAGCGTCGGCCGCACGGCGGGCACGCTCGCCGCGGGGAGCTTCGACTTCGTGCAGCACCCGGGCAAGGCGTTCGATTGGGCGAAGCAGGGGATGAGCGTGGGGGCCGCCGTGAGCAAGATCGCGCTCATGGCGAACGACTCCGAGACGCGCTTCAAGGCGCCAGCGGGCGTGATGAAGCGGGCCGCCTGGTCCCTCCCCACCCCGCTCGACCGCGTCAAGACGATCGGGCACGCGACGGGGGCGAAGGTGAACGACGTGCTCCTCGCCGCCGTCGCGGGCAGCCTCCGCCGCTACTTCGAGACCCACGGCGAGCCGACCGACGGCGTCGAGGTCCGGGTCGCCATCCCGGTCAACCTCCGCCCGCTCGAGCAGGCCTTCGACCTCGGCAACGAGTTCGGGCTCGTCTTCCTCGCCCTCCCCGTCGGGATCGCGGACGCGCGGGAGCGGCTGCTCGAGGTGAAGCACCGGATGGACCAGGTCAAAAGCTCGGCCGAGCCGGGCGTCGTGTTCGGCATCCTACAGGCGATCGGGGCCGGGCCGGAGCTGATGCACCAGCAGGTCGTGGAGATCCTCGGCGCGAAGACCTCGGGCGTGGTGACGAACGTGCCGGGCCCGGAGCAGCGGCTGCACTTCCTCGGCAACCCCATCCGCCGCCTCATGTTCTGGGTCCCGCGCGCCGGCGACATCGGGCTCGGCATCAGCATCATCAGCTACGCCGACGAGGTGCTCATCGGCGTGGCGACGGACGCGAAGATGGCCCCGGACCCCCGCACCATCGTCGAGGGGTTCCACGCGGAGCTCGACGCGCTCCTCGACGTGTTCGGGAACGCGTCGGAGAGTAAGTAGGCCGGAACAAGAACGAAGGGACCCCTTCGATCGCACCGCCGGTGCCTCTGCGGAAGGGAGGCGCACCGGGATGGAGGGAACGGGAGGAGTGGAGGGAGGCTCCTCCTCTTCTTCCTTCCATTCCCTCCACCCCCTCCACTCAGAACGTACTTCTGCCCATCTACTTAGCCTCCGACGCGCGGCCCCGCCCGCTCATTCGCCGTAGCTGAACGAGTCCTGCACCGTGCCGTCCTGCCGGTGGATCACGAGGCGACCGGACGCGCCCGACTTGGCCCGCTCCCGGCCTGTGCTCACGGCCTCGGCCTTCGTGCCGTGCACGCTCGAAGCGCGGGACGCCCCCTCCTTCTCGACGGCCCACCCCTCGTCGTGCGGCACGACGTGGAACGTCGGCGTGCCGGCAGCGGCGGCGGGCGGCGCGGCAGCGGCCGTGTCGGACGTGCGCTCGGCGCGCTCCAGCTTCAGCCGCGCGGAGAGCGCGTCCACCTTGTCCGAGAGCGCCGAGACGTGCTTCGTCAGCTCTTTCACCTCGTCGTGCGTGGGCACGTTCATCCGGTGGAGCACGCCTTCGATGGAGTCCTCGACGAGCTGCTCGACGCGCTTCTCGACGGCGCTGCTCCACGCCAGCGGCTTCTGGCTCAGGCTCTCCGCCGTGGAGCGCGCGCCCTCGGCGGCGGCCCCGGCCTGCTTCGACGCCGCGACCAGCTTCTTGCGGCTCTCCTCCTCCCAGTGCTCCCCCTTGCTGACGAGCTGATCGAACAGCCCCGCGCCGATCTCCTCGACCGTCGAGAGCGCGCCGATGCCGGCCATCCAGACCTCGCGTGCGCTGTCGGCGAGCCCGGCGGGGAAGTCGAGGATCTCGGGCAGGCTCGGCAGCCCCATCGGGCCGGACTTCTTCGCCGCGGACTTCTTGGTGCCGACCTTCGCGCCGGCTTTCGCCCCCGTCTTCGAGCCGGAGGCCGCCCCGCCAGCCTTTTTCTTTTTCTTCGTGACGATCGTGACTTTCTTTTTCTCGGCCATTACTGGAGAGGTTGGGTGAGAGTGGGTACGCGCGAAACGGCGGCGGCCGTCGTCCCGGCGATAGGCGTGGGGTACACGCGTCAGTAGGTCTTGTCGATCCGCGAGGCGACGTCGCCCATCCCGTTGAGCACGCCCATGTTGGACATGATCTTCAGCTTGGGGCCTTCGATCTGGTAGTCGGGGGAGGTGAGCGCGCCGAGCGGGGTCATCTCGCCCTTATCGAGCTTGACCCAGATGCTGTAGGGGGCCGTAGCGCGCGCGAGGGCCGCCGACTTGTCGAACGGGTCGTCGCGGAAGTCGGGGTCTCCGGCGTCCTCCATCCAGAGCTCGACGTCGACGACCTCGCCGTCCTCGAACGAGTACGCGGCTTCGATGTCCTCGCCCGAGGGGTGGTCGAGGCAGCGGAAGATGATCGTGTTCGAGAACGAGCCGGCGGCTTTCTGAAACGAAGCGTCCTCGTTCATCGCCTCGACGAACGCTTCGATGAATTCGGGGGTCCAGTACTGCGGTCGGTCGGCCATCGGGATAGGGCTAGGGATGGAGAGAAGGGGCTTAGATGATAGCGGTGGGGGATGATAGCGGCGGGGCCTCGAAAGCGCAATGGGGCGTGCGCTGAACACGCACGAAAACGCCACAGCGATTTAACATGCGCGCTCGAACCCATGACGCGATGCGGCATTTATGCTGCACTACGACAATCAACCGAGACCACCATGCCGCGACTCACTCTTACTCAGCGAGCCCTCTGGGTGACGCTCGTCGCTGCGGCGGCGCCCTACGCGTTCTTCCGCCTCGCCCTCAAGCCCGTCGTCCCCTTCGACGCCGACTTCACCATCAGCGAGGCCGACCTCTACGACGACCTCCGCGACGGCGAGGTCGCCGCGGCCGGCTAGAGACTCGGGGGTGCTACCTCAGCCGGAACCGCACGGGCAGCGAGAAACGCACCTTCACGGGCTCGCCGTTTTGATACCCCGGTCGGAACTCGAGGTCTTGAACGGCCGCGAGCACTTCCTCGTTGAGGCCGAACGGTAGCCCGTTGATGATGTCGATACAAGGCACGTTGCCCTGCTCGTCCACAACGAACTGGGTCATGACGAGCCCTTCGGTGC
This sequence comes from uncultured Rhodothermales bacterium, assembly GCA_964438105.1. GTDB lineage: Bacteria > Bacteroidota > Rhodothermia > Rhodothermales > JANQRZ01 > JBBSMX01. The sequence continues at coordinate 2,492 of CAYTJT010000010.1, read as the reverse complement.
CATTCCTCCGCGCCTGCTCGGGGTAGCGGATCCGCTTCTGCAGCGCGCGCAGGCCGCCGACAAGCTCTGGCGGCTGTTCTACGATCGTGAACCGCTCCTCGCTGTCGTCCTCCTCGCGGCCCGGCGGCGGTGCGAGGCCCGACGCCAGCGTGTCGGCGATGCACGTCGTCGCGCTCGCCTGCGGGACGTACCGCGCCCGATGCGGCTGAGGGAAGCCGTCCTCGTCGCCCTCCCACGCGCGGACCGCGTCGAGATAGACCTCGGAGAGTTGCGTGCCGTCGTAGAACCCCGGCTCGGTGAGCCGTCGCTCGATGCGGAGGCGCGTCCCCGCCGGATGCGTGCGCAGTTGGGCGACGTACCGCGCCTCCGGCGGCGCGGGTCCATCGCCCACGACGATGGCTCCGTCGAACGCGTCGCGCACGAAGGGTGCGAACGCCTCAGGCTCCTCCGCGACGAGCGCCTCGACGTACACCACATACGGTTCGAACGCAGGCCCGATCGGACGCGAGCCGGGCGGCCCGTCGGGGAAGATCGGCGGGAGACAACCGCCGAACAGGAGCGTGGCGAGTGCGGCAACGAGCGAACGGAGCATCAGCGCGAGTGGTAGAGGTTGCGTATTTCGTACGGCTTCGAGAAGTGCTCGTCGTCGAGGCCGACCTCCGCGACGGCGAGGGCGCCGCGGCAGCGGGTCGATCTCCCCTGCAACCGGCCGTCGTTCCACGTGCCTCGCCGCGTCATGGCCGCGGGTATACGAGGGTCGCCACCTGGTTGACCCCGTTCGAGACGGTGAAGTCTACGCCGGCTTCCCACACGGGCCGGTCCGGCACCCCGAAGCTCTCCACCTCCACGAGCGCATCGGTCAGGAGGTATCCGACGCCTTGGTATTCCTCCGGATAGACAGCCATGCTGACCGCCACCTCCTCGCCGCTAGCGTACCTGAAGACTAGATTCGAGATGGTGCGATGCGTGCTGGTGTTGTCGATCGCGAATAGCGCGTAGGAAGAGGGCACGTTGAACCGAACCTCGCGGTCGCGCCCATCCCTCAAGTCGAGAGCCCCTGCCCATCGCACTTCGACTCTGGAGGGGAAGAACCCTCCTGTGACAGCCTCGTAGCTGAGGCTGTCTGAGCCCGGGTTCGAGTACGCCCCGCTTTCCCCACTCCGCAGCGCGAAGCCGGGACTCCCGTCGCCGAAGGTGACCGCGACGATGCTCTCTGCTCTGTTTGCGAACGTCACCGTGGCGACGTTGCTGACTTCCACGTCTATGGGCTGCGTGGCCGCCTCATTCCCGGTGGCATCGTACGCCTTGACGAGGAACGACCGCGCTCCGTTGTCAACGGCTCGGGTGTCCCAGTCGAGCTCCCACGGCGCGTCTCTGTCGATCGCTTCCAGGGAACCACCCACCCAGAGCTCGACGCGATCGACGCCCCCGTCATCCGTGGCGTCGACAGTGACGACGAGCACCTCGGCTACTTCGGCTCCCGCTTGCGGAGACGTGACGGTCACCGTCGGCGGAGTCGTATCCACCGGGTCAGACGGTTCGGAGCCGGTGGAGTCACACCCCGCCAAGCAGAACGCTGCGAGTAGACACGTCTGGAGCAGAAATACGGTCCTCTTCATAGAGCAAACGGGGAGGATGGTTGTGGTCGCTCCGATCCGAAAGCCGGTCGCTGAGCGGATGGCTAACGGCTAAGATACAGATTTCGCATCTCGTAGGGCTTCGAGAAGTGCTCGTCGTCGAGGTCGTCCACGAACACGATCGACTCGCCCGTCGACTTCATCTCGGGGCCGAGCTCTTTGCGTACCTCGGGGAACTTCTCCCACGAGAACACGGGCTCTTTCACGGCATACCCCGTGAGCGTGCTCTCCAGCAGCCCCTCGGCGCGGAAGCCCGCCAGCTTCTCGCCGAGCATCACCTTCGTCGCGATGTTGGCGTACGGGATGCCCGTCGCTTTTGCGATGAACGGGACGGTCCGGCTCGCGCGCGGGTTCGCCTCGATCACGTACACCGTCTCGTCTTTGATGGCGTACTGCACGTTGATCAGCCCTCGGATGCCGAGCTGCCGCGCGATGTCTTCGGTGTAGCGGCGGATCGTCGCCTGCACCGTCTCGGAGAGCGAGTACGGCGGGAGGACGGCCGTCGAGTCGCCGCTGTGCACGCCGGCCGGCTCGATGTGCTGGAGGATGCCGCAGACCTCGAGCTCGTCGCCGTCGTAGATCGAGTCGCAGTCGACCTCGATCGCGTTCTCGAGGTAGAGGTCGAGCAGGATCTCGTTGTCGGGCATGACGCGGAGGATGTTCTCGACGTACTCCGCCACCTCGTCCTTGTTGATGGCGATCCGCATCCCCTGCCCGCCGAGGACGTAGCTCGGCCGGATCAGGATGGGGTAGCCGATCTTCTCCGCCACCTCGACGGCCTCGTCCACATCGCGCGCCATGCCGTAGGGCGGGAACGGGATCTCGAGCTCTTTGAGGATGCCGGTGAACTTCCCG
>CAYTJT010000009.1:0-27806 GCA_964438105.1 uncultured Rhodothermales bacterium | reverse complement strand
CATCTTCTACCACTACGACATCGTCAACGAGTCCACGACGGTCTACGACGACATCATCTTCGGGCTCTACATGGACTCCGGCGTCGGCGGCTCCGGCACCTCCTGCGACGGCGTCGCCGAGAGCGACGACGACAACGCCCGCTACGTCAACGACCTCCTCGGGCCGGACGCCGAGGTGGACCTCGTCTACACGTGGGACGAGGGCGGCCACGGCGTCAGCCTCCGCTCCAACTGCGAGGACACCGGCTACCTCGGCTACGCCTACCTCGAAACCCCCGGCGATGCCACCGACAACCTCGACAACGACGACGACGGCATCACCGATGAGATGCGCGACTCCGGCCCCGGCACGCGCATCGAAGGGCAGGAGAACATCCGCAACGCCATGCTCGCCCGCGGCTACGACCTCGCCCTTTTCCAGGAGGAGTACGGCCCGCTCGAAGACCGCCCCGCCTACGTCGTCGGCGAGTGGTGGACCGGGGACGAGGACCTCGACTGGACCGCCGCCTTCTCCGACACCGGGGCCGACGGCGTCTACGCCGACACGACGGCGGGGGAGCGGCCGGACACCGGCGAGGACGATGGGATGCCCACCGAGGGCGAGCCCAACTTCGACCGCACCGACATCACCGAGTCCGACCAGATCGGGCTGACGGGCTTCAAGCTCAACCGCATCCGCGGCAACGGCCCCACCGACGGCATCGTCTTCTTCACGAACGAGCAGGAGTGGCCGCGCCGCCTCTACGAGCAGTTCAGCTCCCCCGACCCGGGCGTCCGCTTCGACCCGACGATCGTCAACAACTACAACGTCGGGTTCCTCTTCGCGAGCGGGCCGTTCCCGCTGGAGATCGGTCGCCGCGAGCGCTTCAGCCTCGCCCTCGCCTACGGCGAAGACCTCCTCGACCTCACCGACAACGTCGAGATCGTCCAGTCCATCTACGACGCCAACTACCAGTTCGCCACGCCGCCCCCGCCGCCCACCGTCCAGGCGTTCACCGGCGTCAACGAAGCGGGCACGCCGTTCGTCACCCTGACGTGGGATAACGTCGCCGAGCGCTCCATCGACCCCGTCACGAACGTCAACGACTTCGAGGGCTACCGGATCTACCGCTCCACCGACCCCAACTTCCTCGACCCCCAGACGATCCTCGACGGCCGCGGCGGCGGCCCCCTCGGGAATGGGCGGCCCGAGGCGCAGTTCGACCTCGACAACGACATCAGCGGGTTCTCCGACCTCGCCGTCGCGGGCGTGCAGTACTACCTCGGCGCCAACACCGGGCTGACGCACACGTGGACCGACTCGTCGGTGGTGGCGGGGCAGACGTACTACTACGCCGTCACGGCCTACGACCGGGGCGCGCCGGACTTCCAGTTCTACCCGTCCGAGAACCCGCTCACGGTCTCGCGCACGGCGCGCGGCGGGACGATCCTGCCGCCCTACATCGTGGAGGTCCGCCCGAACGATCAGGTGCCCGGCTACGTCGGGGCCGAGGTCGAGGAGGTCGAGCAGGTGGCGGGCGACGGCACCGGCGACCTCGACATCCGCGTGCTCAACTCGTCGCTCGTGCCGGACGGGCACCGCTACCGGCTGGAGTTCGTCGGCTCGCCGGACAGCGTCCGCGCCGTCGGCTACCAGCTTACCAACCTCACGACGGGCGTCGTCGTGTTCGAGGGCGGGGAGGACTTCGCGGGCGAGGGCAACGGGCCGGTCGGGCAGGGCCTCCAGCCCGTCGTAGACACGCCGCCGACGGTCGAGGTGGACTCGACCTCGGGCTTCACTGCCGACAGCGCGACCGACGTGGTGATCGAGACGTCGTACACCGACGCGGTGCCGATCAACGTGGTGCGGCCCGGCTTCCCCGAGGACCTCGTGGTCACCTTCGCCGACGTCCCGCTCGACACGTCGCGCGCGGCCATCGGCACGCCCGCGATCCCGTCGCACTTCAAGATCGTCACCGCCGAATCGGAGCAGCAGCTCGATTTCCGTTTCCGCGACCTCGACGACGACCGGACGCTGAGCCAGCCCGGCGAGTTCGTGACCGTCCTCCTGCCCACCGAGGAGGGCTCCTCCTCGCTGCGGCCGACGTGGCAGATCTCGGTGGACACGGCAGGCGCGGACGTGCCGAGCCGGCCCCCAGGCGAGGGCGACACCTACCGCCTCGTCGTCAACCAGCCGTTCGGGAGCGACGACGTGTTCGAGTTCGCGGTGCGCGGCGAGTACGTGGACCCGGACCGGGCGGCGTCCGCCTTCGGCGAGCAGGACCCGTACGTCGTGCCGAACCCGTACGTGGCGGCGGCGAGCTTCGAGCCGGAGCGCTTCGCCACGGGTGGGCGCGGCGAGCGGCGGCTGGAGTTCCGCGAGATCCCGCGCGACGCCACGATCCGGATCTACACCGTCCGCGGCCAGCTCGTCCAGACGCTCCGCCACGACGGCTCGACGATCGGGATGGTGCCGTGGGACCTCCGCACGAAGGACAACCTCGAGATCGCCCCCGGCCTCTACATCTTCCACGTGGACGCCGAGGGCGTCGGCACGCACGTCGGAAAGTTCGCTGTCATCAAGTAGCACCACACACAGCACCACCGGAGGCGCGCTGACGCCGCGCGCCTCGCATCCGCTCTCGGTTATGAACCGCCTGTTTCCGACGACGCTCCGCGCGGCCTCGGCCGCGCTGCGCTTCGGCCTCCTCGCCGTGCTCCTGGGGGGCGGGGCCGTCCACGCTCAGACCAAAGAAGGCACCACGCTCACGGGCTTCCTCATGATCGAGCCGAGCGCGCGGTTCGCCGCGATGGGGAACGCCGGGACTACGGCCGCCGAGGGCGCGATGGCGGCGTACTACAACCCCGGCGCCCTCGGCCACCTCCCCCAGTCGAGCGCGCAGTTCACCCACAGCCCGTGGTTCGCCGACATCCTGTACAACCACGCCGCCGTCGTCGTGCGGCTCGGCCCGAACGCGCTCCTGCTCTCGCTGACGTCGTTGGACTCCGGCGACATGGACGTCCGCACCGTGGACCAGCCCCAGGGCACGGGCGAGCAGTTCTCCGTGCGGGACCTCGCGATCGGGCTGGGCTACGGCCGCCGCATCACGGATCGGTTCTCGGCCGGCATCCAGGTGAAGTACGTCCAGGAGACCATCTGGCATAGCTCGCTCTCCGCCGTCGGGCTCGACGTCGGCGTGCTCTACGAGCTCCCGTTCCGCGCGACGCTCGGGGCGAGCATCTCGAACTTCGGCACACGCGGTAGCTTCGACGGCCGCGACCTCCGCGTCCGCTTCGACCAGGACCCCGACGCCTTTGGCGATAACAGCAACCTCCCGGCCGCGCTCGAGACCGAGGAGTTCGCGCTCCCCATCTTCTTCCGCGTCGGCCTCGGCTACCCCGTGCAGCTCAGCGCCGAAAGCCAGCTCACGATCGTCGCCGACGCCTACCAGCCCAACGACGATGCCAACAGCGTCAGCTTCGGGGCCGAGTGGTCCTACGCCGACCTGCTCTTCCTCCGCGGCGGCTACCAGGACCTCTTCATGGAGGACTCGGTGGTCGGCCTCACGCTCGGCGGCGGCCTGCAGTACCGGCTCAGCGGGTTCGACCTCGGCTTCGATTACGCCTGGGCCGACTACGGCCTGCTCGGCTCGACGCAACGCTTCACGCTCAGCTTCGGCTTCTAACGACTGCTCCACAGGGCGCGACGACAGCCGCACGTCGCCCCGCCCGGACTCATCTCCCGCTATGCCCCTCCGCCTGTCCCTGCTCGCCCTGCTCTGCTGCGCGACTCCCGTGGCGGAGGCACAGGACGCCGCCGTCTTCTTCGACGAGGACGACGCGGTGGGAGTGGACTATTACGACGCCTCGGAGGGCACGGTCTCCGGCGGCGACGTGCTCGACCTCGCAGGCCCCGGCGGCGATCGCATGCCGATCGAGATGGGCGCGGCGCAGAGCGGTAGCGAGAGCGGGCGCATCGCGTACGAGCACACCGCGGACGGCGCGTGGAGCTTGATCGTCGGCGCGCCCGGTTTCGCGTCGCAGGATCTGACCGACGCGGACAGCCTCGTCGTCTTTCTCAACGGGCCCGCCGGCATTCCGGACGCGGAGCTGCCCCGCATCGGGATCGAGGACGCGAGCGGGGTGCGGACGGCCCTGCTCCCGCTCGATCCCGCCGGGAGCATCGGCTACGACCCCGGCCGGAGCGGCTTCCTCCCCAGCAGCGACACCGACGCTAGCTTCGAGGTGAGCTACGTCCCGAGCCTCCCCGCGACGCTCGCCCGCCCCGGCTATCCCGAAGACCTGACCTTCACTTTCGCCGACGTGCCGCTCGATACCTCCACCGCCGCCATCGGCGTCCCGGCGGTCCCGGCCCACTTCCGCATCGATGCCGCCTCCGGCCTCCAACTCGACTTCCGCTTCCGCGATCCCGACGGCGACGGCACGCTCAGCGACCCCGACGAGTACGTGGTCGTCCTCACCGAGGACCCGGAGAGCGGCGGGCTCCGCCCGACGTGGCGCGTCGAACTCGGCGGCCTCGGCGCGGCCGATCCGCCCGGCGAGGGCGACGCCTACCTCCTCGCCGTCGACAACGGTGGCGTGGACGGCGACCCCGCCTCGTGGCAGCGCCTCGCCGTCGCGCTCGCCGACTTCGGGCCGCTCGGCGACCTCGACCTCGGCGCCGTGCGCGGCGTCCGGTTCGAGAACGGCGGGACGACCTTCGGCGAGCGGACGCTCTGGATCGACTTCGTCGCGGGGTTGACGTACGGGGGCGGGCCGGCGGGGCCACCGCCGCCGAGCGACATCGACGTGCGCACGGGCGACGGGAGTGTGGTGCTCCGGTGGGAGCGCGTCCCCGGCGCGACGGGCTACCACGTCTACCGCCGCACCGCGCCGGACCTCCCCTTCGTGCGCCTCACTGGCACCCCGACCGCCGTCCGCAACTTCGCCGACGTGACCGCCGAGAACGGCGAGACCAACACCTACGTGCTCCGCTCGCTCGGCCCCGGCAACGTCCCCGGCCCCGACTCCGGCGCTCTCTCCGCCGCTGCCGAAGCGGGCGTCTTCGACCCGTACCTCGACCTCGTCGCGGAGACGGCGTTCGGCTACTTCTGGGAAGAGGCGAACCCCGACAACGGGCTCATCAAAGACCGCAGCACCAGCGGCTCGGCGTCGAGCATCGCGGCGGTTGGGATGGGGCTCTCGGCCCTCACCGTCGGGATCGACCGGGGGTGGATCAGCCGGGAGGAAGGCCGCGAACGCGTCCGCACCACGCTCGACTTTTTCTGGACGTGCCCGCAGAGCGACGCGCCGACGAACGTCTGCGGCTACCGGGGCTTCTTCTACCACTTCCTCGACATGCAGACCGGCCACCGCGCCGGCACGAACGAACTCTCCACGATCGACACGGCCCTCCTGCTCGGCGGCATCCTCCACGCGAAGGAGTACTTCACGCAGGACACCCCCGCCGAGGAAGAGATCCGCGCCCTCGCCGACTCGATCTACTACCGCGTCGAGTGGGACTGGGCCACGCCGAACGACCCGCTCGTGGCGCTCGGGTGGCGCCCCGAGAGCGGGTTCATCCCCTTCGACTGGCGCGGCTACAACGAGGCGATGATCCTCTACCTCCTCGGGCTGGGCTCGCCGACGCACCCCCTCGCGGACGACGCGTGGGACGCATGGACGGCGAGCTACGACGGCGACTGGGGCACGTTCTACGGCTTCACCTACCTCTCCTTCCCACCCCTCTTCGGCCATCAATATTCGCACCTCTGGTTCGACTTTCGGGGGATTCAGGACGACTACATGCGCGAGAAGAGCGCCGAACTCGGCGCGCCGATCGACTACTTCGAGAACTCCCGCCGCGCCACGCTCGCGCAGCGGGCTTACTCGGTCGCCAACCCCGGCAACCACCCCAACTACTCCGCTGAGGAGTGGGGGCTGACCGCCTCCGACGGCCCCTTCGGCTACCTCGCCCGCGGCGCGCCGCCCGCGCAGAACGACGACGGCACGATCACCCCGACGGCCCCCGGCGGCTCGATCGTGTTCGCGCCGGACGAGGCACGCGAAGCGCTCCGCACGTTCTACCGCAAGTACCGCCCGCGTCTCTGGGGCGAATACGGTTTGCTCGATGCCTACAACGTCCGCGAGACCTGGGTCGGCACGGATTTCCTCGGCATCGACCAGGGGCCATTCGTCATCATGATCGAGAACCTCCGCACCGAAGCGATCTGGGACGCGTTCATGCAGAACGAGGACGTGCAGCGCGGGCTGGGGCGGGCCGGCTTCGAGCCGACCGCCGTCGGCGCGGAGGAGGACGGCGTGCCGCTCGCCCTCGCGCTCGACGCGTTTCCCAACCCGGCGGCGCGCCGGACGACCGTCCGCTTCACGACGCCCTCGGCCGGCTCGGTGCACCTCGCCGTCTACGACCTCCTCGGCCGCCGCGTCGCCCTCCTCGCCGACGGCCCGCACGCCGCCGGCACCCATCCCGTCTTGTGGCACACCACCGACCTCGCCAGCGGCGTCTACGTCCTCCGCCTGGAGGCCGACGGCGCCGTGCGGACGCGCCGCATCACCCTCGTTCGCTGATCGCTCGTCGTGTTCCACCGCCCACCCAAGACCATCGCCAAGACCATCGCCCCTCGCGTGTCGATCCGATCGCCTCTTCTCCCGGCCGTTGCCGTCGCTGCGCTTTGCCTGCTCGCCCCGAGCCTCTTCGCGCAGCCCGCCGCCGTTTCTGCACCTGTGGACGACGAGGCGGCCTTCGTCGATTCGCTCCTCGCGCTCATGACGGTCGAGGAGAAGCTCGGCCAGCTCACGCAGTACAGCGGGCGCTGGTCCGTCACCGGCCCGACCGTGCCGCAGGGTGGGGAAGAGGAGGTCGCCGCCGGGCGCGTCGGCTCGTTCCTCAACATCATCGGCGCCGAGCCGACGCGGCGCGTGCAGCGGGTCGCCGTCGAGGAGAGCCGGCTCGGGATCCCGCTGATCTTCGGGCACGACGTGATCCACGGCTTCCGGACGATCTTTCCGGTGCCGCTCGCCGAGACCGCGTCGTGGAATCCGGGCCTCGCCGAGCAGGCGGCCCGCATTGCCGCGCGTGAGGCGGCGGCGTCGGGGGTGCACTGGACGTTCGCGCCGATGGTGGACCTCGCCCGCGACGCGCGGTGGAGCCGGATCGTCGAGGGGAGCGGGGAGGACCCGTACCTCGGCAGCCGCTTCGCCGAGGCGCGCGTGCGCGGTTTTCAGGGCGCCGATCTCGCGGCCGACTCGACGCTCCTCGCCACGGCCAAGCACTTCGCGGCCTACGGCGGGGCCGAGGGCGGCCGCGACTACAACACGGTCGACGTCTCCGAGCGGACGCTCCGCGAGGTCTACCTCCCGCCGTTCAAGGCCGCCGTCGACGCGGGCGTGGCGACGCTGATGAGCGGGTTCAACGAGATCGGCGGCGTCCCGGTCACCGGCAGCCGTCGCATCATGACCGACATCCTCCGCGGCGAGTGGGGCTTCGACGGCTTCGTCGTCGCCGACTACACGGCGGTGTGGGAGCTGCTCCACCACGGCGTCGCTGCCGACAGCGCGGCGGCCGGCGCGCTCGCACTCGCAGCGGGCGTCGACATGAGCATGGTCGACGGCATCTACACCAAGAACCTCCCCGCGCTCGTCGAGGACGGCCGGCTCGACAGGGCGGTGGTGGACGAGGCCGTGCGGCGCGTGCTCCGGATGAAGGTCCGCGCCGGGCTGTTCGAGGACCCGTACCGCTACAACGACCCGGCGCGCGAGGCGGCGACGCTCCTCGCACCCGCGCACCGCGCGTTCGCCCGCGAGGCGGCGCGGCAGGCCATCGTGCTCCTCAAGAATGAGGACGGCCCGGACGGCCCCGTGCTCCCGCTCTCGAAAGACCTCGGCACGCTCGCCGTGATCGGCGGGCTCGCGGGCGACTCGCTCTCGGCGCTCGGCTCGTGGGCTGCGGCGGGGCGGAAGGAGGAGACGATCCCGATCCTCGCCGGGCTCCGCGACGCGTTCCCCGCGATGGACATCCGCTACGCGCCGGGCTATCCCGAGGCGCGCGGCGGCTTCTACGACATCGTCGAGACGATGCTGAGCGAGGACACGTCCGGCCACGACGAGGCCGTGGCGCTCGCCCGCACGGCCGACGCCGTCGTGCTCGTCCTCGGGGAGCACCGCGAGCTCTCGGGCGAGGCCGCGAGCCGGAGCGACATCGGGCTGCCCGGGGCGCAGGCCGAACTCGCGCTCCGCGTGATCGAGGCGGCCGGCGACCGGCCCGTCGCCGTCGTGCTCACGAACGGCCGCCCGCTCGCGATCCCGGAGGTCGCCGAGGCCGCCCCCGCGATCCTCGAAGCGTGGCACCTCGGGAGCGAGATGGGCCCCGCCGTCGCCGACGTGCTCTTCGGGGACCACAACCCCGGCGGTAAGCTGCCCGTCACGTTCCCGCACGCCACCGGGCAGGAGCCGCTCTACTACAACCACCGGCCCACCGGCCGACCGCCGAACGACCAGACCAAGTTCAACTCGAAGTACATCGACGTGCCGTGGGAGCGCCCGCTCTTCCCCTTCGGCCACGGGCTGAGCTACACGACGTTCGAGTATTCCCCCTTCGTGTGCGTATCAGCGATCTACCCGCCGCTGGAAGATGGGACGCTGATCGATCGGGATTTGGCATGTGATCCAGCGGCGTCAGTGCCCATCGATGGGGGGGGCGTCGAAGTCCAAGTAGAGGTGACGAACACGGGCGATCGCGCCGGAGCCGAGGTCGTGCAGCTCTATGTCCGCGACGAGGTGGCGAGCGTGACGCGGCCGGTGCAGGAGCTGAAAGGCTTCGAGCGGATCGAGCTCCAGCCCGGCGAACGACGGCTCGTCCGCTTCGCGCTTCGCCCCGATGACTTGAAGTTCTGGGGACCCAACGACGCGTGGACGGTCGAGCCCGGCTGGTTCACCGTCATGGTCGGGACCTCGTCCGCCGACACCGTTTCTGCCCGTTTCGAACTCGTAGCCGAATGACCGTACGCGCCCGCCTCCTTTTCGCCCTCCTGCTCGTCGCCTCCGCTGCGACCGCGCAGCCGCAGAACGTCGTCCTCATCATCTCCGACGACCATCGCTACGACTTCATGGGCTTCCACTCCGAGGCCCCGGACTTCCTCCTGACCCCGAACATGGACCGGATGGCCGCCGAGGGCGCGCACGTAGCCAACGCCTTCGTCACGACGAGCCTGTGCTCGCCGAGTCGCGCGTCGATCCTGACCGGGAAGTACGCCCACAACCACGGCGTCGTCGACAACACGAGCCCGATTCCCCCGGGGACGCGGTTCTTCCCGCAGGACCTCCAGGACGCGGGCATCGCCACCGCGTACGTCGGGAAGTGGCACATGGGCGAGGTCGACGACGACCCGCAGCCCGGCTTCGACCGGTGGGTGAGCTTCCGCGGGCAGGGCGCCTACACGAACCCGCTCCTCAACATCGACGGCGAGCAGATCCCGCACGAGGGCTACACCACCGACCTCCTCACCGACTACGCGGTGGACTGGCTCGGCGAGCAGAGCGGCGACGAGCCGTTCTTCCTCGTCCTCTCGCACAAGGCCGTCCACGCCGAGTTCGAGCCCGCGCCGCGCCACGTCGGGACCTACGCCGACATCACGATCCCGTACCCTGCGACGATGCCGCGCACTGAGGCCAACACCCTCGGCAAACCCCATTGGGTGCGGGCGCAGCGCGGCAGCTGGCACGGCGTCGACTTCATGTTCCACGGCGACCTTGGCCTCGGCCTCTCCGGCTTCGACACCTTTTACCGCCGCTACTCCGAAACCCTCCTGGCCCTCGACGAGAGCGTGGGCCGCGTGCTCGACACCCTCAAAGAACGCGGGCTCGCCGAGAACACCCTCGTGCTCTACATGGGCGACAACGGGTTCCTCCTCGGCGAGCACGGGCTGATCGACAAGCGCAACGCCTACGAGGAGTCCATCCGCATACCGATGCTCGCGTGGGCGCCGGGCTGGATCGATGCCGGGAGCCGCGTCGGCGGGCTCGTCCGCAACCTCGACATCGCCCCGACGGTGCTTGAACTGAGCGACGTCGAGTCGCCCATCGACATCGACGGGCAGTCGTTCCTCGGCCTCCTCACCGGGGACGAGGCCGGCGAGGGGCGCGACTTCATCTACGAGTACTACTGGGAGTACGCCTTCCCGCACACCCCGACGACGTTCGCCCTCCGCGGCGACCGGTACAAGTTCATCTACTACCACGGCGTGTGGGATACGGAGGAGCTCTACGACATCGAGAACGACCCCGAGGAGCGGGTCAATCTGATCGACGTGCCGGGCTTGCAGGATGTCGTGCGCGCCATGCGGCGGGAGCTGTTCGACCGACTCGAAGCGGAGGACGCGATGCGCGTCCCGATGCGGCGCGGCAACTGGAACGCGGGCGAACGGCTGATCTACGATTGATGCGCGGTCTCTATTTCATAGCGCTGTTCGCCATGGTCGCCGCCTGCGGGGCGCCCGAGGCGCCGGAGGCGGAGTCCCCGAACTCCGCGACGCCTGTGGCCGAGACGGCCGACGTGGAGCCACCGCCGGGCATGGTCTACGTTCCCGGCGGCGCGACGACGATCGGCAGCGACGACGGGCTCCCGCACGAGCGCCCGCGCTTCGACGCGACCGTCGTGCCGTTCTTCCTCGACCGCTCGCCCGTCACCGTTGCGCGGTTCCGGGCGTTCGTGGACAGCACCGGTTTAGAGACCGAGGCCGAGCGCTTCGGCAACGCTGGCGTGCTCGATACGGAGGCGGGAGCATGGGTGATGGTGGACGGCGCCGACTGGGAGCACCCACGTGGGCCGAATACTCCCGCCGCTCCCGACGGCCATCCCGTCACGCAGGTCTCGTGGCACGACGCCGTCGCCTTCTGCGAGTGGCAGGGCAAGCGCCTTCCGACGGAAGTCGAGTGGGAGCACGCCGCGTGCGGGGCGACGAACAGCCCGCGTCGCTATGCGTGGGGCGACGATCTCGAAGACACGCAGGGTTACCGTGCGAACACGTGGACCGGCACCTTCCCCGCTCGCAACACCGCCGATGACGGATTCACGTTCACCTCACCCGTCGGACACTTCGGCGCGACGCCGCTCGGGCTGACCGACATGGGCGGGAACGTCTGGGAGTGGACGGCCGATTGGTACCGCTCCTACGCCGACCGCGACCAGCCGTTCACCCCGACCGCCGCGAGCGAGCGGGTGCAGCGGGGCGGCTCGTTCCTCTGCCACCCGTCGTACTGCCACGGCTACCGCGTCAGCGCGCGCAGCCACTCGACGCCCGAGACGAGCCTGTTCCACGTCGGCTTCCGGTGCGCCCAGGACGTGGAGGGATGATGCGGATCGCGATGCTCGGACTCCTCCTGCTTCTCGGCGCGAGCGCGGATGCGCAACGCGTGCAGACGTCGCTCAACGATGGCTGGCGCTTCGCGTACGAACCGAGCGGTGACCCTTCGACGAGCGACTTCGACGACGATGACTGGCAGCGCGTCACGGTCCCCCACACGTGGAACGTCGAGGACGCCTTCGACAAAGAGCCGGGGTACCGGCAGGGCGTTGGTTGGTACCGGAAGACGTTCGCCGTGCCCTCCGACTGGGCTGACCGGCGGCTCTTTCTCCACTTCGAGGGGGCGAATCAGGTCGCCGAGGTGTGGGTCAACGGCGAGCGGCAGGGGCAGCACGTCGGCGGCTACACCGCCTTCGCCTTCGACGTCACCGACGCCGTCCGCACCGGCTCGAACCTCCTCGCCGTCCGCGTCGACAACCGGCACGACGACGATATCCCGCCGCTCAACGCCGACTTCACCTTCTACGGTGGCATCTATCGCGACGTGTGGCTCATCGCCACCGACGCCGTCCACCTCGACCTCCTCGACCACGCCTCGTCCGGCATCTACCTCGACACGCCGAATCTCGCCGACGGCGACTCGACCGTCCGACTCCGCGCCCGCGTCACGAACGACGGCCCAGCACCTGCCGAAGTCACCGTCAATCACTGGCTCCTCAATGCCGAAGGGGATGACGTGGCGCGCGTGAGCGAGCCCGTCACGGTACCCGCTGGCCAGACCGTCGAGCAGACGCAACGGATGGCCGTGGACGCGCCCCGGCTGTGGTCGCCGGACGATCCGGCTGTCTACCGCGTCCTCACCGAGGTCGTGCGCGAGGGCGGGGGAGGGGACGCCGTGATGAATCCGCTCGGCTTCCGCTGGATGACGGCCGACGGCGACGGCTTCTACCTCAACGGCGAGCGGCTCGCACTCCACGGCACGAACCGGCATCAAGACGTCGCCGGGCTCGGGAACGCGCTGCCCGATGACTACCACCGCCGCGACGTGCGGCTCGTCAAAGACACCGGGTTCAACTTCCTCCGCCTCGCGCACTACCCGCAGGACCCCGCCGTGCTCGAAGCCTCCGACGCGCTCGGCCTCGCGGTGTGGGAGGAGATCCCCATCGTCAACCTCATCACGATGTCGGACGCGTTCGCCGAGCACAACGAGCGGATGCTCGTCGAGATGATCCGACAGCACTACAACCACCCGTCGGTGGTGATGTGGGGGTACATGAACGAGGTGCTGCTGCGCGAGCCGAATCCGATGCCCGAGGGCTACGTCGCCGCCGTGCGCGGCCTCGCCGAGCGGCTGGAGCGCGTAGCCGAGCGCGAGGACCCGTACCGGCTCACCGCGATGGCGTTCTCGAACGGCGAGGTCGTGATGGACTCCGGCCTCCAGGACGTCGCCGACGTGTTCGGGATGAACCTCTACTTCGGGTGGTACTACGACGACTTCGACGCGCTCGGCACGTTCCTCGATAGTCTGCACGTCGCGCACCCCGACCGGCCGCTCATGATCAGTGAGTACGGCGCGGGTACCGACGAGCGCGTCCACAGCGCCACCCCGCGCGCGTTCGACTTCTCCGTCGAGCACGGCGCGGCGTTCCACCGCGAGAGCTTCCGGCAGATCCGTGAGCGCCCGTGGCTCGTCGGCAGCGGCGTGTGGAACCAGTTCGACTTCGGCTCGAACCACCGGCAGGACACGAAGAACGCCGTCAACCAGAAAGGGCTGTTCTTCCTCGACCGCACGCCCAAAGACATCGCGTACTGGTACCGCGCCGTGCTCGACGACGAGCCCGTGCTCCACCTCGAACGCGAGCATACCCGGCGGGCAGGTATCGAGGTCGGCGACGAGAAGCAGACCGTAGAACTCTACACGAACCAGCCCGCGGTCGAGCTTTTTCACGACGGCGCATCGCTCGGCGTGCGGAGCTCGGAGGACGGGGCGATCCTATGGGATGTGAGGCTGTACGATGGCGTCAACCGGTTCGTCGCCCGCACGCCGGACGGCACCGTGGCCGATGCCGTCGAGATCCACTACGGGAACTACGGCGCCTGCACCGACAGCGCCTCGCCGTGCGTCGTCGCCGGCAATTTCGGCGGAGCGTACACCGTAACCGATCCAGCGGGCCTCGTCTACGTAGCCGACACCAATCCGCTCACGGGAGGCTCGAAGAGGCACCGCACGCACCACCGGATTATCGGTACCGACCTCGATCCGTTGTTTCAGGCGTACCGCACCGTAGGCCCCGAAGATCAACGCGCGCCGATGCCGTTGACGGCGGGCGACTACAGCCTCACGTTCGGTTTCATGGAGCCCGAGCACGACGCGCCCGGCCGCCGCGTCTTCTCCGTCCTCCTCGATGGGACGCCCGTGATTGCCGACCTCGACCTCGCTGCCGAAGCCGGTCGGTGGGGGGCCGTCGAGCGCACCGTTCGCTTCACCGTCGCCGAGCCGCGCACCGTGGTCCTCGAATTTCTCCCGACCTCCGGCGTGCCCGTGCTGAGCCACCTCGTCCTCCGCCGCCATTAGCTCTTCCGCCCATGCCTCGTCTCTCCTTCCTTCTCGCTCTGTTGATTGCCGTCTCGGCCTGCTCGCCGTCGCCGACCGTCGACCCCCCGGCCGAGCCGGTGACGGTGGCGGACGTGATGCCGCCCGACGCGCTCACCGCCGAGCAGACCGCGTTCCTCGACGACCTCCAGCGCCGGACGTTCGACTGGTTCTGGGACACGACGCCCGCCGACAACGGGCTCACGCCGGACCGATGGCCGGACCCGCCGTTCTCCAGCATTGCCGCCGTCGGGTTCGCGCTCCCGGCCTACGGCATCGGCGTCGAGCGCGGGTACGTCACGCGCGATGAGGCCGCCGAGCGGACGCTGAACACCCTCCGCTTCTTCTGGACCGCGCCGCAGGGCGCGCGGCAGGCGGGGATGGCCGGCTACAAGGGCTTCTTCTACCACTTCCTCGACATGGAGACCGGCGAGCGCTATGCCACCACCGAGCTCTCCTCGATCGACTCCGCGCTGCTCTTTGCCGGCATCTTGTTCTCGCGCGAATATTTCGACGGGGGCGATGCGGACGAAGTCGCGATCCGCGCCTACGCGGACTCCCTCGTCCAGCGCGCCGAGTGGGACTGGTTCCGCCAGCGGACCGAGGTCAAGCCCCGCATGGGGTGGTACCCCGAAGTCGACGGGTTCGGCCCCGCACAGTGGAACGGGTACAACGAGGCGATGGTGCTCTACGCGATCGCCCTCGGCACGCCGACGTTCCCGCTCGAAGCGGAGGCGTGGGACGCATGGACGAGCACGTACGAGTGGGACACGTACTACGACGAGCCCCACGTCCAATTCGGCCCGCTCTTCGGCCACCAGTACAGCCACCTCTTCATCGACTACCGCGGGATCCGGGACGACTGGATGCGCCAGAAGTCGGCCGAGATCGGCGAGGCGTTCGACTACTTCGAGAACAGCCGCCGCGCCACGCTCAGCCAGCGGCGCTACGCGGTGGACAACCCCATGGGGTGGGCCGGCTACGGCGCCGACGTCTGGGGCCTCACGGCCTGCGACGGCCCCTTCGACGGCACGCTCGAGGTGAACGGCGAGGAGCGGCAGTTCAACACCTACTGGGCGCGCGGCGCGAGCGCGCTCTACGTGAACGACGACGGCACGATCACGCCGACCGCCGCCGGCGGCTCGATCCCGTTCGCGCCCGACGAGACGATCGCCGCGCTGATGACGATGGCCGCGGAGGTCGACTCGCTCTACACCGCCTACGGCTTCCGCGACGCCTTCAACCCCACGCTCGACCCCGAGCGCGTGGACCTCAGCGGCATCGACTTCGCCGACGACGACTTCGTGATCCCCGGCACGGGCTGGGTCAACGCGCAGTTTCTCGGCATCGACCAGGGGCCGATCCTGATCATGGCCGAGAACTACCGGACGGGGCTCGTGTGGGAGACGATCAAGGAGAGCCCGTACATCGTGCGCGGCCTCAAGCGCGCCGGCTTCGAGGGCGGCTGGCTCGACGCGGTGCCGATGCCCGAGATCCCCGTCGTGATCGACGCGCGGCAGCCGGAGGCGTCGCCGACGGGCGCGGCCGGGACCACGGTCATCGTCCTCGGCTCGTCGACGGCAGCGGGCACGGGCCCATCGAGCCCGCAGGGCGCGTGGGTCAACCGCTTCCGCGACTGGCTCCAGTCGGAGAACCCGGCCCTCGACGTGCTCAACCTCGCGCGCGGCGGCCACACGAACTACCACATCCTCCCGACCGGCACCGCCGTGCCCGCCGACCGCCCGTCGCCGGACACGCTCCGCAACGTCACCGCGGCGCTCCGGCACCGCCCCGCCGCGATCGTCGTCAACATGCCGTCGAACGGCGCGGCGGCGGGCTTCGGGCTGGAGGAGCAACAGCGCAACTTCGAGACCGTCGTCGCGGCAGCTGAGGCCGAGGGCGTGCCCGTCTGGGTGACGACGACGCAGCCCCGCAACCTCGACGCCGAGGGGCGGCAGGTGTTGATGGAGCTCCGCGACTGGATCACGGAGACCTACGGCGATCGCGCGATCGACTTCTGGACCGGCTTCGCCGACGGCGAAGGCGGGCAGGACCCCACCTACGACTCCGGCGACGGGCTCCACTACGACGACGAGGCCCACCGCATCTTCTTCGAGCGCGTCCGCGACGCCGGGGTGCTGGAAACTGTAATGGCAGACATGGAGGTGGACTGACCGATGCTTCGCTCGCTTCTCCTGCCTCTCGTGTTCCTGCTCGCCGGCTGCGGCGGGGAGGCGGACGACGGCGTCGTCACGATCGAGTTCTGGGCGATGGGGCGCGAGGGCGAAGTCGTCCAGGAGCTCATCCCGGACTTCGAGCGCGAGCACCCCGGCATCCGCGTCGAAGTGCAGCAGCTGCCGTGGACCTCGGCGCACGAGAAGCTGCTGACCGCGTTCGCCGGTCGCTCGACGCCGGACCTCTGCCAGCTCGGCAACACGTGGGTGCCGGAGATGGAGGCGCTCGGCGCGATCGAGAACCTGAGCCCGTGGGTTGCGCAATCCGAGGTCATCGAGCAGGCCGATTATTTCCCAGGCATCTGGGATACGAACGTGCTCGGCGGCGCGTCCTACGGCGTCCCGTGGTACGTCGACACGCGGCTGCTCTTCTACCGGAGCGACATCTTGCAGGCGGCGGGGTACGACGCGGTGCCCGACGACTGGGCGGGGTGGCTGGAGGCGATGCGGGCTGTCAGGGCGAACGCCGGGCCGGAGCAGTACGCCGTGCTCCTCCCGCTCAACGAGTTCGAGCCCCTCCTCATCCTCGGGCTGCAATCCGGCGACCTCCTCCGCGACGGCAACCGCTACGGCGCCTTCAGCAAGCCCGGCTTCCGCCGCGCGTTCCAACTCTACGTCGATCTCTTCGAGGAGGGCCTGGCCCCGCCCGTGACAGGCGCGCAGATCTCGAACGTGTGGCAGGAGTTCGAGAACGGGTACTTCACGTTCTACGTCACCGGGCCGTGGAACATCGGCGAGTTCCGGCGCCGCCTCTCGCCCGAGATGGACGGCAAGTGGATGACGGCGCCGATGCCGGGGCCGGACGGCCCGGGCGTCTCCGTGGCAGGCGGGGCTAGCCTCGCCATCTTCGAGCGCTCCGAGCACAAAGCCGAAGCGTGGGCCTTCGTCGAGTACCTCTCGCGGCCCGACATCCAGGTCCGCTTCCACGAGATCACCGGCAACCTCCCCGCACGCGAGTCGGCGTGGGCGGACCCCGTCCTCGCTGAGAACGACTACGCCGCGGCGTTCCGCGACCAGCTCCGCCGCGTCCGTCCCACCCCGAAGATCCCCGAGCAGGAACGCATCGCGCAGAAGATCCGTGAGTACGCCGAGTTCGCCGCGAGCGGCCGGCTGACCGTGGACGAAGCGCTCGCCGGGCTCGACCGCGACGTGGACCGGATCCTCGACAAGCGCCGCTGGCTTCTGGATCAGCAGCAGGAGGCGCGCCGTGAAGCCGTGCCGGAGGCCGCGCCGTGAGCACCGTCGTTCGTACCGATCCTTCGACCGAGGTTAGCGTGACGAACGCGCCGGCGCCCCGCCGCGAGTGGATTCCGCAAGGCGGCGGGAAGGCGGCGGCCTATTTCCTCGCGCCCGCGCTCACGGTCATCGGCGCGTTCTTCTTCCTGCCCGTCCTGGCCGCCCTCGTCCTCAGCTTCACCGACTTCGACATCTACGCCCTCGGCGACATCGGGACGGCGCGGTTCGTCGGGCTCCAGAACTACGCTGAGCTGCTGGGCTCGTCGGTGTTCTGGAAGGCGCTCGGGAATACGTTCTACTTCGTGCTCGCCGGCGGGCCGCTCTCGGTGGCCGTCTCGCTCGGGGCGGCGCTCCTCGTCAACGCCAAGCTCGTCCGCTTCAAGGGGCTCTGGCGGACGGTCTTCTTCGCGCCCGTCGTCACCACGCTCGTCGCCGTGGCCATCGTCTGGCGCTACCTCTACCACAGCCGCTACGGCCTCTTCAACTACGGCCTCGGCGCGCTCGGGATCGAGCCCGTCGACTGGCTCGGCGACCCGGCGTGGGCGATGCCCGCGATCATCCTGCTCGCCGTCTGGAAGAACTTCGGCTACAACATGATCATCTTCGTGGCCGGGCTCCAGAACATCCCGCAGGAGATGTACGAGGCGGCCGAGATCGACGGCGCGGGGCCGTGGCACCGGTTCCGCCACATCACGCTCCCCATGCTCGCGCCGACGTTCCTGTTCGTCGGCATCATCACGATGATCGGCTACTTCCAGCTCTTCGCCGAGCCGTACGTGATGACCGAGGGCGGGCCGCTCCAGAGCACCGTCTCGATCGTGTACCTGATGTACGAGGAGGGCTTCAAGTGGTGGAATCTGGGGTACGCCTCGGCCGTCGCGTTCATCCTCTTCCTGATCATGCTCGTCGGGACGCTCATCCAGCTCCGGCTCCAGAAAGACGCGACGGCATGAATCGGACCTTGAAATCCATCCTGTTGCACCTCGGCCTGCTCATCGGCGCAGCGCTCGCGGCGTTCCCGCTCCTGTGGATGGTGTCGGCGTCGCTGATGCCGCAGGGCGAGGCGAGCACGTTCCCGCCGCCCCTCCTGCCGAGCGCCGTCACGCTCAGCCACTACGCCGACCTCTTCGCCCGCGCCGAGATGGGGCGCTACCTCTTCAACAGCTTCCTGCTCGCGACGACGGTCACGCTCCTGTCGCTGCTCGTCAACTCGCTCGCGGGCTACGCCTTTGCCAAGCTCCGTTTTCGCGGGCGCGAGAAGCTGTTCCAGACGCTCCTCGCCGCGCTCGTCATTCCAGCCCAGGTCGCGATGCTGCCCCTCTTCTTGCAGATGCGCGCGCTCGGGCTCGTCAACACCTACGGCGCCGTGATCGTCCCCGGCTTGGCGAGCATCTTCGGCATCTTCCTCATCCGGCAGTTCGCGCTCTCGATCCCCGACAGCCTCCTCGAAGCCGCGCGGATCGACGGGGCGAGCGAGCTCCGGATCTACTGGTCCGTCGCGCTCCCGCTCATGAAGCCGATCCTGGTGACGCTCGCGATCTTCACGTTCATGGGCGTCTGGAACGACTTCATGTGGCCGCTCATCGTGCTCACCGACGACAGCATGTACACCCTCCCGGTCGCGCTCGCCACGCTCGCCCGCGAGCGCGTCCAGGACAACGAGTTGATGATGGCGGGCGCGGTCGTGACGGTCCTTCCCGTGCTCGTCGTGTTCCTCGCCCTCCAGAAGCACTACATCCAGGGCATCATGATGGGCAGCATCAAAGGATGAGTGTGAGGGCGTGGGAGTATGGGGGTTTCTAAACCGAACCGATGAACCTGATGACACCGACCCGAACGACCCGTAGGGGTACAGCACGCTGTGCCCTGCTGATGTTGCTCACCCTGTTGACGCTTCCCGTGGAGGCCCAGGAGCGCGTGCTCGACGCCTTCGACTCGGCCGAGGGCTGGACGGCGTTCACCCCGGAGGGCATCGCGCTGGAGGTCTCGGCGGGCGAGGGGACCGACGGCAACGCGCTCCGGCTCGACTTCGACTTCCAGGGCAGCGGCGGCTACGCGATCGCCCGCAAAGACTTCGACCTCGACCTGCCCGACAACTACCGCTTCCGCTGGAGCATCCGCGCCGAAGGCGCCGACGGCGGCCCCGCGCCGATCAACGACCTCGAGTTCAAGCTCGTCGACCCGAGCGGCGAGAACGTCTGGTGGCACAACCGCTTCCGGTTCGCCTACCCCGAGACGTGGCAGCGGCTGACGACCAAGAAGCGCCACATCGACTTCGCCTGGGGGCCGGTCGGTGGGGGCGACATGGAGACCGTCGCCGCGGTCGAGTTCGTGGTGACGGCGGGGGAGGGCGGGCGCGGCACGGTCTGGGTCGACGACTTCACGTTCGAGGCGCTCCCGCCCGACGCGCCCTACACCGGAACGCCGACCGCGACGGCGACGGCCGGCGACCCCGCGACGCTGTTCGATGCCGACTCGACCGCCGGCTGGACGGCCCCGGCCGGACCGCAGACCCTCGCGGTCGACTTCGGCGAGGAGCGCGAGCTCGGCGGGCTCGTGCTCGAATGGGGCGAGCTCCCGGCATCCGACTATACCGTCGAGCTCTCGGGCGACGGGGAACGTTGGGACCGCGTGTTCGAGGCGCACGGCAACCGCGGCGGGCGCGATTACGTCCCGACGCCTGAGGCCGGGGCGCGCTACGTCCGCTTCCGGTTCGAAGGGAGCGCGGGCGACGGCTACGACCTCCGCCGCCTCCGCGTGCTGCCCCTGGAAACCACGGCCTCAGCGAACGACCTGTTCTTCGAGATCGCCCGGCACGCGCCGCCGGGGCACTACCCGCGCTACTTCCAGAACGAGCAGGTCTATTGGACCGTCGTCGGGGCAGACAGGGACGAGGACGAGGCGCTCGTCGGGGAGGACGGGCGCGTCGAGGTGGACCGGGCTCGGTTTTCCATCGAGCCTTTCCTCTGGGCCGACGGCGAGCTCCTCGGCTGGCACGAGGCCGACGCGACGACGCAGTCCCTCGCCCGCGGCGTCCTCCCGATCCCGAGCGTCACCCGGCGCCACGGCGACCTCGCCCTGACCGTCACCGCGTTCGCCGAGGGCGAGGCCGGCGAGAGCGCGCTCGTCTCGCGCTACCGCGTAGCGAATGCGTCGGCAGCGGCGCAGTCGGTGCAGCTCTTTCTGGCGCTGCGGCCGTTCCAGGTGAACGCGCCGTGGCAGTTCCTCAGCACGATCGGCGGCGTCGCGCCCGTCCGCGCGGTCCGCGTCGAGGACGGCGGCGTGACGCTGGACGACAAGCGCGTCCTGACGCTCACCGCGCCCGATGCCGCCGGGGCCGTGCCGTTCGCAGCGGGCGACGTGGTGGAGTGGCTGGTCGACGGCGAGGTGCCTCCGATGCAGGCCGTCGACGACCCGGCGCGCTACGCCTCGGCAGTCCTCGCCTACCACCTGGAGATTCCGCCGGGCGAGGCGCGCGAGGTTGTGCTCGGCATACCCTTCCACGACGCGCCGCTCGCTGATCCGTCGCCGAGTGTGGCGGCTTGGGCCGAGGCGCGGCAAGCGGCCGCCGAAGCTGAGTGGTCGGCCGACCTCGACCGCGTGCGGTTCACCCTGCCGCCCGAGGCGGGCGATCTCGCCGAGACGATCCAGAGCACGCTCGCCTACACCTTCGTCAACCGCGACGGCGCGGCGATCCAACCGGGCTCGCGCTCCTACGACCGCTCGTGGATCCGCGACGGCGCGCTCACCTCGTCGGCGCTCCTGCGGCTCGGGCACCCCGAGGCGGCGCAGGCCTTTGCCGAGTGGTACGCGCCGTTCCAGTACGACAGCGGCAAGGTGCCATGCTGCGTGGACGACGCCGGCGCGGGACCGGTCCCCGAGCACGACAGCCACGGCCAGCTCATCTTCCTCATCGCCGAGGTCTTTCGCTACACCGGCGACGCCGACTTCCTCCGCACGATGTGGCCGCACGTCGAGGCCGCCGCAGCGTACATGGATACGCTCCGCGCCGAGCGCATGACGCCGGCCTACCTGGTCGAAGGCGACACGCTCCGCGCCTACTACGGGCTCATGCCCGAGTCGATCTCGCACGAGGGCTACTCGGCCAAGCCGATGCACTCGTACTGGGACCAGCTCTTCGGGCTGCGCGGCTACAAAGACGCCGTGTTCATCGCCGAGGCGCTGGGCGAGGGCGAGGCGGCCGCGCGCTTCGCCGAGCGCCGCGACACGTTCGCCCGCGACCTCGCCGCGTCGTACCGCCGCGCGATGGAGAAAGAGGGGATCGACTACCTCCCCGGCTCCGTCGAACTCGGCGACTTCGACCCGACCTCGGTCTCGATCGCGCTCGACCCCGTCGACGCGCGCGGCCTCTTCCCGGAGGGCACCCTAGAGGCCACGTTCGACCAATACTGGGACTTCTTCGAACGCCGCCGCGATGGCGAGGAAGCGTGGGAGGGCTACACGCCGTACGAGTGGCGGAACGTCGGCGCGCTCGTCCGGCTCGGCGAGAAGGAGCGCGCCCACGCCGTCCTCCGGTGGCTCTTCGAGCACCGCCGCCCGGGCGCCTGGAACCACTGGGCCGAGGTCGTCTGGAAGGATCCGGACGACCCCCGGTTCATCGGCGACATGCCGCACACCTGGGTCGGCTCCGACTTCGTCCGCGCCGTGACCGATCTCTTCGCGTACGAGGAGGGGGACCGGCTCATCGTCGGGGCCGGCATCCCCGAGGCGTGGGCCCAGAGTCCGGGCGGCGTCGGCGTCACCCGGCTCGGCACACACTACGGCCCGGTCTCCTACACCCTCGCCGACGACGGCGCGGCCGCTACGTTCGCGCTCGAGGCCGGGCCGGCCGTGCCGCCGGGCGGGCTCGTAGTGCGCTCGCCGTTCCCGGACGTTGCCACGGCGACGGTCGACGGCGAGACCGCAACGCACGACGGCGCGGCTGTCGTCGTCCGCGCGCTCCCGGCGCGCGTCGTGTTCCAACGCTGACTCCCCTCCCAACCACGCCCAGACTTGTGGAAGCGCTCTTCGAACGACTCACTACGACCGACGCCGCGTGCGTCGGAGCCGACGCACTCAACGCCGCGCCTCGTCTCGGGCTCCTCGCCGGCGGGGGGGTGCACAGCGTCGTGACGGCTGCGGGCTCCGGCTTCGCCGCCTTCGGCGACCGCCTCCTCACGCGCTGGCGCGGCGACCGCGTTACCGATGCCGACGGCGTGTTCTTCTACCTCCGCGACCTCGACAGCGGGGCCGTGTGGTCGGCGGGCTATCAGCCGACGCGGCGCGTGCCGGACCGGTACGAAGCCCGGTTCAGCCCCGGCGTCGTGGAGATCGAACGGGAGGACGTGGCGATCGAGACGCGGATGGCGGCGTGCGTCGCGCCCGAGGCGCCCGCCGCGTTGTGGTGCCTCACCCTCACGAACCACTCGGATCGACCGCGCCGGATCGAGGTGACGAGCTACGCCGAGCTCGTGCTCCACGACCGCTGGGCCGACGCCGCTCACCCGGCGTTCTCGAAGCTATTCGTGGAGACCGAGAAGGCCGAAGGGGAGCCCGTGCTGCTGGCGCGCCGCCGCCCGCGCGGCCACGACGACGTGCCGGTCTGGGGCGCCCACTTCACCGATGAGGCCGACGCGTGGGAGACCGACCGCCTGCGCTTCCTCGGCCGCGGCCGCGACCGCTCCAACCCCCGTGCGCTCGATACCGACGTGACGCTCTCTGGCACGACGGGCGCCGTCCTCGACCCCGTGGCGAGCTTCCGCCGCGTCGTCGAGCTCGAACCGGGCGTGTCCGCCGAAGCCGTCTTCGGGCTCGTCGGTGGGGCGACGCGGGACGAGGTGGCTGCGCTCGCCGAGCGGTTCTCCGACCCGGCCGCCGTGCGGCACGCCTTCGTCGAGGCGAAGGCACGGGCCGCCGCGTCGCTCGATACGCTCGACGTGTCCGAGGAGGAGGCAGACCGATTCGACCGCTGGGCCGCCGGGCTGCTCTACGGCGACCCGTCGCTCCGCGCGCCCCATGCCGATCCGCACGCGGCGCAGGCGTCCGTCGGCACGCTCGGGTCGCTCGGCGTGTCGGCCACCGATCCGCTCGTCGTCGCGCGCGTCGAAACGGTCGAGGCGCTCGGCGTGCTGCCGACGCTGTTAAAGGCGAAGGCGTATTGGGCGAGCCGGGGGCTGCACGCGCCGCTCGTCGTGCTCGCCGGCGACGAGGTGCGCGAAGGGGTGGAATCGATCACCGCCGACATCGACGGCATCCACATCGCAGCACTCGGCACGTTGGACGAGGCCACCGTCGCGCTCGTCGAGACCGCGGCGCGGCTGTGGACCGGCGGCACGCTGCCGGACGCCGAGGGCGGAGCTTCCGAGCCGTTGCCCGAACGGTTCGTCCCGACGCCGCCCGACTTCGAGCCGTTCCCCGACGAGGACTTACAGTTCTTCAACGGGTACGGTGGGTTCTCCGTCGACGGCTCGGAGTACGTCCTCCGCATCGAGCCCGACGGCGGCGGGCGGCTGACGCTCCCGCCGTTGCCGTGGGTCAACGTGATCGCGAACGAGGAGGTCGGCTTCATCGCGACCGAGCGGGGGGCGCTGCACACGTGGGCCGCTAACAGCCGGGAGAACCGGCTCACGCCGTGGACCAACGACCCCGTGTCGGACCCGTTCGGCGAGGCGCTCTACGTCCGCGACGACGACTCCGGTGCGTTCTGGAGCCCGACGCCGGGCCCCGTCGCGCGCCGCGCGGCCCACGAGGTCCGCCACGGCTGGGGCTGCACCACCTTCCGGCACACCGCCGACGGGATCGAGCACGACGTCACGCACTTCGTCCCTCGCCACGATCCGGTTCGGCTCACCCGCGTCCGCCTCACGAATCACGGCGACACGGCCCGACGCCTTTCGCTCGTCAGCTACGCTCGGCTCGTGCTCGGCGGCGAGGCCGAGACGACGGGCCGCTTCGTCGTTACGGATGCCGTCGGGGATACCCTCCTCGCCCGCAACGCCACGGCCGGCGAGTTTGCCGGCCTCGTGGCCTTCGCCGGGGTTTCCGCACCGGACGGCGCCGACGTGCGGTTCACCACGGACCGCGCCGCGTTCCTCGGCCGCAACGGCTCGACGGGCGCACCGCGCGCGCTCCGGAGCGACGACCCGCTCGACGGCACGACGGGCGACGTGCTCGACCCGTGCTTCGTGTTCGCCGTGCCCGTCGCCATCGCGCCGGGCGAGACCGTTGAACTCGGCCTGATGCTCGGGCAGGCGGAGGGGGAGGCGTCGGCCCTCGCCCTCGCCGACCGGTACCGCGCCCCAGGCGCCGTGCACGCCGCGCTCGACGCCGTCCGTGCCTTCTGGCAGCGGACCGTCTCGGCCGTGCAGATCGAGACGCCGCGGCCGGAGCTCGACCTGATGGTCAACGGCTGGCTGGCGTACCAGAACCTCTCGTGCCGGATGTGGGGGCGGACGGCGTACTACCAGAGCGGCGGCGCGTTCGGCTTCCGCGACCAGTTGCAGGACGCGTCCGCGCTCGTCTACGCCCGACCGGACCTCACGCGCGAGCAGATCGTCCTCCACGCCGCGCACCAGTTCGAGCAGGGCGACGTGTTGCACTGGTGGCACCCGCCGACGAGCAAGGGCATCCGCACGCGCTTCTCCGACGACCTCCTCTGGCTCCCGTACGTCACCGCGTTCTACGTCGAGACCACCGGGGATGCGAGCGTGCTCGACGAGTCGGCGCGGTTCCTCACGGCGCGTGAGTTAGAACCGGGGGAGGACGAGGTCTTCCTCACCCCCGAAGACGCCGGCACCGAGGCGTCGGTCTACGAGCACGGCTGCCGCGCGCTCGACCGCTCGCTGACGAACGGCGCGCACGGCCTCCCGCTGATGGGCACCGGCGACTGGAACGACGGCATGAACAGCGTCGGCGACGAGGGGGAGGGCGAGAGCGTGTGGCTCGGCTTCTTCCTCGCCGACATCCTGCGCCACTTCATCCCGATTTGCGCCGAGCGGGGCGACGACCGCGCCGAGCGCTACCGCACCCACCTCGCCGACCTCGAAGCTGCGCTCAACGACACGGGGTGGGACGGCGCGTGGTACCGCCGCGCCTACTACGACGACGGCGCGCCGATGGGCTCGGCCGGGAACGACGAGTGCCGGATCGACGCCATCGCGCAGGGGTGGTCGGTGATCTCCGGCGTCGCCCCGCCGGAGCGGATCGAGCAGGCGCTCGACGCTGCCGAGGACCACCTCATCCGGGACGGTGACGGCCTCATCCGCCTGCTCACGCCGCCGTTCGATAACACGGACCACGACCCCGGCTACATCAAGGGCTACGTCCCCGGCGTGCGCGAGAACGGCGGGCAGTACACCCACGGCGTGCTCTGGCTCGTCCGCGCCTTCGCCGAAGCCGGGCGCGTCAACCGCGCGGCCGACCTCCTCGCCATGCTCAGCCCCGTCCGCCACACCCGCGACACCGCCGCCGCCGACCGCTACAAGACGGAGCCCTACGTCGTCGCGGCCGACGTGTACAGCGTGGCGCCGCACGTCGGGCGCGGCGGGTGGACGTGGTACACCGGCTCGGCGGGGTGGACCTTCCGCGTCGCCGTCGAGTCCATCCTCGGCTTCGGGATCGAAGACGGGGACACCCTCACACTCGCCCCCCGCATCCCCGACGATTGGCCCGGCTTCTCGCTCCGCTACCGGCGGCCGGACGAAGGCGGCACGGTCGAGATCGAGGTGACGCGCGGGAGCGAGGCCGCGGCGACGTTCGACGGCGAACCGGTCGTCGTGCGCGACGGCGCCGTGCGCGTGCCGCTCCCCGACGACGGCGCGACGCACCGCCTCGCCCTCATGCTCCCGACATGAGACGTCTCCTTCTTCTGACAGCCTTCGTGATGGGCATCTCGTCTGCGCTCGCCCAAGACGCCTCGCTTGCCCGAGACCCCGCGCGCGCCGATCCGCAGACGGAGCACGCGTTCTCCGGCAGGGTGGTGCTCCCCATCGCGGCGGACTATCTCCTCTACCTCCCTGAGGGGTACGAAGAGGGCGATGCGGCCTGGCCGCTCCTGCTGTTTCTGCATGGCGCGGGCGAGCGCGGCGACAGCCTCGCTCTCGTCAAGCGGCACGGCCCGCCGAAGCTGATCGCGCAGGGCGAGACGCTGCCGTTCATCGTGGTCTCGCCGCAGCAGGCCGCGGACGGGTGGTGGAACCCGTACGTGCTCGACGCGCTGCTCGACGAGGTCATCGCGGCGCATCGCGTGGACGAGGACCGGGTGTACGTGACCGGGCTCAGCATGGGCGGCTTCGGGACGTGGGGGCTCATCGCGCTCACCCCGGACCGGTTCGCCGCCGCGGCGCCGATCTGCGGAGGCGGCACGCCGCGGCTGGTGTGCAACGCGGGGCGGCTCCCAGTGTGGGCCTTCCACGGCGCCGACGACCCGGTCGTCCCGCTCGAACACTCCGAGGAGATGGTGGACGCGCTCGCGGCGTGCGGCGGCGACGTCCGCTTCACGATCTATCCCGGCGTCGGCCACGACAGCTGGACGCGCACGTACGACGACCCCCGGTTCTTCGACTGGCTGCTCGGCCATCGCCGCAGCAACCGAAACTGACTGTTCCGATGAAAGCCCTCGTGCTCCTGCTCGCCGCCGCCCTCGCGCTCGGCATCGCGTCCACCTCGACGGTGCGGGCGCAGCCCGCCGATACGCTCTCGGCCGTCACCCTCAACATCTGGCACGACCGCGACGATTGGTCGCGCCGCCTCCCCGTCATCCTCGACACGCTCCGCACGCTCGATCCGGACGTGATCTGCTTGCAGGAGGTGTTGCAGAACGAGGGCCTGCCCAACCAGGCCGACACGATTGCCGACAGCCTCGGCTACCGGCGCACCTTCTCGTCGGTGGACGGCCCCGACAGCCCGAAGCGCTACGGCAACGCGATCCTCGTCCGTCACCCGTTCGCGCGGTCGGACATGCGGAAGCTGGAGCCGCTCGACGACTTCCGCACGGCGGCGTACGCCCGCGTCGAGGTCGGCGAGCGGCCGCTCGACGTGTACTGCACGCACCTCCACCACACGCAGGAGGGCGGCGAGATCCGTGCGACGCAGCTCCGCGACTTGCTCGGTTTCGTCCGCGACACCCGGATGCCCGGCGCGCCCGTGCTACTCGCCGGAGACTTCAACGCCGCGCCGGACGCGCCCGAGCTCCGCCCGCTCGCCGAGACGTTCGCCGACGCGTACGCCGCGACGCACCCCGAGCAGGTCGGCGTGCTCGTCACCACGCTGAACCCGGCGCTCGGCCACACGCCGCGCCGCATCGACTACCTCTTCCACGACCGCGTGTCCGGGCTTACGCCTGTCGACGCCCGCATCCTCTTCACCGAGCCCACCGCCGACGGCACGTGGGCGAGCGACCACTTCGGCGTCCTCGCCCGGTTCGCGTGGCCGCGCTGAATCCGG
>CAYTJT010000008.1:0-28513 GCA_964438105.1 uncultured Rhodothermales bacterium | reverse complement strand
AACGGCGTCAGCGCGGCCCCGGCGAGGGCGCCCCCGGCGAGCCCGCGCCACCCGCCGCTGAGCAGCCCGCCGACGGCCGGCAGCGCGGCGACGAGCGACCGAGTGACGGGACGCAACGCCTCGTTCAGAGAAACGAAGTCCTTCTCCGTCCAGCGAAACGCGTTCGGAAACGCGAAGCCGTCGCGGGCGGGGTCGAAGTCGAGGCGGGTCTGGGCGAAGGGCATGTCGAGGCGAAAAGACGAGGGCGGGGCGGCTATACTCTCCACCCCGGTTCTTTCTCCCGCCCCACCCCGATTATCCCGCCGTGCAGCACCTCAACATCGAATTCAAGGCGCGCTGCGCCGACCTCGACCGCGCCCGCGCCGCCCTCGCCGACGAGGGCGCCACCGGCCCCGACGTGGACCGCCAGGTCGACACCTACTTCCGCGTGCCGAACGGCCGGCTCAAGCTGCGCGAGGGAACCGTCGAGCGCGCGCTGATCCACTACGACCGCCCCAACACCCCCGACCCGAAGCGCTCCGACGTGACGCTCTACCCCACGGGCGCGAACGCGTCGGCGCTGAAGGCGGCGCTCGCGGCGGCCCTCGGCGTGCGCGTCGTCGTGGACAAACGGCGCGAGATCTACTTCGTCGGCAACGTCAAAGTCCACCTCGACCGCGTGGCCGGGTTGGGGACGTTCGTTGAAGTTGAGGCGATAGCGGACGATACTCACCCCACAGAGGCCGTCCTCCGCGCGCAGTGCGAGCGGCTGCTCGACGCGCTCGGCGTAGCGCCCGACGACCTCGTAGCCGTTTCGTACAGCGACCTCCTCGCCGCGTAATTCCAGCAGGCGGCGCCGCGAAGCGACCCTATTTTACCCCACCGGCGAGCCCGGCCGCGCGCTGACGCTCTGCACCACGCCACCTCCCATGCTCTCCGCCGTACGCCTCGCCGCGCTCCCCCCCTCGCCCGCCTCGCCCCGCTCCATGCCCCGCACCGACGCCGCCGCCGACCTCCGCACGCTCGTCGAGCGCACCGTGATGGTGCTCCTCGCCCTCCCCGACGCGGAGGCGGCGCGGCGCCCGGCCCCGGACCGGTGGTCGCCGAAGGAGATCATGGGCCACCTCATCGACTCGGCCGCCAACAACCACCGGCGGTTCGTGCAGGCGCAGGGGCGCGATGACCTCGTCTTCGACGGCTACGAGCAGGACGTGTGGGTGGAAACGCAGCGCTACGACGACGCCGACTGGCCGTCGCTCGTGACGCTGTGGTGGATGTACAACAAGCACCTCGCCCGCGTGATGGCGGCCGTGCCCGCCGACCTCCGCCTCCGACCCGCCGAGCAGCACAACCTCCACGAGATCGCGTGGCGCCCGAAGCCCGAGACCGAGCCCGCCACCCTCGACGACCTCATGTGGGACTACGTGGACCACCTCCGCCACCACCTCGCCCAGATCCTGCCGGGGCTGTCGGCGAACGGCCGGCCAGCGAACGGCTCGTCTTCGCAAAAAGACCGATAAACAATCCCGAGCGGTCGGGGTTCGTTGTACCCCGGCCTCCACACCACCCTACCCCTGCCTGACGCGATGAAACGACTGCTGGCCCTCCTGACCCTCACCCCCCTCCTCTTCAGCACGGCGGCCTGCGGCCAGGCGTCCGGGGAGGCCCCCGACGCCGAGCTCGAAGCGCGCATCCTCTCCAACCTCGTGTTCGAGTTCCCCCAGCTCGGGCAGAACCGGATCGACCTCGGCCCGATCGAGCCGAGCGGCACGCCGGGGCTCAGTGAGGGCACGTTCACGATCAACGGCCAGCAGACGGAGAACTTTCTCCTCTCGGACAGCGGCCAGCTCTACATCCTCGCTGCGCCGCCCGTTGACGCGAGCCGCACGCCCGAAGACCTCGCTGCCGCCCGCGCCGAGCGCGAGGCCGCCGCCGCCGCCGAAGTCGCCGAGCGCCGCGACGCCCTCGACGCCGTCGTCGCCGACCTCCCGCTCCGCGGCAACCCCGACGCCGACATCACGATCGTCGAGTTCTCGGACTTCCAGTGCCCCTACTGCGCCCGCGCCGCGAACACCGTCGAGGAGGTGATCGAGAAGCACGGCGACGACGTCCGCTTCGCCTACCTCCAGTATCCGCTCGGCAACCACCCGTGGGCGCGGCCCGCCTCGATCGCGGCGCTCTGCGCGGCGCAGCAGGACGACGACGCCTTCTGGGCGCTCCACGATGGCTACTTCGCCAACCAGCGCTCGCTCAACGTCGGCAACGTCGTCGAGCAGAGCCGCGGCTACCTCGCCGGCTCCGGCCTCGACATGGGCCAGTGGTCGACGTGCGTCGAGGACCCCGACTCCGAGGCGCACGAGCAGGCCGTGGCCCAGCTCGAAGAGCAGGTCGCCCTCGCCGAGAGCTACGGCGTGACGGGCACGCCCGGCTTCTTCGTCAACGGCCGCTTCGTCAACGGCGCCCAGCCGCTCTCGACGTTCGACGCGATGATCGAGTCGGCGCGCGAAGATTCGTAACACGGACGCCGGCTGAGGATGCCCCGGCCAAACCTTCCGCACAGCCGCGACCGCCGGTAGAGACGCAGCATGCTGCGTCTCTACGGTGGCGGCGCCGCCTTCGACGGGGAGCGCCTGACACGGCCGCGTCGAGGGCGTATCAGTCGTCCGTGATGCGGATGCGCAGGCCGACTTCGAGACCCGGCCACATCCGCACGAAGCCGCCGTCGCCGTCGGCGTTCGCGTCGTCGAGGATCG
Source organism: uncultured Rhodothermales bacterium (assembly GCA_964438105.1). Lineage (GTDB taxonomy): Bacteria > Bacteroidota > Rhodothermia > Rhodothermales > JANQRZ01 > JBBSMX01. Next base: position 25,781 of record CAYTJT010000008.1, on the reverse strand, counting down.
AGAACGGAGCGAGGCTCTCGCCGTCGTTCTCTTCGGAGAAGAACACGCTCAGCGCCGGACCGCCGAAGACGGCGGTGCGCTCGCCGAGATGGCGCGTGACGACGGCGCGGAGCCGGACGAGCAGGCTCGGCGTCCCGCCGAAGTCCTCGGCGAAGAGGCCGTGCGCGAACGCGTCGACGCCCCACGCCGTGCGCCGGTCGAGAGGCTGCTCGACGCCGATCCCGGCGAACAGCCCCCACCGCAGCGCGGCGTCGGCGAAGGGTCGCGCGCTGAGGCCGGCGTAGTTCGCGATCGTCGCGCTGCCGGAGCGCACGCCGACGTGGAGCGCGGCCGTCTCGTCGGTCCACACGTCGAGGCGGACGGGCACGCCGCCGGTCCGCGAGTAGAGCCCGACGGGCACGCCGCGCTGCTCGCCCGCGATGTTAACGATCCCGACTTGCAACCCGGCCGACTCGACGGCGACGTTGACGAGCCCGATCTGCGCCCCCCGCATCCGCTCGCCGACGATGTTGAACGGGGCGACTTGCAAACCCGTCAGGTCCTCGCCGACGACATTTGCGAGTCCAGCCACCTGCGCGCCGGCTGTCTCTTCGCCGACCACGTTGAAGAGGGCTGCCTGCACGCCGACGAGGTCTTCGCCGACGAGGTTCGCGATGCCCGCCGCCTGCACGCCCCGGAACTCCTCACCGGCAATGTTCGCGAGCCCGGCGAACTGCCCGCCGCCGCCTTCCTCACCCACCATGTTCGCGAGCCCGGACGACTGGATGCCACGGAACCGTTCGCCCGCGACGTTGACGAGCCCGAGCTGCCCGCCCCGCAGCGTCTCCCCGACGACGTTGAAGAGCGCACCCTGCACACCGACGAGCTTTCCCCCGACGACGTTGGCGAGGCCCGCGGCCTGCACGCCGTAGAACTCCTCGCCCGCGATGTTCGCGAGGCCTGCCGATTGCACCCCGCCCGCGTCTTCGCCCACGATGTTCGCCAGGCCGGACGATTGGATGCCCCGGAACTCCTCGCCTGCGATGTTGGCGAGCCCAGACGCCTGGATCCCGCGGTACTCCTGGCCCGCGATGTTCGCGAGCCCGGCCGCCTGCACGAACCCGCCTTCCTCCCCGACCACGTTTGCGAGCCCGGCCGCTTGCACACCGGCAAAGTTGCTCCCCACGACGTTCGCCAGGCCCGAGGCCTGCACCCCGGTCATGTTCTCGCCGACGACATTCGCGAGGCCCGCAAGCTGGATGGCGGCGGCATCCTCGCCCGCGACGTTCGCGAGGCCGGACACCTGCACGCCATATACGGATTCTTCATACACCGTCCCGAACGCGCCGAACGCGACCCCTTCGAGTCGGCCGGCCTGGTGGAGCGGGAGCGCGAGGGCGACGTGGTTCAGCGCCCGCTGCGTGGTGTCCTTGATGAGCGCGTCGCTGACGCTGATGGTGCGCCAGATGCCGACATCGAACGGAATCCGGATGAGGTCGGGGGCGGGCTGCGCCACGACGGGCGCGGCAATGAATAGCAGAAGGGCGAGGCGAAGCAGGCGGGTCATGCGAGCGGAACAAGCTGAGTGAGACGGAGCGGTGAGAAATGCGTCGGCCCTTTCTTCGTGTCGATCTCCGAAAAGATGCGGTTGCATCGAGAGCCCGTACGGCGTATCCTTCGACCGTGACGCGCTCGCACGCCCATACCGCCCACGGTAGCTGGTTTTGGTGGACCTCCCCCCAGACAGTGGGCCGCTCGTGCGCTGACGCGTAACTCCCGAGCCACCGATGTGACGCCCGCTGTTCTCCAGAGCAGCGGGCTTTTTTTATGGACCTCCCCACCTTCGCCTCCCTCGTCGCCGAGCGCCGCCGTCCGGGCCGCCGCCTCGCCGTACCCGTCGTCCGGCGGCGCAGCGCCGACCTGCTGACGCCGGTCGCGGCCTACCTCGCGCTCCGCGAGCCGGGCAGCTTCGCGTTCCTGCTCGAAAGCGTCGAGGGTGGCGAGCGGCTCGGGCGCTACTCATTCCTCGGCCGCCGCCCGTACCGCGTCGTCAAGGCGCGCGGCGCGGACACGTTCGTGCGCGACCGCACCGAACCGCCCGGCGGCGACGGCGCGGCGCCCGAGCCCGAAGGCGGCACCGTGTTCGAGGTGATGGCGCATCTCCTCGACGAAGTGGACGAAGTCAAGCTGCCGGACGTGCCGCGTTTCGCGGGCGGCGCCGTCGGGTTCATGGGGTACGACACCGTCCGCCTGCTCGAACGCCTCGGCGACGCGCCGCCGGACGACCTCGACCTGCCCGACGCCGTGTGGGCGTTCTACGACACCGTCGCCGCCTTCGACCACGTCGCCCGGCAACTCGTCCTGATGGCGCTCGTGTTCGTCGACGACGACACCGACCTCGACGCCTCATATCACGGTGCCCACGCCCGTCTCGACGCACTCGAAGCCGACCTCGTCGCGGGCGGCCCCCTCCCCGAGCCCGTCACGCTCCGCGACCGCGAGCCGACCTCGAACGTCACGCGCGACGCGTTCGAAGCATCCGTGCGACGGGCGAAGGAGCACATCGTCGAGGGCGACATCTTCCAGGTCGTCCTCTCGCAGCGGTTCGCGCTCGAGTTCGACGGCGACCCGTTCAACCTCTACCGCGCGCTCCGGCAGGTGAACCCCTCGCCCTACCTCTTCTACCTCGACTTCGACGGGTTCCAGCTCGCAGGCTCGTCGCCCGAAGTGCTCGTCCGCGTCGAAGGGCCACCGGGCGAGCGCCGCGCCGAAGTGCTCCCGATCGCCGGGACGCGTCGACGGGGCGCGACGCCGGAAGAAGACGCCGCGCTCGAAAGGGAGCTCGTCGCCGACCCGAAAGAGCGCGCCGAGCATTTGATGCTCGTCGACCTCGGGCGCAACGACCTCGGGCGCACCTGCCGCGTCGGAACCGTCGAGGTCGAGCGCTACGCCACGGTCGAGCGGTTCGCGCGCGTGATGCACCTCGTCTCGTCTGTCACCGGCGAAGTCGCCGACGACCGGCGGGCGACGGACGTGCTCGCGGCGTGCTTCCCGGCCGGGACCGTGTCTGGCGCGCCGAAGATCCGCGCGATGGAACTCATCGACGAACTGGAGCCTGTAAAACGCGGCGTTTACGCCGGTGCCGTCGGCTACGCCGATTTCGCGGGAAACACCGACACGTGCATCGCGATTCGCACGATGCTTATCCGCGGCCACTCGGCGTTCGTGCAGGCCGGAGCCGGGGTCGTCGCCGACAGCGACCCCGCCGCCGAGTACGACGAAACGTATGCCAAGGCCCGCGCCCTCCTCGACGCCGTCCGCGTCGCCGCCGACGGCCTCCTCTAACGCTCACCCGACCCCCTCGCCATGTACCCCCTCCTCCAGCCCATCTTCAACCGCGGCGGCGCCGGCCGCTCGATGACGCGCGAAGAGAGCGTCGAGGCGATCAGCCCGCTCGTGCGCGAGCACCAGAAGTTGCTCCACGCCTACGACGCCGCGATCCGCACGCTCGGCGACCGCGACCTCGCCGCCCGCCTCAACGACGGGATGAACCGCGCCCGGACCGAGCTCGCCAAGCTCCGCGAGACGATCTTCTCGCTCGGCGGCGACACCTCGAACGGCGTCGACCTCGACCCCGACGTGCACCTCGGCACCTCCGACGCCGCCATCGTCCACGCCCTCGACGACCGCGAGCGGGCCTACCGCGACGCCCTCCAGCGCACGCTCAAGATGCCGCACCAGCAGCTCCGCTCGACGGCGATTCTGGAGAACAACCTCAAGGGCAGCGCCGCTCGCCTCGACGTGCTCTACCCGTTCGTGACGCGGATGCGGAAGCCGGAGAACGCAGCGGAGGGCCGCCCCGCGCCTGCGGTGCCCATGGACAACACCATGACGCCCGTCGACCTCGAGCCCGACGCGCAGCACGCCCGCGAGCAGCCCGTCATCGACATCCCCCCCCGCCGCTGATGTCTGCTTCTCCGTCCGACGCCATCGTCGTCTCCGGCATCCAGCCGTCGGGAGCGCTCCACATCGGCAACTACTTCGGGGCCATCCGCCAGCACATCGCGCGCGGCAACGACCGGAGCAGCCGCTACGAGGCGTACTACTTCATCGTCAACTACCACGCGCTCACGAGCATGCGGGACGCCGAGGCGTTGGAGCAGCACAGCCTCGACGTCGCGCTCGACTACCTCGCGCTCGGCTTCGACCCCGAGGCGTCGGCGCTCTTCCTGCAGAGCGATGTGCCCGCCGTGACCGAGCTCGCGTGGGTGCTCCTCTGCCTCACGCCGGTCAGCCAGCTCGAAAAGGCCGTCGCGTACAAAGACAAGGTGGCGCGGGGGATCCCGGCGAACGGCGGGCTCTTCACCTATCCCGTTCTGCAAGCCGCCGACATCCTGATCTACGGACAGCCGGGGCGCGACCTCGTCGTGCCCGTCGGGGCCGACCAGAAGCAGCACATCGAGATCAGCCGTGACCTCGCGCAGAAGTTCAACCGCGAGTTCTGCCCCCCCAGCGACCCGCTCTTCCCCGTCCCCGAGGCGCTGATCGTGGACGACGTCGCCGTCGTGCCCGGCACCGACGGCCAGAAGATGTCGAAGTCGTACGGCAACACGATCGGGATCTTCGACGAGGGCAAAACGCTCAAGAAAAAGGTGATATCGATCGTCACCGACTCGACGCCGCTCGAAGATCCGAAGGACCCGGACGCGGACAACGTGTTCGCCCTCATCAAACTCTTCGCCGATAACGCCAAAAGCGCCGAAATCGCGGCAGCGTATCGAGCGGGCGGCTACGGCTACGGCCACGCCAAAAAGGAACTGCTCGGCCTCATCACCGACTATTTCGCCGAGGCCCGCGAGCGCCGCCGATCCCTCGCCGAGCGGCCCGACTACGTCCGCGACGTGCTCCGCGACGGCGCCCGCCGCGCCCAGGCCCGCACGACCGAGGTGATGGAGCGCGTCCGCGAGCGCACCGGCCTCGTCGCCACGCTCGTTCCCGACACCCGCCCGGTATGACACAGCCCATTCCCCCTGCCATCCCGAGCGAAGCCGAGGGATCTCTCACGAGAGGACGCTCGAGCATTAGAGATCCTTCGACTCCGCTGCGCTCCGCTCAGGATGACATGAGAGCATGCCCCGTTTCTTTCCCACCCATCGTGCTCCGATGATTCTCGTCATCGACAACTACGACTCGTTCACGTACAACCTCGTCCACCTCGTGGGCGCGCACACGGACGACTACCGCGTGGTCCGCAACGATGCGCTGACCGTGGATGAAGTCCGCGAGCTTGCGCCACGGGCGATCCTCATCTCCCCCGGCCCCGGCCGCCCCGCCGACGCGGGTATCTCCGAAGACGTGATCCGCACCTTCGGCGAGACGACGCCCGTCCTCGGCGTATGCCTCGGACACCAGGCGATTGGCGAAGTGTTCGGCGGGCGCATCGTCCACGCGCCGACGCTGATGCACGGCAAGACGAGCCCCATCCAGCACGACGGCCAGACGATCTTCGAGGACCTCGCGCAGGAATTCACCGCGACCCGCTACCACTCGCTCGCCGTCGCCCGAGACTCCGTCCCCGACGAACTCGACGTCTCCGCCGAGACCGCCGACGGCGTGATCATGGGCCTCCGCCACCGCGACTTCCCGATCGAAGGCATCCAGTTCCACCCCGAGTCCGTGCTGACCGTCGAAGGGCCGAAGCTCGTCGGCAACTGGCTGCGGCGCGTCGACGCCCTCGCCCCCACTTCGTAGGGGCACGATGCATCGTGCCCCTACCTCGCATCGGGCCCCCACCTCAACCTCCCCCGTTTTGCGCGAAACCCTCCAGATCATCGCCGAAGGCGACACCCTTACCCAAGCGCAGGCCGAGGCCGTGATGCACGTCCTCCTCCGCGGCGACGCCTCGTCCGAAGAGATCGCCGCGCTCCTGCTCGGCCTCCGCAGCCGCGGCGAGACGCTCGACGAGCTGACCGGCTTCACGAAAGTGATGCGCGAGTACGCCGTCGAAGTCGAAGCGCCCGAGGGCGCGATCGACCTGTGCGGCACGGGCGGCGACCACGCCGGGTCGTTCAACATCTCGACGAGCGCGTCGTTCGTCGCCGCGGGCGCGGGCGTCGTCGTCGCGAAGCACGGCAACCGCGCGGTCTCCTCGAACGCCGGCTCGGCGGACGTGCTCGCCGCACTCGGCGTGGACACGACGCTCGGAGCCGACGGCGTCGAGGCGTGCCTGCGCGAGGCGGGCATCGCGTTCCTCTTCGCCCCGCTCTACCACCCCGCGCTCAAGCACGTCATGCCGATCCGCCGGACGCTCGGCGTGCGGACGTTCTTCAACATCCTCGGCCCGCTCTGCAACCCGGCGCGCGTCAAGCGCCAGCTCGTCGGCGCGTTCAGCGACGCCACGGCGAAGCAGATGGCCCAGATCCTCGTCCGGCTCGGGAGCGAGCACGTCGTCTGCATCTACGCCCACGACGGCCTCGACGAACTGAGCACGACGAGCCCGACGACGGTCTACCAGACCGGCAGCGAGCTCGACCCGTTCGGCGCGCAGACGCTGATGCAGCAGGTCGTGACGCCCGAGCACTACGGGTTGAGCCGCGTCCGCGCCTCCGAGCTCGACGGCGGGACGGCGGAGGAGAACGCCGAGATCGTCCGGACGATTCTGCGCGGCGAGGCCGGGCCGCAGCGCGACATCGTGCTCCTCAACGCGGCCTACGCCCTCCTCTCGAGCGGCCAGCACGGCGCGCTCGGGAGCTGCCTCAAAGCCGCCGCCGAGAGCATCGACAGCGGCGCGGCGCTCGCCAAGCTCGACGCGCTCGTCGAAGCGTCCAACGACTTCGCCGCGACGGCCGCCTGAGCCATGTCCCGAGAGCAGACCTACAGCGAACGATTTATGCGCGCCGCGTGGCCCTGGCGCCGCGCGTGACGCCGCCCGTATGTCTCCGTTCGCCCTCTTCGCTGCTCCTGTTATGACGATCCTCGACCAAATCCTCGCCGACACCCGCACCCTCGTCCTCCGACGAAAAACGGAGGTGCCCGTCGCCGCGCTCGAAACGCGGGCGGCCTTCACCGCGCCCACCCTCTCGCTCGCTCGCGCGCTCCGCCGCACCGACCCGGCGCAGCCGCCCGCCATCATCGCCGAGATCAAAAAGGCGTCACCGTCGAAGGGTGTGATCGCGCCCGACTTCCACCCCATCGACACGGCGCGGGCGTACAAGCAGGCCGGCGCCGCCGCGATCTCCGTGCTCACCGAGCCGACGCACTTCCAGGGCTCGCTCGACGTGCTCCGCAAAGTCCGCCACGCCGCCGACCTCCCCCTCCTGCGGAAGGACTTTATCGTCGACGAGTACCAACTCATCGAAGCCCGCGCCTTCGGAGCCGACGCCGTCCTGCTGATCGCCGCCGCGCTGGATCCGGCCGAACTCCACGACCTCCACGACGCCGCGACCGATCTCGGGCTCGAATGCCTCGTCGAGGTGCACGACGCCGACGAGCTCGACGCGCTCGACCTCGACCGCGTGCAGACCCTCGGCGTCAACAACCGCGACCTCAAAACCTTCGAGGTGGACGTGGAGCGCGCGCCGCGTGTGCTCGCCGACGTGCCCGAACACATCGTCCGCGTTGCCGAGAGCGGGCTGCGCGACGCCGCCGACCTCGCCATGCTCCGCCAGCGGGGCATCGACGCCGTGCTCATCGGCGAGGCGTTCATGCGCGCCCGCCGCCCCGGCGACGCCCTCGCCGACCTCCGCCGCGCCACCGCCGACCGCCTCGCCCACTCGCTCCGCCTCGCCAGCTAACCCCGTTTCATGTCCCACACGAAAGTCAAAATCTGCGGCATTACCCAGCTCGCCGACGCCCGCTACTGCGCCGGGGCCGGGGTCGACTACCTCGGGTTCATCCAGTACCCCGACAGCCCACGCTACGTCGAACCGAAAGCGGCGAAGGAAATCATCGGCTGGCTCGACGGCATCGAGTCTGTCGGCGTGTTCGTGAACGAGGACGCCGAGACGATCAACGCGCGCTGCGCCGAGGTCGGGTTCACCGTCGCGCAGCTCCACGGGCATGAAGACCCCGAGACCGTCGAAGCCGTCGCCGTGCCGACGATCAAGTCGTTCCGCGTGCAGCACGACGCCTCCAGCGAGCAGCTTCGGGCGCTGATGCTGCCGTACCAAGGCATCGCCGACTATTTCCTGCTCGACACGCACAAGACGAGCCTGTGGGGCGGGACGGGCGAGAGCTTCAATTGGCGGCTCGCGCGCGACCTCGCCGGGGAGTTCCCGCTCTTCCTCGCCGGCGGCATCAACGCCGACAACGTGCAGGAGGCCATCGACACGATGCGGCCGTATGCCGTCGATCTCTCGTCGTCGGTCGAGTCCGCGCCCGGGGTGAAGGACTTCGACAAGCTCTACGACTTTTTTGAGGCGTATCGCGCTGCCGCCGAAGCCGATTAGCTGCTCGCCACCCGACGCTCCATCCCGTACAGACGCAGCATGCTGCGTCTCTACCATTACCCCACCGCCGCGCCCGACCCTGCCTCTGCCCCGTACGGGCACGATGCATCGTGCCCCTACCTCTGACCTCATGCAACCGATAGCCTCTACCTACACCGCCCCCGACGAGCGCGGTCGCTTCGGCGACTACGGCGGCGCGTTCGTGCCCGAAATCCTTGTCCCCGTCCTCGAGGAGCTGAAGGCGGCCTACGCCGAAGCCCAACGCGACCCCGACTTTCAATGCCAAGTCGCCGACCTGCTGCGCGACTACGTCGGCCGCCCGACGCCGCTGACGTATGCCGACCGGCTGACGGACCACCTCGCCGGGCCGAAGATCTACCTCAAGCGCGAGGACCTCTGCCACACTGGCGCGCACAAGATCAACAACACGATCGGGCAGGTGTTGCTCGCCCGGCGGATGGGCAAAGAGCGCATCATCGCCGAGACCGGCGCAGGCCAGCACGGCGTCGCGACGGCGACCGTCTGCGCGAAGTTCGGGCTCCGCTGCATCGTGTTCATGGGGGCCGAAGACATCGAGCGCCAGCACCTCAACGTGCAGCGGATGCGGCTCCTCGGCGCCGAGGTCCGCCCCGCGACGAGCGGCAGTCAGACGCTGAAGGACGCCACGAATGAGGCGATCCGCGACTGGGTCTCGAACCCCGACGACACGTTTTACATCATCGGCTCGGTCGTCGGGCCGCACCCGTACCCCATGATGGTGCGCGACTTCCACCGCGTGATCGGCGAGGAGACGCGGCGGCAACTGCTCGAAGACGAGGGGCGCGAAACGCCCGACGCGGTCGTCGCGTGCGTCGGCGGCGGCTCGAACGCCCTCGGCATCTTCTACCCCTTTCTCGACGACCGGCACGTCCGGCTCGTCGGCGTCGAGGCGGCGGGCGACGGGCTCGACGTGGCGGCCGGGCAGCGGCACGCAGCGACGCTCACGCTCGGGCAGCCGGGCGTGCTCCACGGCGCGATGAGCTACCTGCTTCAGGACGACGCCGGGCAGGTCGAGATCGCCCACTCGATCTCCGCCGGGCTCGACTACCCGGGCGTCGGGCCGGAGCACAGCCACCTCAAAGACACCGGCCGCGTGGAGTACCGCGCCGCGACGGACGCCGAGGCGCTCGAGGGCGTGAAGCTGCTCTCGCGCACCGAGGGCATCATCCCCGCGCTCGAAACCGCTCACGCCGTCGCGGCCCTCCCCGACTTGTGCGACGCGATGGACGAGGAGGAGATCGTCGTGATCAACGTCTCCGGCCGCGGCGACAAAGACATGGCGACGATCGCGGAGCGGATGGGATGAACACGTCCGCCCGCACCCCGTCCCCCGAGCCCTCCGTGGTCGCCGACCACCCGAACCCCCGCCACCCGTGACCGACCGCATCCAACGCGCGTTCGACGCCTGCCGCGCGCGCGGCGAAGCCCCAGAGGGGCTGTCTCACAAAGCGATGGGGCTGTTCCTCACGAACGGCTTCCCCGAGCCCGACGCCACGCTCCCCATCCTCCGCACGATCGACGAGGCCGGGGCCGACTTCATCGAGCTCGGCATGCCGTTCTCCGACCCGCTCGCCGAGGGGCTGCCGATCCAGCACGCCTCGGAGCGCGCCCTCGGTCACGGCGTCAAGATGGCCGACGCGTTCCGCACCGCCGAAGGGTTCCGCGCCCAGAGCGAGACGCCGCTGCTGCTGATGGGTTACGTCAACCCCCTCCTCCGCTACGGCGCCGACGCGTTTTGCCGCGACGCCGCGAGCGCGGGCGTGGACGGCCTCATCCTCCCCGACCTCCCCCCCGAAGAGGCCGACCTCATCCAGCGGGCCGCCGACGACGCGGGGCTCGGGCTCGTCTTTCTCGTCGCGCCGAACACGGCCGAGGAGCGCGTGCGGCTCGTCGACGCGCGGGCGTCGGCGTTCGTCTACGCCGTGTCCGTCGCCGGGCTCACCGGCACCGCGATCGACGGGGTAGATGGAATCTCGGCGTATTTGGAGCGGACGCGGGGGCTCGTCGACAACAATCCGCTCTGCGTCGGGTTTGGGATACGGGACCACGCGGCGGCCCGCCGGCTCAGCGCCCACACCGACGGCTTCATCGTCGGCAGCGCGCTCATCCGGCTCGCCGAGCAACTTTGGGACGACGAGTCGCTCTCCTCGGGGGAGCGGCTCGACCGCCTGCGCCGCTGGACCTCCGAACTGAAACACGGACCGACCGTCCCCCAGGCATGACCCGCATCGATCTGACCCGTTCCGCCGTCCTCGCGCCCGCGCTCCTCCTCGCGCTCCTCCTCGCGCTCCTCCTCGCCGGGTGCAACGACGTCACCGAGTACAAGCCCCCCGCCGTCGGGCAGAACGGCGAGATCCTGGTCGTGACCGACTCCGCGACGTGGGCCGGGCCGGTCGGCGAGGCGCTCCGCGCGACACTCGGGCGGGAATCGCGGACGTACCCGCAGCCGACGCCCGTCTTCTCGCTGAAGCAGCAGGCGCTCTCGGACTACGCGCTGCAGGGCATCCAGCGGCAGCACAGCCTCGTCTTCGCCGCGCCCTTCACCGACACCTCGGCCACGGCGCGCTTCCTCCGCGCCCGCTTCGACTCGTCGGGCGTCGCGGCGCTCGAGCGCGGCGGCAACGGGATCATCGCCCGCAACGACCTGTGGATGGACGACCAGCTCGTGGTCTACGCGACGGCGCCGAACGACACCGCCCTCGCCGCGCAGATCCGCGCCGCCGGCGACGACCTCCGCACGACCTTCCGCGCGCTCGCCCGCGAGCGGCTCGCCGAGGACATGTTCGACAAGGGCCGGCAGACCGACGTCGAGGCCGACCTCCTCGACGCGCACGACTTCGCCGTCAACGTGCAGCACGACTACGTGACGATCGCGGACACCACCTTCCTCAACGACCGCGGCGAGCGCGGCACGTTCGTCCGCCTCCGCCGCCTCGCTGGGCAGGACTCCTGGCGCGACCTCTTCGTCTACTACGAGGAGGACCCCCGCCTCGAGCGGCTCCACCCCGACTCCGTCCGCGCGCTCCGCAACCGCCTCACCGAGCGGTTCGTGCGCGGCACGTTCCCCGAGAGCTACATCGCCATCGAAGAGCGCGACCTCGTGCGCCGCCCCGTCGAGACTGACACCGTCAGCCTCGCGGGCCGCTTCGCGATCGAGACGCGCGGGACGTGGCGGATGACCGGCGACGCGATGGGCGGCCCGTTCGTGAGCTACGCCTTTTTCGACGAGGACACCGGCCGCTTCTACCTCATCGACGGGATGATCTACGGCCCGCGCTACACGAACGAAGAAAAACGCGAGTTCCTCCGCCAGATGGAGGCCATCGCCTACACCTTCCGCACCGATGACGACGCGACGGCCGAGATCCTCGCCGACTCCGCCCCCGCTGAATAATCCCGTAAGGGCACGATGCATCGTGCCCTTACCTACACCGATTCTTACCACTCCGCACGGGCGACCGGCCGGTCGCCCCTTCTCTCTTCTACCCGACTCTCCGTATGGCTACGAACCCGACGCCCACCACCACCTCCCCCAACGGCACCGACGAAACCAGCGTGCTCAAGCTCGGCCTCCCGAAAGGCAGCCTGCAGGACTCCACCTTCGACCTCCTCGCCAAGGCCGGCTTCAACTTCTCCGTCTCCAGCCGCTCCTACTTCCCCTCGATCGACGACGACGAGCTGACGGCCATGCTCGTCCGCGCCCAGGAGATGGCGCGCTACGTCGAGGACGGCGTGTTCGACGCCGGCATCACCGGGCTCGACTGGATCGCCGAGACCTCGTCCGACGTCCACGTCGTCGCCGACCTCGTCTATTCGAAGGCCTCGATGCGGCCCGTCCGCTGGGTGCTCGCCGTGCCCGAGGACTCCGACATCCACAGCGTGCACGACCTCGAAGGCAAGCGGATCGCGACCGAGGTCGTGAACCTCACGCGGCGTTGGCTCGAAGAGCACGGCGTCACCGCCGACGTGGAGTTCTCGTGGGGCGCGACCGAAGTCAAGTGCCCCGACCTCGTCGACGCCATCGTCGAGGTGACGGAGACGGGCAACTCCCTCCGCGCCAACAACCTCCGCATCGCCGAGGTGCTGCTGAAGTCGAACACGCAGCTCATCGCCAACAAAGCGGCGTGGGACGACCCGTGGAAGCGGGAGAAGATCGAGAACATCGCCCTGCTGATGGAGGGCGCGATCCGCGCCGAGGGCCGGGTCGGGCTCAAGCTGAACGCGCGGAAGACGGACGTGAACACGATCGTCGGGCTGCTCCCCGCGCTCCGCAACCCCACCGTCTCGCCGCTCTTCGCGAATGACTGGGTGGCGATCGAGACGGTGATCGAGGAGCGCCAGGTGCGCCGCCTCATCCCCGAGCTCAAGCGCGCCGGCGCCGAGGGGATCCTGGAGTACCCGATCGACAAGATCATCCCGTGAGGCGAGCGACGCGGTACGAATGACGAGTGACGAGTGGGTGCCTCTCGACAACTCGTCACTCGTCGTTCAACATTCGTCACTTCTCCGGGCCGCTCCTATATTCCGCCACCCCTCCTCCCCTCCAGCCAGCAGACCGAGCGTGCCACGAACCAAACTCCTCGCCATCGCCCACGCCCGCAGCGGCGACAAGGGCGACGCCGTGAACGTCGGGCTGATCGCCCGCGACCCGAAGCTCTACCCGTTCCTCCGCGAGCACGTCACCGCCGAGCGCGTCAAGGCCCACTTCGGCCCGATGTGCAAGGGCGAGGTCGAGCGGTTCGAGCTGCCCAACCTCGGCGCGCTGAACTTCCTGCTGCACGAGGCGCTCGGCGGCGGCGGGACGGTCTCGCTCAAGCTCGACGCGCAGGGCAAGACCTACGCCGCCCGACTCCTCCGCATGGACGTGGACGTGCCCGACGACCTGCTGGCCTCCGTCGATGCGTAGCCGCCTCCGGCTCGCGGTCCTCGCCGTCGCCCTGCCCGCCGCCCTCGCGCCGGGCACCGGGTGCGACGCCGACGCCCCGTCCGAGCCGGGCCTCTCCGACAGCCTGATGGTCGAGGTGCTCATCGGCGTGCACCTCGCGGACGCCCGCGCGTCGCACACCGGCGCCCCGCGCGACAGCCTCCGCGCCGCCGCCCTCGCCGCGCTCGGCACCGACACCGCCGCCTTCGCGCGCGCGCTCGACTACTACGCCCTCCACCCCGAGGCCTACCAGCCCCTCTACGACCGCGCGCTCGACCGCCTCCTCGACGAGCGCCGCCGCGCCGTCGACTGAGCCGGCGGTCCCCCCTCCTACCAGCCCCGAACGCTCGTGTCCATCAAAATCTTCACCACCGGCGGCACGATCGACAAGGTCTACTTCGACGCGCAGAGCGACTACAAAGTGGGCGACCCGCAGGCGTTCGAGATCCTCCAGAGCGTGGGGGCGACGGTCGAGACCGAGGTCGAGACGCTGATGCGGAAGGACAGCCTCGACCTCACCGACGAGGACCGCGCGCTCATCGCCGAGCGCGTCCGCGCCGAGCCCCGCCGCCGCGTCCTCATCACGCACGGGACCGACACGATGGCCGCGACGGCGCGCGCGCTCGGCGGCACCGGCGACAAGACGGTCGTGTTCGTCGGCTCGCTGAGCCCGGCCCGCTTCAAAGGCACCGACGCCGAGTTCAACCTCGGGTTCGCCCTCGCGGCGGTGCAGCTCCTACCGCCCGGGGCCTACGTCGCCATGAACGGACACGTTTTCCGCGCCGACGACGTGGTAAAGAACCGAGCGGAGAATCGCTTCGAGGGCGAGCCGTACGCCCCTCCTGGCGTTTCGTAACACGAGCGGGTTCGTTCGCTTCTTTTCTGCCCACCGCATGCGGTGGGGTCATGGGACGACGCGTATCATGGCCTGCTCTGCGCAGCTCGTCCTCCCGTTTCCCGCCCAGCCCTGTCCAGCCCTCTCCTCCGTATGCCCCGTCTCGCCCCGATCGCGCTCGCCCTCTCGCTGTTCTGCCTCGCGCGCCCTGCTGTCGCCCAAGAGGCGGCGTGCTTGAGCGGGACCGCATCCACCAACGGCCGCAGCTTCAGCTGCGAGTCGGTGAACCTGCTCAGCAACGTCTCGCTGAGCGAGATGAACGCGAACGATGGCAGCGACATATGGGGTTGGACCGACCCCCAGACAGGGAAGGAGTACGCACTCATGGGGCTGGACAACGGCACGGCGTTCGTCGACGTCAGCGATCCGGCGGACCCCGTCTACCTCGGCAAGCTCCCGTCGCACACGGGGAGTTCCGCCTGGCGCGACGTGAAGGTCTACCAGAACCACGCCTTCGTCGTCAGCGACCTCAACGGCAACCACGGGATGCAGATATTCGACCTGACCGAGTTGCGCGACGTGGAGAACCCGCCCGTGACCTTCGCCGAGACGAACCACTACGACGGCGTCGGCTCGGCCCACAACGTCGCCATCAATGAGGCGACGGGGTTCGCCTACATCGTCGGCGCGAGCTCGTGCAGCGGGGGGCTGCACATGGTGAACCTTCAGGCGTCCGCGATCGCAGACCCCAGCTTTGCCGGGTGCTTCTCGGACGACGGCTACACGCACGACGCGCAGTGCGTCGTCTACGACGGCCCCGACGCCGACTACCAGGGCCGGGAGATCTGTGCCGTGGCACAGGGCGACCAGTTCAGCGCAAGCAACAACCACTTCTCGTTCGTCGACGTCACGGATAAGGACAACCCTACGCTGATCGCGCAGGTGCCCTACCCGAACCAAGGCTACGCGCACCAAGGGTGGTTCACGGAGGACCGGGCCTACTTCATCGCGAACGACGAACTCGACGAGCGCAACGTCGGCAACGACACGCGCACGCTCGTCTTCGACGTCTCGGACCTCGATGACCCCGAGTTCCTGAGCGAGTACTTCCACCCGACCGCCTCCATCGACCACAACCTCTACGTCAAGGGCCGCTACGTCTTCCAGTCCAACTACACCTCCGGCCTCCGCATCGTCGACCTCCAGAGCGCCGGGATCGGGGCCGCTCCCGTGCTGGCGGAAGTCGCCTACTTCGACACCTACCCGAGCAACGACTCGGACAGCTTCAACGGCACGTGGAGCAACTACCCCTACTTTGAGAGCGGGATCGTGGTCGTGAGTGACATCAACAGCGGCCTGTTCGTCCTCGATCCGCAGCTTCCGGGGGACAACCCCGTTGCCGGGGAGGACGAAGCCACGGCGGTATCGGGCGGCCTCTCGGCGGCCTACCCCAACCCGACGACCTCCACCACCCAGATCGACCTCAAGCTCGACGCGGCGCAAAACGTCGAGATCGTCGTGTACGACGTGCTCGGCCGCCGCGTGGCCGACCTCTTCTCTGGCTCCCTCGACGCGGGCGCCGCACGGACGTTCTCGCTCGACACGAGCGCGCTGCCGGCCGGCCTCTACTTCATCCGCGCCACCGGCGAGACGTTCGCCGAAACGCGCCAGGTCTCGGTCACTCGCTAGCGGTTCGTCCGAATCCCCGGCCGTCCTGCAACGCCGGGCCGGGTCAGGCGTATAGCCCCCGCATACTCGCTGTGCCGGGGGCTACGTTTGGCCCCTGCCACCCAACGTCTTCCCGTCGGATCTCAAACCGCTCGAACCCATGCGTTTCCTTTTCTCCCTGGCCCTCCTCACCGCCGCCGCCCTGCCTGCGGCGGCCCAGCCCGTGCCCTGCGGCGACGACGGCATGATCGACGGCGAGTACGCCTGCGACAACGTCACGCTCCTCGCCCACGTCGACCTCCCGACGATGAGCGCCCAGGCGGGCAACGACGTGTGGGGCTGGACCGACCCCGTCACCGGCAAGGAGTACGCCCTCATGGGGCTCGCCGACGGCACCGCCTTCGTCGACATCGGCGACCCCGTCAACCCCGTCTACCTCGGCAAGCTGCCGACCCACACCGTCG
This sequence comes from uncultured Rhodothermales bacterium, assembly GCA_964438105.1. Lineage (GTDB taxonomy): Bacteria > Bacteroidota > Rhodothermia > Rhodothermales > JANQRZ01 > JBBSMX01. Next base: position 9,425 of record CAYTJT010000008.1, on the reverse strand, counting down.
CGACCGTCTGGCGCGACATCAAGGTGTACAAGGATTACGCGTTCATCGTGAGCGAGGCCGACGGCCACGGGATGCAGATCTTCGACCTCGCCCGCCTCCGCGACGTCGCGCCGACGCAGGGGCCGGTCGAGTTCACCGCCGACGCCCACTACGACCGCGTCGGGCAGAGCCACAACGTCGCCCTCAACGAGGAGACCGGCCTCGCCATCATCGTCGGCAGCCGCGCCGCCGAGGGCTGCGCCGGCGGGCTCCACCTCGTCGACGTCACGACGCCGCTGCAGCCCACGTTCGAGGGCTGCTTCGACCAGGACGGCTACACCCACGACGTGCAGTGCGTGATCTACGACGGCCCCGACGAGGACTACCAGGGGCAGGAGATCTGCGTGGCCTCGAACGAGGACACCGTCACGATCGCCGACGTCACCGACCGCGCGAACACCGTCGAGATCTCGCAGGCGGTCTACCCCAACCCGGCGTACACCCACCAGGGCTGGCTCACCGAGGACCACCGCTACTTCATCGGCAACGACGAGCTCGACGAGCAGCGCTTCAGCCACAACACGCGCTCGCTGGTCTTCGACCTGACGGACCTCGACGAGCCCGAGTTCATCGGCGTCTACCTCAGCGAGTACCCCTCGATCGACCACAACCTCTACATCCGCGGCGACGCCGCCTACATGGCGAACTACCGGATCGGCCTGCGCGTGGTCGACGTGACGAACGCCGCGGACGCGGAGCTCGAAGAGATCGCGTTCTTCGACACGTTCCCCAACGACGACGCCAACCAGTTCGGCGGCGCGTGGAGCACGTTCCCCTACTTCGACAGCGGCGTCGTGCTCATCAGCGACATGCAGCGCGGCCTCTTCATCGTCCGCCCCGAGCGGCCCGAGCCGCTCGCGCTGGCCTCGTTCACGGCGTTCCCATGGAACGGCGGCGTGGACCTCAGCTGGTCCCCCGCTCCGGACGCCGACCTCACGCGCTTCGCCGTTGAGCGCGAGCGGGGTGGCGAGTGGGTGACCGTGGGGTCGGTGCCCGCGCTGACGGAGCGCGCGACCTACCGCTACCGCGTCAGCGACCTCGCCGACGGGAGCTACTCCTTCCGCCTCCGCGCCCTCGACGCGAGCGGCATGACGGTCTTCAGCGAGCCGGTGTCGGCCTCGCTGGGCGTGGCCGCCGAGCCGACGATGGACGGTATGGGCGAGTAGCCCTCCGCCTCCTACGACGATCGCGCGCGGCGGTCCGGCTCCCCGCCGGGCCGCCGCGCGTGCATACCCCCGCTCCGCCTGCCATGAGCCGCCTGCTGCGCACCGCCCTCCTCGCCATCGCCCTCGCGCCGCTCGCCGCAGCCCAGCCGGCGCCGTGCGTGGACGGCATGGCCGGCGAGTACCCGTGCCGCGACGTGGACCTGCTGGCGCGGCTACCGCTCAACGCCGCGCCCGAATTCCAGCAGTCGTCGAGCGACATCTGGGGGTGGACGGACCCGGAGACGGGGGTCGAGTACGCGATCGTCAATCAGTACGACCACACCGCGTTCGTGGACCTCAGCGACCCGACCGCCCCCCTCGTCGTCGGCACCCTGGCGGCCCCGTCGGAGGCCGTCGCGCGCGACGCGAAGGTGTACGCCGATCACGTCTTCCTCGGCACGGACTCCGGCTTCGCGCCGGTCCAGGTGTTCGACCTCACCCGCCTGCGCGGCGTCGCGGGTCCGCCGGCGACCTTCACCGCCGACGCCCTCTACACCGACGGCACCGACCCGCACAACATCGCGATCAACGAGGAATCGGGGTTCGCCTACCTCGTATACACGGGGTCGGGCGTTTGCAATGCGGGCTTTCACATCGTGGACATCCGCCAGCCCCTCAGCCCGGCTTTCGCCGGCTGCTTCGCCTACCCCGGGGCCGAGTTCCACGACGTGCAGTGCGTGACGTACGACGGCCCCGACCCCGACTACGAGGGGCGCGAGGTGTGCTTCGGACCCGCCGGTTCCGGCCGCCTCCTCACGATCGTCGACGTGACGGACAAGCAGAACCCCGCGCTCGTTTCCGAAACGCCGTACCCCAACGCGGTCTACGCGCACCAGGGGTGGCTCACCGACGACGGCCGCTACTTCCTCCTCAACGACGAGTTGGACGAGCGCAACATCGGCCTCGACACGCGCACGCTCGTCTTCGACGTTTCGGACCTCGACGAGCCCTCGCTCGCGTTTGAGTACGTCGCCCCTACGACCTCGACCGACCACAACCTCTTCGTCCACGACGGCCATGTCTACCAGGCGAACTACACGAGCGGCCTCCGAATCTTGGACCTCGCCGGGCTCGACGAGGGCACGCTCGAAGAGGTAGCCTTTTTCGACACCTTCCCGGAGGGCGACCCCATGGGGTTCGACGGCGCGTTCGGCGTGTACCCGTTTTTCGAGAGCGGGGTCGTCGTCGTCTCGGACATGGCGCGCGGGCTGTTCGTGCTCCGCCCGCGCCTCGACCTTACGACCGGCGCGGGACCGGAGAGCGCGTTCGCCCTCTCAGCCCATCCGAATCCGTTTACAGGCCGCGCGTGGATCTCGCTTACACTCGCTGCCTCGCAACACGTCGCCGTTGTGGCCTACGACGTGCTCGGCCGTGAGGTCGCCGTGCTCCACGACGGACCGCTGTCGGCGGACGAGGAGCACACGCTCGTGTTCGACGGCGCCGGGCTGCCCGCCGGGGTGTACGTCGTGCGCGCGGCGGGCGAGACGTTCGAAGCGGCGCGTTCCGTCACGCTCGTCCGATGAACTGCTGCCCCGCTTCGGTGAGCGCGAGCGTGCCGTCGAGCGGGTCGGCCACGCGGAGATAGCCCTCGTGCACGAGCCAGTCCGCGAAGCCGGCGACGCGGTGCGGCGGGAGCGCCTCGCCCGCGAGCCACGACGACGGCGCATCGCCCCGGGCGACGTGGTCGAGCAGGCGGCGGAGGAGCGGCTCCTCGGTCGGGGTGATGACGTCGGGGCGGTGGCGGCCCAGACAGACGTCGCACGCGCCGCACCGCTCCGGGCTGCGCTCGCCGAAGTAGTTGAGCAGGAAGCGGCGGCGGCAGGTGATGGAGCGCGCGTAGCGGAGCATGTCGTCGAGCCGGGCGAGGGCGCGGCGGCGCGATGCCCGAAGCGCGGTGGCATCGAGGAGCACCCGCTCGGCGCGCGGGCCGGAGAACGTCACGCGGAGACCGTCGCCGGGCGGGACGTAGACGAGAAGCTCGTGCTGCACGAGGAAGTCGAGCCCGCGGAGGAGTCGGGGTCGGGGGAGCCCGGTACGCTGTTCGAGCACTTTATAGTCGAGGTCGGACCAGCCGGAGAAGGCTTCGGCGTGGACGCTGCGCAGGAGGTCCCGGACGAAGTCGGCGAGGGCTCGGTTGCTGAGTTCGTCGGCGTAGGCGCGCACGCGCTCGGCGGGCTGCCGGAAGCGGACGAGCCCGCGGTGGCGGTGCGCCGTGGTCACCTCCCACGCCCCGGCGCGGGCGAGCGCAGCGACGGCGGCGCGTACGGCGAGCGGCGACTGCTCCGTCGCCGCCGCCACGGCGTCGACGTCGATCGCGAGCGGCCCGTCCGGCTCCGACCCGATGGGGAGTTGCGCGAGGCTGCACGCCTCGGTGTACACCCGCTGCACCACGGCCGCTTCGGGGTGCCCCTCCTCGGCGAACGAGCGGGCCGCCGCCGCATCGCGCTCGGCGTAGAGCAGCACCGCGTAGGCGCGCTCGCCATCCCGGCCGCCCCGCCCCGCCTCCTGGTAGTACGCCTCGACCGTCGGCGGCAGGTCGACGTGGATCACGAAGCGCACGTCGGCTTTGTCGATCCCCATTCCGAAGGCGCTCGTCGCGGCGATCACGCGGGTTTCGCCGCGCTGCCACCGCTCCTGCACGGCCGTCCGCGCCGCCGTGTCGAGACCGGCGTGGTAGGCTTCGGCGCCGACGCCCGCATCCCGCAGCGTCTCGGCCCAGCGCTCCGTGCCGCGCCGCGTCCCGGCGTATACGATCCCGCTGCCCTCCACTCCGCCGATCACCTCTAGCGCTTTCTGCCGCTTCGCGTCGGTCCGAAACACGCTCGGCACGACGTTCGGGCGGTCGAACCCGCGCACGACGATGCGCGGCTCTCGGAGCCCGAGTCGTGCGACGATGTCGCGGCGAACTTCGGGCGTCGCAGTTGCGGTGACGGCGATGATGGGCGGGCGGCCCAGCACCTCGGCCGCGTCGGCGAGGCGGAGGTAGACGGGCCGGAAGTCGTGCCCCCACTCGGAGATGCAGTGCGCCTCGTCGATAGCCAGCAGCGAGGTCGGCAGGCGCGGCGCGCGTGCCAGGAATGTGTCCGACTCCGTCCGCTCCGGCGAGAGGTAGAGCAGCCGGTAGCGGCCGAACTCGGCATCGGTCCAGCGCTGCTCGGACTCGTGGTACGGCAGCGAGCTATCGATAAACGTGGCCGGAATCCCGCGCGCGCTCAGCCCGGCCACCTGGTCGCGCATCAGCGCGATGAGCGGCGACACGACGACGGTCAGCCCGCCGAGCAACACCGCCGGCACCTGGTAGCACACCGATTTGCCCCCGCCCGTCGGCAGCACGGCCAGCACGTCGGCCCCGCCGAGCAGCGCCTCGACCGCGGCCCACTGCCCCGGCCGGAAGCCGTCGTGCCCCCAATGCCGCCGCAACACCTCGGCCGCGTCGTGCTGAGTTGGCACAGAGTCGGGGCGGGGGGATCGGGCGGCGTCGGAGGGCATCGGTGGGAAAAAGTGGCAGCGCGTCGAAAAATTTCTGACCGAAGGTTACATCCCTCGCACCACACTGTCTAGCGTCACAGAATAATGATTCAAAGCCCCTAATAATGGAGGGGGCTCGCCGGCGCAGACCGGACTCCTGGTGGGGGGTCCGAACCTGCGCCGGCCTCTTTTTGCGCCCGCGGCAGAATCGCCACGCGAGGCGGCGGCGCCCGTAGTTTTGAGCCCCTCGTCCCCTCGCCCATGCCCCGCGTCTCGATCGTCATCGTGAGTTGGAACGCGCTGCCGTTGCTGCAGCAGTGCCTCCCCTCCGTCGTCGCCACCGACTATCCCGAGCTCGAAATCGTCCTCGCCGACAACGCCTCGACGGACGGTTCGGCTGAATGGGTCGAGGCGACGTTTCCGTCTGCGAAAGTCGTCCGGCATCCGGAAAACTGGCTGTTCTGCCGGGGCAACAACGAGGCGATCCCGCACACTACGGGCAATTACGTCTGCCTGCTCAACAACGATGTCGAGGTGCCGCCGGGTTGGCTGACCCCGCTCGTCGAAACGATGGAGGCGCAGCCCGACGTCGCGGCCGTGCAACCGAAGCTGTTGCAGTACGACGACCGGGGGCGGTTCGAGTACGCCGGGGCGAGTGGCGGCTTTCTCGACCGCTACGCGTACCCGTTCACGCGCGGCCGGATCTTCGACACGCTCGAACGTGACGACGGGCAGCACGACGACGCGCGCGATGTGTTCTGGGCGACGGGCGCCGCCCTCCTCCTCCGCCGCTCCGCCCTCGACGAAGTGGGTCTGCTCGACGAGCTGTTCGTGATGCACATGGAAGAGATCGACCTGTGCTGGCGGCTGTGGCGGGCCGGGTGGCGCGTTCGCGTCGAGCCCCGCAGCGAAGTCTACCACATCGGCGGTGGGTCGCTGCCGCAGGGCAACCCGCGCAAGACGTACTACAACTTCCGCAACAGTTTCCTCTTGCTATGGAAGCACCTCCCGCGCCGGCACTTCCGCCGCGTCGTCGCCGGGCGCTACGCGCTCGACACGGCCGCTGCCACGCGCGCCCTCGCCACCGGCAACCTCGCCGAAGTCGACGCGATCCGCCGCGCGCATGTCGACTTCCGAAAGCTGCGCAAGCACTACACACCGCCGTCGGACGACGAACCGCTCGTCTTCCCACCTTACGATCGCAGCATCGTGCGCGACTACTTCCTCCACGGCCGAAAGACGTTCGCCGAACTACCGGGTGAGCACTTCCGCTCGCTACCTTAGCGGCGACGCAGCCTCGGCGCGAACACGACCGCGAGCGAGCCGAGTACGACGGCGATACCAACGATCGCGACCACGCCCGGTACCTCGCCGAAGAGGACGAACGCCAGTCCCGCGGCGAAGACGGGTTCGGAGAGCGACAGCAATCCGAGGATCGCGGCGGGGAAATACTTGACGGCGTAGTTGAACGAGCCGTGCCCGATGAGTTGGGGCAGCACGGCCATCGCGAGGCAGAGCGCGAGGATCGGCCACGGCTGCGCGAGCGGGGTCCCCTGCACGAGCGCGACGATAAGAATCGTCACCGCCGCTGTCGCGTAGAGCGGAAAGAGGTATGCCAGGAACGACGTGTGCTGCCGCACCGCCCGCCCGATCAGCAGGTACACCGCCATCAGCAGCGACGCCGTGAGCGCGAGCCCGTTGCCGAGGATCGCGTTCGGAAACGCCTCGTCCGCCGCATCGCCCCACCCGATCAGCGCGGCTCCGATGACGGCGACGATGATCGCCCCCACCGTCCGCCGCGCCAAGCGCTCTTTCAGCACGAGGTAGCCGAGGACCGCGATGAAGAGCGGGCTCGTCGTGACCAGCACGGACGCGCTCGCAATGCTCGTGTGGTAGAGCGACTCGATCCACGCGATGAAGTGGATGCCGAGGAAGACGCCCGCCCCCAGAATCAGCCGCCAGTCGCGCCCGGTGAAGCGCCGCACTTCGGGGCCGATGCGCGGGAGCGCGATCGGGGCGAGCAGGACGGTCGCGAAGACCGTCCGCCAGACGGCGAGGGCGAGGCCGGGTGCCGAGGTCCCGTAGCGGACGAGGATCGGGCTGAGGCCGAGCGACACGAGCCCGGCGATGAGCGCGAAAATAGCGCGTCGTGGCGTTCCCTCAGCGACCGCCGCCGGTCGTGCGCTCGCAGCAGGGGTACGCTCGTTCATATCTGACCGGCGAGAACGCGAGGCCGACACCTCGCACAGTAAAAGGCGCTGTCGCGGCTAGCGCAGCCGGTCCATCGAGCGGACGAGCGCGATGTCTTTCTCGACGCCGCGCCGCGCGAGGCGCAGGAAGACGTACGCGACGACGGGCAACAGCAGCGTGAGGAACACGGGCGTCGCGTCGGCACCGAGCGCCGCGCCGTCGCCCATCGCGAGGGCCGCGACGCCGCCGCCCATCGCGAGCACGAGCAAGATATCGAGCCACTGCGCGGCGAGCACCACGCTGCGCTGGCGCTTCCGCTCTTTGTAGAGGAAGACCGCGACGAGGGCGACGAGCGCCGTGAGCCCGGCGATCACGGGCACGGCGAGCGTGAGCCACGGATACACGGGCGCCACGACGCGGAACCACGCATCCCCGATCACGGGCACGAGCCCGGCGAAGAGCGCGGCGAAGAGCAGGTAGAGAGACTGAAGACGCTGAATCATATCGAACGACGAGGGACGAGCGGTGAGTGACGAACGGGAGCCGAAGCTGAGAACTCGTAGCTCGTCATTCGGAGTTCGCAATTCGTCGCACGCGCTCGGCGAGATGCTTCGCGAACTCGTCCGTTGACGCCGAGCCGCCGAGGTCGGAGGTGAGGTGCTCGCCCTCGTCGTAGACCTCGAAGATGGCGTCGCGGATCGCGTTCGCGGCGTCTTTTTCGTCGAGGTAGCGCAGCATCATCTCCGCCGAGCGGATCATGGCCGTCGGGTTGGCCTTCCCCTGCCCTGCGATGTCGGGGGCCGAGCCGTGCACGGCCTCGAAGACCGCGTACTCGTCGCCGATGTTGGCGCCGCCCGTCACGCCGAGCCCGCCGACGAGCCCGGCCGCGAGGTCCGAGAGGATGTCGCCGAAGAGGTTCGTCGTCACGATGCAGTCGTAGCGCTCGGGGTAGACCACGAGCTGCATCGCCATGTTGTCCACGATGCGGTCGTCGAAGTCGATCTCCGGGTACTCGCGCGAGATCTCGCGCCCGATGTCGAGGAACATCCCGCCCGCCTTTTTGAGGATGTTGGCCTTGTGGACGAGCGTGAGCCGCTTGCGGTCCATCTTCCGCGTCTGCTCACACGCGAAGCGGAGGATCTTCTCCGAGCCGCGCCGCGTGACGCGCGCGATCGAGTCGGCGATCTGGTTGCGCTCGTCGAAGTACTCGATCCCGGCGTAGAGCCCTTCGGTGTTCTCGCGGAAGATGATGAGGTCGATGTCCTCGTAGCGGGCGCGCGTGTTCGGGAGCGAGACGCACGGGCGGACGTTCGCGTAGAGGTCGAGCACCTGGCGGAGCCGGACGTTCGCGCTGCGGAAGCCGGTGCCGACGGGCGTCGTGAGCGGCCCCTTGAGGGCGATCTTGTTGCGGCGGATCGTCTCGATGACGCCCTCGGGGAGCGGGTCGCCGCCGCTGTCGTAAGCCGCCATGCCGGCGGTCTGCTCGTCCCAGTCGAATGCGACGCCGGTGGCGTCGAGCACGCGGAGCGTGGCGTCGGTGACTTCGGGGCCGATGCCGTCGCCGGGCAGGAGCGTGATCGTGTAGGCCATGTAAGGAAGAATCGAGGAGTCGGGGAATCGAGGAATCGAAGCGCGCGACGGCGCTCCACGTACGGCGCGGCGTCCGGAACTCGCTTCGTAGGCTCTTCGCCTCTTCCGCTCATCGTCTCCCAAACGCCGAGGTCAACGAAAAAGCCCCGCACGTCGGCAGGGCTCGTTTCGTTCGGGAAGATAGGGAGGCGTGCGCGTCGGCTAGGACGGGATTAGGCGCTTTGTCGAATAATTGATACGCAGCGTCCCCGCCTCGCGCAGCTCCTGCTGCACGTCGTAGAGGATGCCCGTCTCCGACTCCTCGTCCACCCGGAGCGAGATGATCGTGCGCGGCTCGTCCTGGAGCCGTCGAAACATAAGCTGCCGGATCTCGGTGAGCTCGGGCACGAGGGCATCGTCGACCTGGACGCGGCTCTCGCCGAGTTCGTTGCCCTGGAGCTTCTCGGGGCCGATGTAGACGTACGAGACGAGCCGCTTCTGCTCGATCTTCTGGATGGCCTCGGCGTCCGGGAGCTGGACGCGCACCTGGAGGTCCACCTCGCGCAGCACGGTGGACACCATGAAGAAGATCAGGAGCATGAACACGATGTCCGGGAGCGACGCCGTGGGGATCTCCTGCTTCGTGCTGGCTGATTTCTTCTGAAAGTGGACCGACATGGGCAGCGTGGGAATCAGAGGAAGAGGCGGGCGGCGGAGGCGGGATCAGCCGGCGCCGCCGGTGGCCGAGGGGTTCGTCGCGTCCGGCTCGGCGATCGAGATGCGGTAGGGGTAGACGTCCGAGATCTCGTCTTCGGCGCCTTCGGGCAGGCGGTTCCGGTAGTCCGCGTAGTCGCGGTAGCCGCGCTGGCGGGCCTCGTCGTCGCGGAGCTCGTTGAAGCCCATCTTGATCTCGTCGAGCACGGTGATGTACTGCTCGTACTTCGACTGCCGCTC